>DASQWH010000211.1:0-2965 GCA_035640335.1 Gaiellaceae bacterium | reverse complement strand
GGCGCTGGTAGAGCCGGATCGCGTCGGCGACGAGCTGCCCGACCGTGCGCGTGGCCGAGCCCTCGGCGCTCTGGGTCACGAAAAGTGCAGGTCGACGTGGGGCCTCGCGCCGATCATGAAAATCGCGCCCGGCCCGTCGCTCGCGCCGACGAACGGGTGGCGCGTGCCGGCAGGGCAGTGGACGTCGACGTGATGGAGCGGCCGTAAGGAGTCTCCTCGGAGCTTGCTTCCGTCACAGGCATCTGTCCTCCCCGGTGTCAAGGCGAGAGCGGGCCAGCCTACAGCCGGCTCCGTGCTCAGCGAACCGTGGCGGCGACCAGCGGCGCCAGAGCCGAGGCGGACGGGAGCTTCGACGCGGTCGGCCCCGCCTCGACCCACACGTTGTGGCCCTGGCGGGCCCACGCGACACGGGTCGCGTCGCGGTACGCGCGCGGGTGACTCCTCGCTGTCGCGGCGAAGGACCAGACGTAGACCTCGCCGCCGGTTGGCAGCCGGACGACGTACGCCGAGCCGCTGCAGGCGACGACCGCAAGCCTCGCGCGCTCCAGCCGCGCCCGGAGCCACGCCGCGTCGCCGGTCTGCGGCCACTCGCTTCCGGATGGGCACCCCTCGATGGGATCGCTTCGAAGACGTGCCGACTCCGGATCGCTCCACGAACATCCCCCTATCGAGACGGCGAGCAGCACGACGGCGGCGACGCGGCGCACACAACGACTACGGCGGGTCGCCGTTTAGAAGTCCCGTGGCGCGAGCGCCTCGACCAGCTGTTCCTGGAGCCACGAGAGGTATCCGTAGACCGCCAGGTCGCGGTCGCGCGGCTCGTCGAGGTCGAGATCCTCGAAGTCGGTGTCCTCGGTGACGTCGAGCCGTGTGCCGAGCACGAGCCGGACGTCGTTGAGCGCGCGCAGCCATGCGTCCGCCTCGTCCGCGGTCAACGTCTCGCGGCCCAGCGTCTCGCGCACGGTCGTCAGCGCCTCGGAGCGGCCCGCGACGAGCTGGCCGCGGACGAGCGAGCGGTATTGCTCGTCGCTCTCGAGGTCGGCGTAGGCCGGCGGGAAGAGCCGGCGCGCGGCCGGGTCGTCGGGATCGCTGAGCAGCAGCTCCAGGTCGGCAAGAAGCTCGCGTAGGAGCAGCAACTCCTGCTCCGCGAAGCGCAGGCGCACACCGCCGCCCGCGTCACGCTCGATCTGGCGCGGGACGAACACCTAGTCGCGCTGCATGGTCGCCCACAGGCCGTGGGCGTGGAGGCGGGCGACGTCGAGCTCCGACTTCTCTCGATTCCCACTCGAGACGACCGCCTTGCCTTCGTGGTGGACCTGAAGCATCAGCTGAGTCGCCTTCGCGAGGCTGTACCCGAAGAGCTTCTGGAAGACGAGCGTGACGTACGACATGAGGTTGATCGGGTCGTTCCAGACGATCACGACCCAGGGGCGATCGTGCTCCTCGCCCTCCTCGGCCGCGGGGTCGCGAACCTCGACCTTGCCCGGCGTGGCAATCGTGCTCATCGAACGAATTGTCGCGGCTGGACATGTCTCTCCGCGGTTCCGCAGAACCAGGACACGTCCTAGGCAGTCACTGGGCGGATAGTTGAGCCGTCGACGTCATGTTGTCCATCATGACAACTGCGCCGGGACGGTGCTCACGCCGCAGCAGGCTCGGCGGCCGGAGCCTTCGCGAACACGAGCTCCTCGCCGTCGACGCCGACGCGCACGGTGTCGCCTTCCTCGAACTCGCCCTCGAGCAGACGGAGGGCGAGCCGGTTCTCGACGAGCCGCTGGATCGCCCGCTTGAGCGGGCGCGCGCCGTAGGCCGGGTCCCAGCCCGCCTCGGCCAGGTGCTCCTTGGCCGCGTCGGTCAGGTCCAGCTGGACGCCCCGCTCGGCGAGTCGCGCCCGCAGCCGCTCGAGCTGCAGCTCGACGATCTCGCCCAGCTGCTCACGCGTCAGAGGCTCGAAGACGACGATCTCGTCGATCCGGTTCAGGAACTCGGGCCGGAAGACCTCGCGCATCGCGTCCTCGGAGCGCACGTTCGAGGTCATGATCAGCACGGTGTTGCGGAAATCGACTGTGCGACCCTGCCCATCGGTCAGGCGCCCGTCGTCGAGCACCTGGAGCAGGATGTTGAAGACCTCGGCGTGGGCCTTCTCGATCTCGTCGAGCAGCACGACCGAGTACGGCCGGCGCCGCACAGCCTCCGTCAGCTGCCCGCCCTCCTCGAAGCCGACGTAGCCGGGCGGCGCGCCGACGAGACGCGAGACCGTGTGCTTCTCCTGGTACTCGGACATGTCGAGCCTGACCATCGCCCGCTCGTCGTCGAACATGAACTCGGCGAGCGCGCGCGCGAGCTCCGTCTTGCCCACACCTGTCGGGCCCAGGAAGACGAACGAGCCGATCGGGCGGTTCGGGTCCTGCAGGCCCGAGCGCGCGCGCCGCAGCGCGTTGGCGACGGCCTCGACGGCCGCGTCCTGGCCGACGACCCGCTGATGCAACCGCTCCTCCATGTGGATCAGCTTCTCGGTCTCGCCTTCGAGCAGCCGTGAGACCGGGATACCCGTCCAGCGCGCGACGACCGTCGCGACGTCGTCCTCGTCGACCTCCTCCTTGACCATCGGCTCGAAGTCGAGCTCGGCGCGCTCCTCGAGCTCGCGCTCGAGCTCGGGCAGCTCGCCGTAGCGGATCTTCGCGACGCGCTCGAGGTCGCCGTGGCGCTCGGCACGTTCGGCCTCCATGCGCAGCTCGTCGATCAGCCGCTTGATCTCGCTGACGCGGTCGAGCGCCTCCTTCTCGCGCTGCCAGCGCGCGGCGAGCCCGTTCCGCACCTCCTGCGCCTCGGCCAGCTCGCGCTCGACAGGCTCACGCCGCTCCTTCGACTCCTTGCCCATCGCGGCGAGCTCGATCTCCAGCTGCCGCACGCGCCGGTCGGCCTCGTCGAGCTCGAGCGGCGAGGAGTCGATCTCCATGCGCAG
>DASQWH010000210.1:0-2245 GCA_035640335.1 Gaiellaceae bacterium | reverse complement strand
GAAGCTGAGGCCCTCGGCGACCGCGCGCGAGACGTCGGTCTGGTGGATCCCTTCGTCCTCGCTATGGAGCCACATCGGCAGCTCCATCCACTCGCCGACCTCGTGCTCGAGCAGGAACTCGGGATCGACCCAGACGAACTGCGCGTCGCTGCCGGATACTTCCCGGCACGTCTCGAGCAGCGTCGACCACGAGAACCCGGGATGCGTGGCGTTGAACGCGCCCGCCACTCGCCGCTCGGAGAGATCGACTAGCCAGGCGCCGAGGTCGCGGGCGTCGATGAACTGGACGCTCGCTTCCGGCGGCGCGGGGGCGAGCACCTCTCCGCCGCGCGCGACGCGATGCGGCCAGTAGGTGAACCTGCCGGTCGGGTCGTGCGGCCCGACGATGAGACCCGGGCGGACGAGCGCGACCGGACCCGAGAACGCGTCGGTCACGGCCTGCTCCGTCAGTACCTTCAGCGCGCCGTAGTTCGTGAAGTCCTCGAGCAGGCGGTCGTCCGGCTGGCCCTCCTCGAGCTGGGCCAGCGGAGTGTCCTCGTCGACGGGCCCGGAGAGATCGCCGTAGACGGACACGCTCGAGACGAACAGGTAGTGGCCCGCCGTGTCCGCAACCGCCTCGGCGGAGGCTCGCGAGGCCTGCGGCACGTAGGCGGAGGTGTCGAGCACCGAGTCCCAGGAGCGGCCTCTGAGCGCCGAGAGGTCGCCGAGGCGGTCGCCGCGGATCTTCTCGACGTCCGGGAAAAGGTCAGGGTTGGTCTCGCCGCGGTTGAAGAGCGTCACCTCGTGGTCGCGCGCGAGCGCCGTCTCGACGGCGGCGCGGCCGAGGAACTTCGTCCCGCCGAGCACGAGCAGTTTCACGGCCCGAACCGTATCCTCCGGCTACGTGGCCGCGGACGGGCGAGCGATCGCAGTGCTCGGCGCCACCGGGTACACCGGGGAGCTCGTCTGCGAGGCGGCCCGCGAGCTCGGCCTCTCGCTGCGCCTTGTGGGACGCGACGAGCAGGCGCTTCGCCGCGCCGCGCAGGGCGGAGAAGAGGTCGGCGTCGCCGACGCGGCCGATCACGCGTCGGTCGCTGCCGCCCTCGAGGGAGCCTTCGCGGTCATCCACACGGCCGGGCCGTTCCTCAAGAAAGGATTCGCCGTCGTCGACGCAGCGATCGCGGCAGGCGTCCACTACGTCGACTCGAGCACGGAGCAGGCGTACTCGCGCACGATCTACGAGCGGTTCGGCACTCGCGCGGCCGAGCGCGGCCTCGTGCTCCTGACCGCGTTCGCGAATGCGCCGGGCGATTTCGCCGCCGGCATCGCGGCCGAGGGGCGCGATCCGCTCGACGAGGTGATCGTGGCGAACGAACAGTCCGGGCTCGTGTTCAGCCGCGGCTCGCGGCGGACGCTTGCGGAGATCATGGAGCAGCCCCAGTCGGCCTGGGAGAACGGCGCGCTGCTTCCGTCGCGCTTCGGCGCCACGACTCGCCATGTGCGCTTCCCGTCGGGCGAGCGCACCGTCGTCGAGTGGCCCGGCCCGGAGCCGCTTGCGGTGCCTCGGCACGTCGACGTTCGCACTGTGCGGTCGTACGCCCGCGCCCCGCGCGCGGCCGCCGTCGCGGGTCGCTTCGCCGACCGCTTCGCGCCCCTCGTCCGCCTGAGCACGAGGGTCGGCCGCGAGGGCCCGTCGCCGGAGAAGCGGCGCAAGGCTCGGTTCACCGTCGTCGCCGAGGCGCGCGGCCCGAGCGGAGGACGGCGCGCGACGATCCTGGGGCGCGACGTTTACGGCACCGCCGCGCTGCTCCTCGCCCGCGCGGCCGACGGCCTGGCCCGCGACGAGGCGTCGCAGCGAGGCGCGCTCGCTCCCGCGGAGGCGTTCGAGCCGCGCCAGTTCCTCGCTCGCGCCGCGCCGCTGCTGCAGCTCGAGTCGGTCGTCGACCTTTGACGACGTCCTGTGGAAGGAAGTAGGTTCCACCGAGTGCGATTGAGGCCGCTGACCGAGGCTGAGTGCTATGCGCGCTGCTACGGCTCAGGCGACGACAACGTGCGTTTCGTTCGGCTCGAGCCCCGCCCGCCGCGCCACGTCACGCGGGTCTCCGGCGAAGACCTCAGACAGGCCTTCGAGCGGCGCCTCGAGAAGCGCGAGCCGCACGAAGGGCCCGCCGCAGCGGCCTGATCAACCGCTCCAGCGGTTCGTGATCGGCACGCGACGGTCTCGGCCGACCGGGCGTCGCTTGCGATGCCCGCATTCAGGATGGCG
>DASQWH010000209.1:0-7466 GCA_035640335.1 Gaiellaceae bacterium | reverse complement strand
TCGAGTATGAGCGGCGGCACTTCAGGAGGACGGACGCGTCGGAGCGCGTGGGCATCGCGACCCGCGACATGTTCCTGTCGTGGTTCCCGGGCCTGCCGAAACGGCTCGGCGCGCCGGCGATCCACGCGCTCATGGACGACCCGCTGCTCGACGCCTTCGGCTTCCCGCGCCCGCCCCGCGTATTGCGAGCGGCGGTCGAGGGCGCGTTGAAGGCGCGTGCCCGCCTGGTCGCCGCGCTACCCGCGCGAAGGCGGCCGCGCCTGCGCACGTCGAGGCGGACGCGGACCTACGGCCGGCGCTGGACGCTCGAGGAGCTCGGCCCCGAAGGGGCCAACTCGCGCCGGTGACGGCCGCGGGCCGGTCGTAGAGGGTGCGCTGTAGGGCCAGCGTCGCGATCCCCGCGGCGCTGAGGCGGGCGAGGTTGATCCCGAGCCGGGGGAGCGCGCCGCCGAACTCGCCCCAGTCGCCGTAGGCGGCGGCCACGCTGACGGGGCCCGAACTCCGGCCCGGCGACCATCGCGCCGATGATCAGGATCTGCGAGTCGGTCATGATCCCCGCCGCGGCAATCAGCGCCGCCAGCACCATGAAGGCGAGGAAGCTGAAGGAGAGCTCGGCGCTGTCGGAAGTCCGCGACTCGACCTCCTTCCCTGTTGGCGGCCGGGTCCCACCATAGGCCCCGCGGCTACGATGCCTTTCGTGGCGAGCGCAGCACTCGAAACCCTTCTAAAGCGTGCGTTTCCGGACGCATCCGAGCTGTCCGTCAAGGACCGGACGGGTGGCGGCGACCACTTCCACGTCGTCGTAGCGAGCCCGCAGTTCGAGGGGCTCTCGCTCGTCGACCAGCACAAGCTCGTCTACGCCGCCCTGGCCGACCCGCTCGCCGACGGCACGATCCACGAGCTCCGCATCTCCACGAAAGGAACCGAGTGAGCGACCTTCGCACGCAGATCACCGACGTCATCGAGAACGAGCCCGTGGCGCTCTTCATGAAGGGCACGCCCGAGTTCGTCATGTGCGGGAACTCGCAGCGGGCGCTGCTGGCTCTGCGCCGCGCCGGCGCACCCGTGACCGCTGTCGACATCCTCCCGAACCCGGCCTTCCGCCAGGAGCTCTCGGCGCTCTCGGGCTGGCCGACGATCCCGCAGATCTTCGTGAAGGGCGAGCTGATCGGCGGCGCGGACATCGTCGAGGAGCTCGCGGCGAGCGGGGAGCTCGAACGCAAGCTCGAGGAGGCGCTCGGCGCCGACTATCGCGACGCGCGCGCGGAGCGCACGGTCGCGCTCGCGGCTGCTTAGATCGGCGCGATGCGTGCCGTCGCGCTCGTCGCGGCCCTAGCGCTCGCCGCGATTCCGAGCGCCGTCTACGCCACGTCGACACTGCAGCGCACGATCGTCGACGCGAACGGCGACAACCTGCTCGAGCGCGGGCCGCCAGAGGCCTACGCCGTTCGCAGCGAGCTGCTCGGCGGCACGCGGCCCCGGCCGAACGCACCAAGGACGCTCGTCCGTTTCGCGCAGCTGACCGACACACAGCTCGTCGACGAGGAGTCGCCGCTCCGCGTCGAGTTCATCGACAAGCTCGGCGAGCCGTTCATCGCCGCCTACCGGACACAGGAGGGGTTGCTCCCCTTCGTCCTCAACGAGGAGGTGCGCGCCGTCCGCGCGGAGCGGCCGCAGCTGGTCATGGTCACGGGCGACAACGCCGACAACGCACAGCGCAACGAGACGCGCTGGTTCATCGACATCCTCGATGGCGGGGTCGTGAATCCGAACTCGGGCCGAGCGGGGAGCTGTGCGACTCGGCGCAGCCGCGTCTACCAGGGCGTCCGAGGCGGCGGTCGCTACTACGACCCGGACGGCAGCGGGCCGGCCGACGGGCCGGGCTACTCGCCGAGGCAGGGCACGAACCGCAGGCGCGCCGGCCGCTCGGTGGCGAGCCGCGACTTCCCGCACCTGTTCGAGCAGATGAACCGGCCGTTCCGCGCGCCCGGTCTCGCCGTGCCGTGGTACACGGTGCTCGGGAACCACGACGCGCTCATCCAGGGCAACGTGCCCGGCAACGCGTTCTTCTCGCTCACCGCGACGGGCTGCGTGAAGGTGACGGACCTCTCGCCGCGCGCGTGGCGGCTGATCCGGCCGATCGCCGCGGGTGGCATCACCGACGCCGAGAGCGTCCAGATCATCCAGATCATCTACGGCGACTTCCTCGCCACGATCTCGAACCCGCCGAAGACGCGCGGCCGTTGGAAGCGCATCGCGCGTGACCCGCAACGCGCGGTCCTGTTTCGCAAGCAGGACGTCATCCGCGAGTACTCGACAACCCGCGGGTCGCCGCGAGGCCACGGGCTCGAGCAGGCGGCTGTGGCCGGAGAGGCCTACTACACGTTCACGCCAAAGCCGGGGCTCCGCTTCGTCGCGCTCGACAGCGTCGCCGACAGCGGCTCGGACGGGAACCTCGACGAAGCGCAGTTCCGCTGGCTCCACGGCGAGCTGCTCCGCGCCGAAGGGCGCGGCGAGCTCGTGCTCGTCTTTGCGCACCACGCGCTGCCCTCGATGACGCAGGCGGCCGCCGGCGTCCACCTCGGGCTTGTCGGCTCCTGCACGTCGCCGCTGCCGACGACGCCGCCGGCGGCCGACGAGTCGCTCCGCTGCCTGTTGCTCCGCCATCCCTCGGTCCTCGCGCTCGTCGCGGGCCACAGCCACCGCAATCGCATCACGCCCTATCCGCGAGTAAGCGGCGGCGGCTTCTGGGAGATCGTGACGTCGTCACATACGGACTGGCCGCAGCAGTCGCGGCTGCTCGAGGTGATCGACAACGGTGACGGCACGCTGTCGATCCGCACGCACGTGGTCGACCACGCGACTTCGCCGCGCCCGCCGAAGATGAGACCGAGTCGGAGCAGGCTGCTGAGTGCGGCCGAGGTCTCGCGCCTCGGGTCGATCGCACGCGAGCTCGCCTTCAACGACCCGCAGGGGCAGAACGGCGAGGACGGGACCTCGGACCGGCGCGGGACGCGGCTCGACCGCAACGTCGAGCTCCTGCTGCCACGGCCGTACTAACGAACTCTTTACAGATCTCCGCGAAATCCTTGCAACTCGCGAACGGCCAGCTAATGCCGCTCCGAAAAGCTCCGTCCTGGGATCAAGCAACCACACTCCGACGCCCAGGAGGTGCTGTTCAAGTGAAGACCAGGACGCGGCTGAAGGTCATCTCGTTTCTCGGCCTCGCCGCACTCATGCTCGTCTCGGCGGCGGCCGCACATCGCTTCGTCGTCATCCGGGGCACCCCCGGCGACGACATCCTCACGGGGACGCCGAGCAACGACAAGGTCCTCGCGCGCGCCGGGAACGACAGCATCAACGCCCTCGAAGGCGGCGATCTGATCTTCGCCGGCTGGGGCAACGACAACTCCGACGCCGGGCCCGGGAACGACCGCACGCACGGCGGCCCCGGCAACGACACGATGCTCGGCGGCGACGGCAACGACCGGTTCTGGGCCGGTTGGGGCAACGACACTGTCGACGGCGGCCCCGGCAACGACTTTGCGCTCGGCGGCCACGGAGCCGACAACCTCTCCGGCGGCGACGGCGACGACCTACTTCGCGGGCGTCGCGGCAACGACCACGTCGACGGCGGGCCGGGCAACGACCGGATCTGGGTCGGGCACGGCGCCGACGTCGAGAACGGCGGCGACGGCAACGATCGGCTGCACGCCCTCGCCGACGACGACATGGTCGACACGATCGACTGCGGGCCGGGGACCGACATCGTCTTCCTCAACGCCCAGGAGTCGGACGTGCACGTCAACTGTGAGCTCGTCCGCACCCGCACGAACGTCAAGCCCGGCGAGGACGACTAAAGCCTCTCCCTCCCTCCACCTGCTCCCCGCGAAGGCCTCTGAGAACCAGGGGCCTTCGTCGTTCTCTCAGACGTGCGCCAGGACGCCCTCGAGCGGCCGCGGGATGCGGTCGGGCTCGAGCGCGTGGACGAGCAACCGCGCATAGCGCAGCTTTCGCCTGCCGCCGCTGCCCATGAAGCGGTGCAGCTGCTCCTCCGTGCTGCGACCGCGCCAGGCCGGCTGCTTCTGCAGCGTCCGGAACGAGCTCAGCTCGCCCTGGTCGTCGACGATGCGCTCGACCGCTGAAGCCCCGAGCGTGCGGATCAGCTCGTCCTCGAGGTCGGCATCGCACACGTAGAAGCCGAGTCGCTCCATGTCGTCGCGCGTGAGCTGAGAGCCGAGGCCCGCGCGTTCGAGCGCGCGCCGGAACTCGGGCTCTTCCCCCGCGTCGCACAGACCCGCCAGCCGGACGTCCAACCCTCGCGGCCCGAACCGCTCCAGGAACCTGCCGATGGCCTGCGCGCCGCCGATCTCCACGATCGAGACGCCTTCGGCGTCCAGGTTGCGCCCGCGCCGCTCGGCCAGCGCTTCGAGCGCGAACCGGTCGCTGCGCCCTTCGACGAGCACGACGGCACGCATGGCGCGAATTCTGCCCCTCGCCCGCGCCTCCCTTTCCGCGGGGGGATCGAAATCACCAGCGGCTGGGGATCGAGCCGCGGCCGCGCGGGGCCGATTCTCAGACCGAGCCAATGTGCGGCGGAACAGCCCTAGTGGAACCTCGGCTTCTCTCCGCGGCTCGACACACCGTCAAGGAGGAATCCAGATGAAGACGTCCCAGAGGTTGTTCGCCGAGCTTCCCAGGCGCGAGGAGGGTCAGACGATGGCCGAGTACGGCGTCGTCCTCGCAGTGATCACGATCGCTGCGCTGAGCGCCCTCACGCTCCTCGGAGGCAACGTGGTCAACGCCCTGACCCGGGTCGCCGGGTTCATCGCCTAGGCAATGGCTGAATCACTGCCGCGGGGGATCGAGCGACATGCGGGACAGGACGATTTCCATGCGTACGAGCCCGTCGGTGCAGCGGTCGCGCCGGTGGAGGAACCCCTCCAACGGCTCGGAGCCGCCATGCCGACAGCTGCAGCGAAGGAGGTGAACGAGATGCAGAAGCTTCAGCGCTTGTTCGCAGAGTTCCCGCGGCGTGAAGAGGGGCAGACGATGGCCGAGTATGGCGTCGTCCTGGCCGTCATCACGATCGCCGTGTTCGGAGCCCTGGCGCTCCTCTCGGGGAACATCGTGAACGCGGTGACCCGAGTCGCCGGTTACATCACCTAGACATTTCACGGCACGGCCGTGGTGTGGATGCAGTGGGTCGCCGCCCGACCCGTCCACGCCACGGCCTTTGCCTTGGTCCGAAGCCCCTTGGTCGAGGGATGTGTCTCCCCGTCGGCGCCGCCGATCCAGGTCACGTAACGCCAAACCAGGCGCGTTTGCGGCCACGCCGAGGAGTAATGGAGGTTCGGGCGTGTCCGAGCCGTCGTACAACCCCAGAGTTCGCAGCAGCTCCCTCGACGAGGCGAGATTGTCGCCGTTCGCCCGCGCCCGCGCTCTCCGCGCCGCCGGGCGTCCGACCACGAGTCCCTCGTCGCGCTACAAGCGGATCGTCGCGATCCGCAGGCGCGAGCAGGGCCAGACGATGGCCGAGTACGCCGTCGTCCTGGCAGTCATCACGATCGCCGTCTTCGGCGCTCTCGCACTGCTCTCAGGGAACATCGTGAACGCCATCACCCGCGTCGCGGGCTACATCACCTGAGGCCGCGCACCAGCGGTCGTGGAGCGACGGCCGGGGTAACCCGGCCGTCGCTTCGGATCTGCTGCTACATCCCGCGTGTGTAGTACCCGCCGACCTCGGTCCGGTACGCGTCGTCGATCCCGCGGTCGGGGTCGTACTCGGGCGCGTTCTTGATCTCGTCCTTCGTGCGGTTCACGTAGACCTTCTTCTCCTGCTGGTCGACGTGATCGGTTACGCCTGCTGGCAGAAGGACCGTCTTGCCGAAGATCCAGGGGCCCGTGTCGACGACGATGTAGCTGCCGCCGACCTCGTTCGTGGCCTCGTCGATCTTGCCGATCGAGCCGTCTGTCGCCTCGACCTCGTAGCCGACGAGGTCGAGCTGGCCGATCTGCTGATCCCGGTAGGTCCAGATGTCTGTGCCTGTCTCCACGTTGGGCACCTCCTCCTCTCTCTTGGTCGCTTGGTCCTACCCGGGATGAGCGATCAGGAACCTGCGTTTTGTGCCGATATGGCACGAACAATGAGCGACCTCGACTGGGACGGGTTCGAGATCGAAGAGCTCGCGGGCGAGCTGCGGCGCCATGCGCCGGGCCCCGACGCGGAGAAGATGATCTACGCCTTCGAGCAGGCGGTCGCGATTGCGCGCGTGGACGAGGAGTTGCTGTCGTACGTGCTCGCCGCGGTGACGTGCCTCATCGCGCGCATGGACGACGTCACGCCCCGGGACGTGCTCGAGACGTTCTTCCGCCGGTCGATCACGGATCAGGAGTGGCGGGATAGGTACCTGCCGCTTTTCGACTAGCCGATCGCATTTTGAGAATGGGGGCGTGAGAGCCCCGGAGCGGCCGAACCGCCTTTGGCGGATCGTCGAATCGCCGATCTTCACGACGCTCGTCCTCGCGGTGATCATCGCGAACGCGGTCGTGCTCGGCCTGCAGACGTACGAGGGCGTCGAGGGCGACCACGGCGAAACGCTCGACCTCCTGAACGACGTCTTCCTCGGGTTCTTCGTCGCCGAGCTTGCACTGCGCGTCGGCGCGTACGGACGGCGGCCACAGGACTTCTTCCGCTCCGGCTGGAACGTCTTCGACTTCGTCGTGATCGGCTTCGCCTTCGTCCCGGGCGTACGCGAGAGCTCGACGCTGCTCCGGATCGCCCGCGTGCTGCGCGTCATGCGCGTCGTCCGGATCCTCCCGGACCTTCGCGTGCTGGTCACCGCGGTGGTCAGGTCGCTGCCGCCGCTCGGGAGCATGCTGCTGCTGACCGCGCTGATGCTCTTCGTCTACGGGATGCTCGGCTGGCTGCTGTTCGCGGACGAGCTGCCGCAGGACTGGGGCAACGTCGGCCGTGCGATGCTCACCCTCTTCGTCCTCCTCACGCTCGAGGACTTCCCGCGCTACATGGAGCGCGCGATGGAGGTCCACCAATGGTCGTGGGTCTACTTCGTGACCTTCGTCCTGATCACGGTCTTCATCATCATCAACGTCCTCATCGGGATCGTGCTGACGTCGATGGAGGAAGCGCGCGAGATCGAGCGCCGGCGCCGGCTATCGCTCGGGGGCGACGAAGAGCTGGGCCCGATCGCGCCGGCGCCGGTCATGGAGCGCATCGCGATCCTGCGAGCCGCCCTGGCGGAGGTCGAGGAGGAGCTCGCGGTCGCGTCTCGAGTGGGACGCGCCTGAGGGCGCGTTATCCGCCTTCTTCGACCTCGTAGATCTCGTCGGCGACCAACCCGTGCGCTTCCCGGTGCACGCGATGCGCCGTGTCCGCGTCAGGGGCATCGACGAGGCAGAAGATCTTGCCCTGCTTCTCGTCCACCCAGTAACGCTTGTAGTCGACG
>DASQWH010000208.1:0-5480 GCA_035640335.1 Gaiellaceae bacterium | reverse complement strand
CGTACCCGCTCTTCTTCCTCGCGTGCGCGACGATGCTGCGCGCGATCGAGCAACCGTCGGGGCGCATGGAGGCTGCCGTCGTCGGCGTCTCGCTCGCCGCCTGCCTGACACGCCTGCAGCTCGTCGTCGTTCCGCTCGCGTACCTCGTGGCCGTGCCGGTCGCGACACGCCTCGCGAGCGAGCCCGTCCGGGCCGCATTGCGACGGCACCGGGTGTCGCTGTGCGGCGTGGCTCTGTTGCTCGCGCTGCCGGTTCTGACGGGCGGTGCCGCCCTCGGCTCGTACACGGGCGCCGCGCTCTTCGACTACGAGCCGCTGGCCGTCCTCGAGTGGTGCGGCTTCACGGCTGCGCTGCTCGCCTTCGCCGCCGGCTGGCTGGTCGTGCCCGGCGCGATCATCGGCCTGTTCTCGCTGGTTCGCGGCCTGAGCCGACGGGTCGAGGCGGCCGCCGCCGTGCTGACCGCGGCGCTCGTCGTCTTCGTGCTGCTCGAGGTCGGCCTGATCGCCGCAGGCGAGGCGCACCGGCCCTTGGAGCGCTACGCGATCTACCTCGTGCCTCTGCTCTTCCTCGCCTTCTTCGCGTACGTCGAGCGTGGAGCACCTCATCGCCGCGCGTACGTCGCGCTCGCGCTCGCGCTCGGCGGCACCGCTTGGCTGGTCGACTTCCCGGCCCGCGCCGGCACCGTGTTCGCGTTCGACACGCCGACGTACTCGGTCTACGCGCAGCTCGCGTCGTGGTGGGGGCACCCGAACGCGGCGTCGGTCTTCGCGCTCGTGCCGCTCCTCGGCGGGATCGCCGTGGCGCTCGTCTCGCTGCGGAGCCGTCACGGGGCCCTCGCGGTCGGGGCGGCCGGAGTCTCGCTCCTGCTCGTCAGCGGCATCCCCGCGTACGCCGGCGATCGCGCGCTCACACGCGGGACGCTCGCCCTGCGCGCCGGCTCGCCGCCTGACTGGCTCGACCGGCTCGACGCGGGCCGCGCCGACTACGTGCAGCTGCCCGGCGGCTCCGCCCACTACGGCTGGCTGCTCGAGAGCTGGAACCGTAACGTCGGCCGCCCGATCCAGCTCGCGCTCCCGAGCTACGAGGGCTACGCCGCCGCCACGGGACACATCGACCGCGACGGGCGCCTCTCCGCCGACGGCCGTCCCCTGCGCGGAGGGATCGTCGTCCTCAACGACTTCGGCACGCGGCTCGAGCTGCGCTCGGCGACGGTCGTGGCACGTCCGCGCGCGGGGCTGACCGCCGTGCGCGTCCCGGCGGCTCCGCAGGTCAGCTCCATTGCGACCGGGCTCGGGTTCGACGACTGGGCCGCGAGTGTCGTCCGTTACCAGGTCTGGCCGGCTCGTGCCGTCACGGCAGGCTCGTACCGCGTGCGGCTCTCGCTGCCGGCACATCATCAGGCCCGAACCGTCGCGCTGACCGTCGACGGGGGCGTGAAGCGGACGTTCAGGCTGCGGCCGGGGACCTCACGAACGATTTGGGTGCCCGCCTGCGGCGATCCCGTGCCCGTCCTGCGCATCGTCGCCGACCATGCCGATTTCGTCGGCGCAGGCACCGCGAACGCGCGGCTCGTGGCCGTGCGGATTCCAGCCCTGTCTTTTGTTCCCGCGCGCGTGAAGAAAGGCGCTCAAGAAGGCGTTTCCGGGTGCCGATAGGGCCTTAGACGCGGCCAATGGACAACCTATTCTCGATTGACACGCTGCTCGAGCAGATGGTGGCGCACAATGCGTCGGACCTGCACATCACCGTCGGCTCGAAGCCGGCGCTCCGCGTGCGCGGTTCTCTCGCCCGCCTGGAGGGCTATCCCGACCTGACGGCCGAGGCGACGCGTGAGCTGCTCTACCGGATCATCTCGAGCGAGCAGCAGAAGCGCCTCGAGATCGAGCGCCAGCTCGACCTCTCGTACTCGATCCCCGGCCTCGCGCGCTTCCGCGTCAACATCTACTCACAGCGCGAGAGCCTCGCAGGCGCGTTCCGCCTCATCCCGGCGGACCTGAAGAGCCTCGAGGAGCTCGGCCTGCCGACCTCGCTCTACGCGCTCTGCCACAAGCCGCGCGGCCTCGTGCTCGTCACCGGCCCGACCGGCTCGGGTAAGTCGACGACGCTGGCCGCCCTCATCGACGAGATCAACCGCACGCGGGCGGAGCACATCATCACGATCGAGGACCCGATCGAGTTCCTCCACCGCCACAAGCGCTGCATCGTCAACCAGCGCGAGCTCGGTCACGACGCGACGAGCTTTGCCGACGCGCTCCGCGGCGCGCTCCGCCAGGACCCCGACGTGATCCTCCTCGGCGAGATGCGCGACCTGGAGACGATCGCGACGGCGCTGACCGCGGCCGAGACCGGTCACCTCGTCTTCGCCACGCTGCACACGCAGGACGCTTCCTCGACCGTCGACCGCGTCATCGACGTCTTCCCCGCGGCCCAGCAGGGCCAGATCCGCACGCAGCTCGCCGGCACGCTCGAGGGTGTCGTCGCGCAGACGCTGCTGCCCACTGCCGACGGCCAGGGCCGCGTCGCCGCCGTCGAGGTCCTCTATCCGGACGACGCCGTCCGGAACCTCATCCGCCAGGCCAAGATCGAGCAGGTCTACTCGGTCATGCAGACGGGCGGCAAGAAGGGCCTGCAAACGATGGAGCAGGCGCTCGCCGAGCTCGTCCTGCGCGGGATCATCACCGAGGAGGTCGCGGTCGCGCGCTCGAGCCGTACCGAGCAGCTGATGGGGCTCCTCGGCCGCACGTCCGTCGAGGGCGGGATCGCGGACCCGAAGTTGCGAGTGGCAGGGGGCTAGGCCGTGGTCGACTGGAAGAAAGACATCAAGCTCTCCGACCTCGTCCGGCGCAAGAAGGACGCCGAGCCGGCGGCCGCGCCCGTGGAGGCGCGCGACGAGCAGGAGCCGAAGAAGTCCCGGTTCGCGCGCAAGGCGAAGGCGCCGAAGGAGCAGAAGCAGAAGCGGCAGCGCGCGCCCCGCGCCGGCCGTCCCGTGAGCGTCCCGCGCCGCGGGAAGAAGATCGTCGGCCTCAAGGTCGGCGCGTCGCAGCTCGCGGCCGCCCGCGTCGTCAACAACGGCCATCCGGAGCTCTTGCAGCTCGCGCGCGAGGAGCTCGAGCCGGGCATCGTCGTCGGCGGCGAGTTGCGCGAGCCCGATGCGCTCGCCGAGGCGCTGAAGACGTTCTTCCGAGCCCACAAGCTGCCGCGGAACGGCGTGCGGCTCGGCATCGCGAGCAACCGGATCGGCGTCCGGACGTTCGAGATCTCCGACATCGCCGACGAGAAGCAGCTGCACAACGCGATTCGCTTCCGCGCGCAGGAGGCCCTCCCGATCCCGCTCGACGAAGCGGTCATCGACTACCAGGTACTGAGCGAGCGGGTCGACGAGAACGGGTCGCGCACTCGGCGCGTCCTGCTCGTTGTCGTCTACCGCGATCTCGTCGACCGCTACGTGGCCGCCTGCCGCAAGGCCGGCGTGAAGCTGATGGGCATCGATCTCGAGGCGTTCGCGGCGCTGCGCGCGGTCGGCGGCGCGGACAGACAGGCGAACGCAGCCGTCGTCGTCGCGAGCGTCGGCCACGATCGCACGACGCTCGCCGTCTCGAACGGAAGCGTGTGCGAGTTCACGCGCATCATCGAGTGGGGCGGCCAGAACCTGAACGTGGCCATCGCCCGGGCGCTCGACGTCGCTCCGTCCGAGGCCGAGCCGGTCAAGCGCACGCTCTCGCTGCTCGAGCCGGCCGAAGCCTGGACGGGCCTCGCCGCCGAGCAGGCCGTCAGGGCGCGGGAGGCGCTCCAGCGCGAGCTCGAGACGTTTTCGCGCGAGCTGATCTCCTCGCTCCAGTTCTACCAAGGGCAGCCCGGCTCGCTCGGTATCGGCGAGATCGTGCTCACAGGCGGCACCGCGCACTTGCCGGGGCTCGACGTCGAGCTCGGAAACCTAATCGGCGTCCGTGTCAACGTCGGTGACCCGCTCGCCCGCGTCAGGCCGGGCAAGCGGATCAGCGGGGACGAGCAGCTCGGCTCGCTCGCCGTCGCGATCGGTCTCGGGATCGAGGAGCACTAGGTGCGCGCGGTCAACCTCCTGCCGAAGGACGACCGGCGCGGTCGTACCAGCCAGACGGATCCGGTTCTCATCGGCGGCGTCGTCGCCTTCGTCGCCGTCACGGCCGTCATCGCCGCGTGGTTCCTGAGCACCAGCACCGGTGTGGCAGACAAACAGGAGCGGCTCGACGCCGTGCGGGCCGAGCTCGACGCGACGCCGGTCCCGCCCCCGGCTCCGGCTGGCTCGTCGACGCTCGAGCAGGACAAGAGCAAGCGCATCGCGGCGCTCTCGGCGGCGCTCTCGCAGCGGCTCGCGTGGGACCGCGTCTTTCGTGAGCTGTCGCTCGTGCTGCCCGAGGATGTCTGGCTCTCGACGCTGTCGGCGAAGGCTCCCGGCCCCGCGGCGGCCGCGGCAGGCGCGGGCGCACCGGGCTTCACGATCAACGGGCAGACCTACTCGCACGACGGCGTCGCGCGGCTCCTTTCGCGGCTGGCGCTCGTGCCTCACCTCTCGGGCGTCCAGCTGCAGCACAGCTCGCGCGCGACGAGCGAGAGCGGTCGGCGTGTCGTCGAGTTCTCGATCGTCGCGACGGTCAAGGGTCCGGGGGCGGCCTGATGAAGCGCAGGCCTTCACGCGGCGCCGTGATCGCGTTGATCGTCGTCGGCGTCCTCGCCTACGCGGCTGCGGGGTTCTTCCTCGTCATCTCGCCTCAGCGCGGCAAGGCGGAGGACCTGAAGACGCAGATCGGCGAGACGCAGGCTCAGATCGATCAGTACCGGCTGCTCAACCAGCAGGCTAGGACGACGCCGCCGATTCGCGTCGCCGACCTCTTCCGGCTCGAGAAGGCGATGCCGAACGAGGTCGACATGGCCGGGATCGTGCTCGAGCTGAGCCGGATCGCGCACGACAGCGGCATCGAGTTCGAGTCGATCACGCCTCAGGGCTCGACGGCGGGCACCGGCTACCAGGTGCTGCCCGTGACGCTCGTCTTCGACGGCAACTACTTCGAGCTCTCGGACTTCCTCTACCGGCTGCGCAGCCTCGTCCGCGTCCGCTCCGGGCACCTGTCCGCGAACGGGCGGCTCTTCGTCGTCGACTCGATCAGCTTCAGCGAGAGCGAGCAGGCGTTTCCGCGCATCCAGGCGACGCTGAGCGTCCAGGCATTCGTCTTCGGCGACACGCCGATCGGAGCACCGGCGCCGGCGGCGCCGCCTCCGCCCGCGGCCGGGACGACGACGACGGAAACGACCACGACTCCCGCACCGGGGGACGGCGCGACGACGACCACGACCACGACTACGACCGAGCCCGCGCCGGCGGAGGCGCCGCCGTCCGCCGGGGCGAGCGCGGCCGGGGCACCGCTGAACTAGCTCATGGCTGCCAAGTTCGATCCCAAGGCCAAGGCGAAGAAGCAGAAGATCGTCGCCGCTGTGCTCGGCGT
>DASQWH010000207.1:0-14742 GCA_035640335.1 Gaiellaceae bacterium | reverse complement strand
CAGGCCGGACTCCATCGGCTGGTCGTCGGGCACCTTGAAGCGCTCCATGATCGAGTGGATGCGGTCGCCGGCGAAGAGGCGGACGAGGTCGTCCTGGCCAGACAGGTAGAAACGGGACTCGCCCGGGTCGCCCTGACGGCCCGAGCGGCCGCGCAGCTGGTTGTCGATGCGGCGCGCCTCGTGGCGCTCGGTTCCGAGCACGTAGAGGCCGCCGCGGTCGACGACGCCCTCGCCGAGCTTGATGTCGACGCCGCGGCCCGCCATGTTCGTCGCGATCGTGACTGCACCCGGCTCGCCCGCGTCCTTGATGATCTCGGCCTCCTTCTCGTGCTGTTTCGCGTTCAGCACGTTGTGCGGGATGCCGCGGCGCGTGAGCAGCTGAGAGAGGTGCTCGGAGACCTCGACCGAGATCGTGCCGACGAGCACGGGCTGACCGGCCTCGTGCCGCTCCTGGATGTCTTCGATCACCGCGTCGTACTTCGCTTCCTTCGTCTTGAAGATGAAGTCGTTCTGGTCGTCGCGCGCGACGGGCTCGTTCGTCGGGATCTCGACGACGTGCAGGGCGTAGATCTCGGTGAACTCCTTCTCCTCGGTCTTGGCCGTACCGGTCATGCCGGCCAGCTTCTCGTACATGCGGAAGTAGTTCTGGAGCGTGATCGTCGCGAGCGTGACGTGCTCCTCCTGGATCGGCACGCCCTCCTTGGCCTCGATCGCCTGGTGCAGGCCCTCCGACCAGCGGCGCCCCTCCATGATCCGGCCGGTGAACTCGTCGACGATCTTCACCTCGCCGTCCTGGACGACGTAGTCGACGTCGCGCTGGAAGAGCGACTGCGCCTTCAGCGCCTGCGTCAGGTGGTTGACCATCTGCACGTTCCGCGGGTCGTAGAGGTTCTCGAGCCCCACCTCGCGCTCGACCTTCTCGATCGCGCCCTGGCTCGGTGAGACGGTCTTGAACTTCTCGTCGTAGAGGTAGTCCGCGCCCGAGGCCTCGGTCTCGTCGATGCCCTTGCCGCTGCTCTTCGTCTTGCTCGGCTGGCCCTCGAGCCGGCGGACGACGCGCGCGAAGTCGTAGTACGTCTTCGCGGCCGTCTCGGGCTCGCCGGAGATGATGAGCGGCGTGCGCGCCTCGTCGATCAAGATCGAGTCGACCTCGTCCACGATCGCGTACGAGTAGCCGCGCTGCACGGTCCCCTCGAGCGAGACGGCCATGTTGTCGCGCAGGTAGTCGAAGCCGAACTCGGAGTTCGTGCCATACGTGATGTCGGCCGCGTAGGCGTCTTTGCGCTCGGCGAACGGCATCAGGTTCTCGATGTAGCCGGCGCGGACGCCGAGGGCCTCGTAGACGGGCTTGACCCAGTTCGGGTCGCGCTTCGCCAGGTAGTCGTTGACGGTGACGAGGTGGACGTTCTCGCCCGTCAGCGCGTTCAGGTACAGCGGCATGGTCGCGACGAACGTCTTGCCCTCGCCCGTCTTCATCTCGGCGATGTCGCCCTCGTGGAGGACGATGCCGCCCATCAGCTGGACGTCGAAGAGGCGGACGCCCATCGAGCGCTTGAACGCCTCGCGCACCGTCGCGTACGCCTCGAAGAGGAGCTCCTCGAGCGCCTCGCCGTTCTCGACGCGCTGCTTGTACTCGGCCGTCTTGCCGCGGAGCTCGTCGTCGGAGAGCTGCTCGAAGTCAGGCTCGAGCGACGTGATGTAGTCGGCTTGTCCGCGCAGGCGCTTGAGACGGCGCCCTTCGCCCATGCGCAGGACGCGTTCGAACCCACCGAAGTCGTTGCCGGCCATCGCCCTAGGGTATCGGCTTATAAGGCATTCACCGTGACCTCCCAGAGGAGGCCGTCAAGGCGGCTTGCGCGGAGCACGAACGCGTCGTGCTGGGCGTATCCGTACTCCTCAAGGGTCGGCACGTCCGCATCAGAGCGCTCGTCGTCGACGAGCAGCGTCCGCTCGTCGCCCTGGACGGCGAGCGCGACCTCGTCGCCGGGCACGTCCTCGGGCACCTTGACGACGGCGACCTCCATCGCGCCGGCCGCCCACACGCTGCTCTCGCCGCGGCGCGCGACCGCGTGGTACGGCGGGCTGATCGTCAGCTCGAGCGAGTCCGCGACCGGCGAGAGCGCGTCCTCGGGAAGGTCCTGGTCGACGATGAGCGTGCCGTCGTCGAGGACGACGAAGTCGATCTCGTCGCCCGGCAGGTCGGGAGCCTCCGCGCTCGCGACGGCGTCCCACTCACGAGGCCGAGGCACGCCGTGAATGCCGGCGACCTCGAAGAGCGGGTGCGCGCGGTTGGTGGGTGTCGGAATGCCCGTCAGCCCGCCGGCAAGCCAGACGGCCTTCTCGCCCTCGCTCCGCAGGTGCTCCTCCTCCTCGCGCGGGTCGGCCGGAAGCTCGATGCCGCCCTCTTCGGCCAGCTGCTCGTGGGCCGGGCGGTCACGCCTGAAGAAGCCCATGCGCGGCTACTGCGGCTCGATGAGGCCGTACGCGCCGTCGCGGCGCCGGTAGACGACGTTGACGTCGTCGGAATCCGCGTTGCGGAAGACGAAGAAGTCGTGCCCGACGAGCTCGAGCTGGAGCACCGCCTCCTCGGGCGTCATCGGCTTGACCGGGAACTGCTTCGTCTTGACGAGGCGCGGCTCGCCCGCCGCCGTCGCCTCTTCGGCCTGCGGCTCGGCGAACGCGCCGGCCTCCATGCGACGGCCACGGCGCCGCTTCTGGCGGTAGCGCTTGACCTGGCGCTCGAGCTTGTCGACGAGCTGGTCGATCGACGCCTTCATGTCGGCCGACGACTCGCGCGCGCGGAGCACGGGCCCCTTCGTCCAGACGGTGGCCTCGGCGACGTGGTTCGCCGCCACCGCGGGGTTGCGCTCGACCGCGAGCTCGAGCTCGACGCGCGTCGGGTCGGCCACGAGCCGGTCGAGCTTTCCGAGCTTCTTCTCCGCGTAACTGCGGATCGAATCGCTGACCTCGACGTTCCGACCCTTGACCTGGAGACGCATCGGCTGCCGAAATCTACCGGACGGCCCTCGCGAACGTGATTACCTCCACGCGCCGCGCTCCGGCCTTGCGGAGTGTGGATGCCGCCGCGGAGACCGTCGCGCCGCTCGTGTACACGTCGTCGACGAGCACAAGGTCGCGCGGGCTGGCCTCCGTGGCCGAGAACGCGCGGCGGACGTTCCGGCGCCGCTCGGCGAGACGGAGGCCGCGCTGCGGGCGCACGCCCGGCTCGCGGCGCAGAAGCGGCACCGCCGGGAGTTGCCAGCGGCGGCCGAGCTCGCGGGCGAGCCGCTCGGCCGGGTTGTGGCCACGCTCGAGGCGGCGGTCGGGGTCCGCCGGGACGAACGTGACCGTGTAGACCGGCGGGCGGGCGACGGCCTCGCAGACGAGGTCGGCGGCGAGAGCGGCGACGGTGCGCAACCCGTGCTCCTTCCAGCCCGCGACGAGCTTGCGGGCGGCGGCGTCGTAGGCGACCGCTGCCCGCGCACGCGCGAAGCCGAGGCGACGGCCGCTGCACTCGCGACAGCGCGCAACCGGCCACGCCGTCGGCGCGCCGCAGCGATCGCAGCGCGGGCCATCGAGCCGTGCGAGGCCGTCCCTGCACGAAGCGCAGAGCGAGTCGGCGGGACCGCCGCACACGAGGCAGCGGCGCGGCAGGATCAGGTCGAGGAGCCCGGCGCCTGCGCCCACGCCGCCCACCGTAGGGCCGCAGACGTGCCGAGAACGTGTCAGTCCAGCGCGTATTCCGCCCGCGGAGGCAGGCCGGCGCGCTTGCGCATGCGATTGTCCGCCTCGAGCAGCTGCGAGTGGTCGCCGATGTCGAGCCACTCGCCGCTGAAGCGGTAGCCGTAGACCGGAGCGCGAGTGTGCAGCCACTGCACGTAGTTGCCGGGTGCGTCCGGCGATTCCCCCTCGGCCAGGTACCGGTCGAGGAGGGCGACGTCCTCGGCTCGGTAGAGGTAGGCCGCCGTCGCGGCCAGCTCGCTGCGCGGCTCGTCGGGCTTCTCCTCGAACGACAGGACGCGGTCGTCGTCGTCGAGCTCGACGACCCCGTACTGCTTGATCAGCTCCGGGTCGCAGCATTCGTAGAGCGCGATCGCGCTGCCATCCTTGCCGCGCCAGAAACGCACGTAGTCCTGCACCGAGTAGCCGATCAGGTTGTCACCCGCGACGACGAGCAGGTTCTCACCCTCGAGCCCGGCCTCCTCGACGGTGAACGCGATGTCGCCGATCGCTCCGCGCCGGTCCTCGTTCGACGTCGTCCCGTCGTCGTGCACGGTGACGTCGTCCGGGGCCCAGTCACTGAACGCGTCCGCGAAGCGTGCGTTCGTGACGAGGTGCAGCTCGTCGACCTCGTCGACCTCGCGGATCTTGGCCAGCAGGTAGTCGAGCATCGGCCGCCCTGCGAGCGGCAGCAGCATCTTGGGAACGTCGTCCGTCAGCGGCCGCAGCCGGGTCGCGTACCCGGCCGCAAGGATGACCGCCTTGAGGCCGCTCATGGCCGCTCGGTTGAGATCAGAGGGGGTCGACCGCTCATTTCAGACGGACGCGCGGCTGAGCCGCGCGTCCTGAGGTCGGCGCCGCAAGCGTCGCCTAGGTGCCCTCGTCCCCAGACCAGAGCGGGTCGACCGGTCATTTCAGACAGACGCGCGGCCGAGCCGCGCGTCCTGAGGTCGGCGCCGCAAGCGTCGCCTAAGTGCCCTCGTCCCAGGAGGCGAGGTAGCGCTCCTGCTCCTCGGTCAGCGTGTCGATTTCGACGGCCATCGTCTCCAGCTTGAGCCGCGCGATCTCGCGGTCGATCTCCTCGGGCACGTCGTAGACCTTGCGCTCGAGCGAGGCAGCGTTCTCGACGATGAACTCGGCCGAGAGCGCCTGGTTGGCGAAGGACATGTCCATGACCTGCGCGGGGTGGCCCTCGGCGACGGCGAGGTTGACGAGCCGCCCGTCTGCGAGCAGGTAGAGCTTGCGCCCGTCCGGCATCGTGAACTCGTCGACGAGGTTCCGCGCCTCGCGTGTCTCGGTCGCCATCTGCCGCAGCGCCGGGATGTCGATCTCGACATTGAAGTGGCCGGTGTTGGCGAGGATCGCGCCGTCCTTCATCCGCTCCATGTGCTCGCGGCGGATGACGCTCTTGTTGCCCGTGGCCGTGACGAAGACGTCACCGACCTCGGCCGCGCGCTCGAGCGGCATCACCTCGAAGCCGTCCATGACCGCCTCGAGCGCCTTCAGCGGGTCGACCTCGGTCACGATCACGTGCGCGCCCATCCCGCGCGCGCGGTTGGCCACGCCGCGGCCGCACCAGCCGTACGCCGAGATGACGACGCGGCTGCCCGCGAGCAGCTTGTTCGTCGCGCGGATGATCCCGTCGACCGTCGATTGCCCGGTGCCGTAGCGGTTGTCGAAGAGGTGCTTCGTGTTCGCCTCGTTGACGGCGATGATCGGGAAGCCGAGGGCGCCGTCGCGCTCGAGCGCCTTCAGGCGGATGACGCCGGTCGTCGTCTCTTCGGTGCCGCCGATCACGTCGCCGAGCTGCTCCCGCCGGTGCGCATGCAGGACGCCGATCACGTCGGCTCCGTCGTCCATCGTGATCTGTGGCTTGTGGTCGACCGCGGCCTCGATGTGCTGGTAGTACGTGTCGTTGTCCTCGCCCTTGATCGCGAAGACCGAGACGTCGTACTCCTCGACGAGCGCGGCGGCCGTCTCGTCCTGCGTCGACAGCGGGTTCGAGGCGCAGAGCACGATGTCGGCCCCTCCGGCCTTCAGCGTCCGGGCCAGGTTCGCGGTCTCGGTCGTGACGTGCAGGCAGGCCGAGATCCGGTAGCCGGCGAGCGGTTGCTCCTGCGCGAAGCGCTCCCGAATCGCGGCGAGGACGGGCATGTTCTGGTCGGCCCACTGAATGCGCCGGACGCCCTCCTCCGCAAGCCCGAGATCCTTGACGTCGTGTCTGCGTGTAGTAGCCATCAGCCCTCTCTCTTCGGTCGGCGGAGTTTAGGTCGAGTCATGCGGCGAGGAGCCGCTCGTGCTTTCGCTGCTCCCAGTCGAGCGCGTCGACGCCGCTGCCGTGCAGCCAGGTGTCGACCGCGGCCCGCAGCTCCGGCTCGCGCCGGAGCCGCGCCGCGAACGCGACCTCGCCGAGCTCGACTCCGAACCGACGCCGCAGCTCTCGCAGCGAGCGCAGCTGGTTCAGCTCGCGGAGGTCGTACGCGCGGTAGCCGGAAGCGGTTCGCCTGGGAACGACGAGGGCCGCGGCGTCGAGGTAGCGCAGCATGCGCGGCGACCAGGCCGTGCGCTTCGCTGCCTCGGCGATCGAGAGCCCATCCACGTGCATAACCTTAACACAATCGTGTCAATGTTTGTCGTCCGCGCGCCCGTAGCGGTCTTCGAGCCGGACGACGTCGGAGAGCTGCGGGGTGGAGACCTCGAGGATGGTCGTGTCCTCGAGCGCCGTCACGCGGTGCACGGTGCCCGGGCGGATGCGGAACGCCGAGCCCGCGCGGACGACCTCCGAGTGCGGGATCTTCTCGCCCGGAGCGGCCATGTCGAGCTGCGCGCGACCCGACTGGACGTACCAGGACTCGTCCTTCTCGCGGTGGAACTGCAGGCTGAGCGACTCGCCCGCCTTCACGAACAGAACCTTGCCGCAGTACTCGTCGGTGAGCGCCCAGATCAGCTCCCAGCCCCATGGCTTGTCGACCTTCTCCGTCTGGACGGCGAACCGCTCGAGGTCGCCGAGATTGGGCGAGGTGAGGTCGCTCACGTCGCGGCCGCGACGGACAGCCACTCGGGGTTCGCGCGCACGTGCTCGTCGGCCAGGCGCAGGTCCTTCGGCGTGTTCACGGTCAGCCAAATGCCTTCGTGCCGGTAGGCGTACAGCTTTCCCTCGGCCGCGAGCTGGGGGAACGTCGTCCGCTCGTGGTCGCCGCGCTCAGGGAGCCGGTCGATCGCCTCCTCCTCGAGCACGTGCACCCCGGCGTGCGCCCAGTACGGCAGCTTGGGCGCCTCGTCGAAGCCGCGCACGCGGTCGCCGTCGTCGAGGTCGACGACGCCGAAGCTGGTCGGCAGGGACGCGACGACGATCGTCGCCGCCCCGCTGTGCCGCCGGTGCGCGTCGAGGAGCGCGGCGAAGTCGACGTCGATCAGCTCGTCGCCGTTGAGCACGTAGACGGCCCCGCTCTCGTCGCGCGCCTGCGCCGCGAGGCGGGCGCCGCCGCCGCGTCCGAGCGGCTCGGGCTCGCCGACGGCGACGATCTCGGGGCCGAGGCCAGTCAGCTCGCGCTCGAAGAGCTCCTCTTGCCCGGCTGCGCAGCTGACGAGGACGCGCGCGACGCCTGCACGGGCGAGCTGCGTCACCTGGTAGGTCGCAAGCGGCCGCCCCGCGACCTCGACGAGCGCCTTCGGGCGACGCTGCGCAACCTCGCCGAGCCGCTCGGCCTTTCCGCCGGCGAGGACGATCGCCTCCATCAGGCTCTGCCGATGCCTTCGTACTCGAAGCCGGCGTCCCTGACCGCCTGCGGGTCGAGGAGGTTGCGGCCGTCAACGATCAGCGCGTTCCGCATCGCCTCGCGCACCTCTGGCGAGGGCAGCGAGCGCAGCTCGTCCCACTCCGTCACGATCACCGCGGCGTCGGCGCCCCGCACGGCGTCGAGCACCGATTCACGGACGACCACGCCGTCGAGCTCAGGATGGCCGCGGACGAGCGCGTCCCACGCACGCACCTCCGCGCCCTCGGCATGCAGGCGTGCGGCGAGCACCAGCGACGGCGCGTCCCGCATGTCGTCCGTGTCCGGTTTGAAGGCGAGGCCGAGGAGCGCGATCGTCTTGCCCCGCAGGCTGCCGAGGTGGTCCTTCAGCTTCTGGACGACGCGGCGCTTCTGCAGCTCGTTGACCTCGATGACCGCGTTCACGAGCTGGAAGTGGTAGCCACTGTTTCCGGCGAGCAGCTTTAGAAAGGACACGTCTTTTGGGAAGCAGCTCCCCCCGAAGCCCACGCCCGCCTTCAGGAAGTGGGGGCCCAGGCGGTGGTCGAGCCCGACGCCCTGCGCGACCTCCTCGACGTCGGCGCCGACGGCCTCGCAGACGTTCGCGATCTCGTTGATGAAGCTGATCCGCGTCGCCAGGAAGGCGTTCGCGGCGAGCTTGATCATCTCCGCCGAGGGCACGCTCGTCCGCAGGATCGGCGCCTCGAAGCGGTCGTAGAGCGCCGCGACGCGGTCCCCGTGCGCCTCGACGAACGAGCCGACCACGATCCGGTCGGGATGCATGAAGTCGTGCACCGCACGCCCCTCGGCGAGGAACTCCGGGTTCGAGACGTACCCGACGTGCTCGAGGCCGCGCTTGTCGAGCTCGTTTCGGATCCGCTCGCCGGTCCCGACGGGAACCGTGCTCTTCATGACGAGCACCGACTCGCCCGGGTCGCCCAGGTGGTCGATCACGGACCACACGGACGACAGGTCCGCGTCGCCCGACGCGGTCGGCGGTGTGTCGACGCACGCGAAGAAGAGGTCGGCGGCGCCCGTCAGCTGCTCGGCGTCGAGCGTGAAGACGAGCCGTTCGCGGTTCCGATCGACGACCTCGGCGAGACCCGGCTCGTGGAACGGAAGGCGCCCGTCGTTGAGCAGCTCGATCCGCTCGGCAACGACGTCCCGGACGACGACGCGGTGGCCGAGGTCGGCGAAGGCCGCACCCGTCACGAGGCCGACCCAGCCGGCCCCGAAGATGCCGAGAGTGGGCTTTCCGTTTCCGGTGCTCACGGGCCGGACTCTACTTGTGGAGCGGTTTCAGGCCCTTCGCGATCGCGAGCATCGTCTCGTTCGACAGCGTGTCGAGGAGCGTGTTCACGACCCAGTACGTCGCCCCGCCCGCCCGCAGGACGACCATGTGGAGGTGCGGGCCGTTGTAGTAGAGCGAGTAGGTGCGGCCGCCGAGCCCCTCCGTGTCGTTCGGCTCGCGTAGCGCGGGCGCGTCGTCCCAGTTCGTCTGCTGGATGCCCCAGTACTCGCTGATGCCCGTTCGGAACGTCATGCGCAGCGCCCTGAGCTTGCCGATCTTGTAGACCCGATAGGGGACCTCGGAGTCGACCCTCGAGGAACGCTCGACGATCGTCGGCACCTGGAGCGGGAAGCCGAGCTTCCACCTCGCGGCCTGGCGGATCACCGGCGCAGTCTCGTCGCGGGCACTCCGGACGTATGGCGCCTTCCGTTCGGGCGTGCGGTCGACGGGCGCGGGCGCGAGGTTGCCCTTGAACGTCGTGCCGACGACGACGGTGACCATCGCCCCGTTTGAGAGGAAGCGGAGGCCGGGGTTGCGCGGGAGCTTCTTGATGTCCGCCGAGCCGAAGAGGTTCGCGACCCGCTGAGCCGCCGCCGGTGTCCCCGCGCGGCCGCTGAAGAAGACCTGCGTGCGGAACGTTCGGGCCCACCGGCCCGGCGCATTCGCGGCGTAGCCCTCGGGCGGGGTGCTGACGCGGTAGCCCCGTCGGGAGAGCTGGTAGCTCGCGTTCGCTGCCGCGCCGGGCACGCCGTTGCCGTTCAGCGCGACGACCGAAACGGTGCGCGGGCTCAGCCCGCTCTTCAACCGCGCTCGGCGGCGCAGGGCCACTGCCGTCGCCTTCGCCGGCGCATCGACGTCGGGGTGCGTGAACTCCTCGACCGCGGCGCGAATGTTCGACGGGTCGGTCGTCAGCTCGGCGATTCCCTGGAGCCCGCCGATCTTGACCTGGAAGAAATGGCCCGAGGGCAGGCCGTACGCGAACAAGCCGTACGACGTGAGCGTATCGAGCGAGATGCCTTCGCCGCCGGCCTGGCCGATCTGTACGTTCTTGCGCATCGCGCCGACGATCTTCGGGATGCTGCTCGCCTTGTAGGACTCGTTGACCCGCTGCTTGAGCGACTTGACGAAGAGCTGCTGGCGGGCGAGCCGGTAGAGGTCGGAGTCGGTGTGCCGGTAGCGGACGAAGTCGAGCGCCTGCCAGCCCTTCAGCCGCTGGTAGCCGGGCCAGAGGTTGATCGTCGCGTAGTCGCCGCCCTGCTTGTTCAGGTAGCGGCGGTCGACGTCCATCCAGACGCCGTTCAGGCTGTCGACCATCTTTCGAAAGCCCTCGAAGTTGACGGCGATTAGGTAGTGGATCGGCAGGCTCGTCACCGAGCGAACCGTCAGCAGCGTGCCTTCGGGACCGCAGATCGCGTACGCCTGGTTGATGCGCCCGAGCGAGCGGCCGCCGTTCGGGCAGCGGATCTCGACGATCAGGTCGCGGGGGAATGAGAGCATCGAGATCGTCTCGTTCGATGGGTCGGCCCGCACGAGCATCACGGTGTCTGAGCGGGAAGGTGCGCTTCCGTCCTCCGGCCGGTGGTCGTAGCCGATCACGAGGGCGATCGTGGGCTGGTTCGGCAGCGGAATGTTGAGGCGCTTCGCCGCTTGCTTCACCTGCTCGCGCGGCTTGAGGCTGTCGACGCTCTCGAGCGCCCAGAGGTACGTGCCGCCGGCAGCGCCGCCGACCACGATGCCGCACAGCGCGACGAGCACGACGAGCGCGCGCCCGAGCCCTCGCCAGACGCTGCGTCCCTTCTCGGGCTGGCGGTAGCGCGTCATGGGCGTGAGCACGCCCGGCGGCAGGACGGCCTGCCCGTCTCCGTTGAAAGCGGCGCCGCGGCCCGCTCCTCGCTTCAGCGTTGTTCGCATTCGTGTCGAAAAACGCGAACGCCTCGCGGCGCTCGCCGAAGTGATGGTACCCGCCTACGCGGCTATTTCTGCTGTACCTAGCGCGCTCCTGCGTGCGCCCGGTTGAGGGCCTCCTCGGCCAGCTTCGTGCCCTCGACCATCCGCTGCAGCTTCTCGTAGGCGACGTCCCAGCTGCGCGTGCGCAGGCCGCAGTCCGGACAGACGTGGATCCGTGCCGGATCGCCGAAGACCTCGACGGCGTAGAGAATCCGGTCGCGTACGAGCTCGGCCGGCTCCACGAAGTCCGTGTGGATGTCGAGCACGCCCAGGCCGAGGATCGGCTCGTACGAGAGGTCGCGGAACTTCGAGATCACCTCGTAGCCCGGCCGCTCGGCGCTCGTCGTCCCCAGCTCGCGCGTGTCGTAGTTCGCGAAGCCGACGCAGTACTGGCGGCAGCCGCTCATCGCCTCGATCGCCGGGAAGAAGAGGTCGTAGTCGGAGAAACAGAGGTGTGTCGAGAACATGCAGTCGAGGCCCTCGACGGACACGTTGAAGCTCTCCGCGAAGATGTCGAGCTCGTCGGCCTCCGTCGAGGCGCCCGGCTCGTCGATCTGAATCCACTCGGCGCCGCGCGCGATCAAAGCCTCGAGGTTCGGCCGCACGAGGTTGCGCGCGATGTCGAGAGTCAGGTCGCGCCGGGCCGCGATCTCGTCAGCGCGGCTGAGACCGCCGCCGAGCCGTCCGGTCGCCGGCAGGTGGTGCTCGTCGTACGACCACACCGCGAGCGTGTAGGCGCCCGTGACCGGGATCTTCAGCTTCGCCTCGGCGACGCCCTTCAGAAAGTCGAACTCGTCGTTGTGATACGGCTCGGCGAGCGAGACGGGACCCGTGGCCGCGGACTTCGAGTAGTACTTGTTGTCGAACGAGCGCACGGTGCCCCGCGGTTCGAAGCCGTTCGCGTGCGCGATCGCCCACGCGTACATCTCGCTGCGCTGCTGCTCGCCGTCCCAGACGACCTCGACGCCGGCCGACTCCTGCAGACGGACGCAATAGCGGCTCGCCCAGCGGGCGACCTCGTCCGGGTCGCGCCCGTCGCGGCGGAGGAGCTCGGCGAGCTCCTCGTGGCCGTCGACGCCGAGCTTCTCGCCCCACGCGCGCGCGTGCTCGAAGTCGCTCTCCTCGAGTGGCCGGCCTGCGGAGGTCTTCACGAGCCAAGGCGGCTTCGCGAGGGAGCCGACCTCGTGCGTCAGGAATCTGATCTCGCCGTTCGTGCTCATGCCGCCTCCTCCACGCTTGCCGTCTTCGCGGCTCCCAGCCGCGCGAGCTTCTGCCTGGCGATCGACTCGGAAACGTACTGGAGGTCGCCGTTCGGGACGAGTGCGACCTCGGTCACGCCGCGCGCGCGGAGCGTCGCTGCGAACGACGCGATCTCCCTTGGGTCCTCGAGGGTCGAGTTCCGTGCGTCGAGGACGCCGGCCAGGAGGAGCTTGTCGAAGCCGTCGGGCACGTCCGTCGCAGGCGTGGCGTAGAAGTCGATGCCGATCGCGTCGACCGGGAGCTCGGCGACGCCGTGCGCGAGCGTGCGCGACGCGCTACCGAAGGTCAGCCACAGCGCGAGCGTCGGCCCGCCGGCAAGGACCGTGAGCGCCTCGGCGACGTCGTCGAGCGACGCGGTTTCCTCGCGCGCGAGGAACGGCTCGCTGAGCACGACGAGCTCGACGTCCGTCAGCGCGTCGAGCTGGGGCTTGAGGACGCCCTCGGCGATCGTCTTCGGCGCGATGCCGGTGCCGTGCGCGAGGGCGAACGGCGAGGGCAGCGTGACGAGGCGAGGGCCGGGCAGCGGCGCGACGTAGTCGTCGCCGAGCGGTTGACCGAGCGACGGCGCGTCGCTCGTCGCGTTCGGGGCGCGGTAGAAGGTGTTGGTGTCGAGAAAGCGCGTCAGCGCGCCCGGCTCGAGACCGTCGGCGCCTTCGACGAACGGGCGGAAGGTGTCCTGCCAGCTGAGCATGCCGTCGGCGAGGAGGTCGAGGCGCGCCTTCTTCTGGACGGCGACGAGGTCGTCGAGGTCGCGGCCGACCTGCTCGGCGACCGCCTCGGGCGTCGTGCGCCCACGGTCCAGGTCGCGCGTCGCCTGCACGAGCTCCTCCGAGCGCGGATAGATCCCTGGGATGAAAGCCTGCAAATTCTCTCCTTACGAACGAAACCGCTCCCGCCGAAAGAGGTCGGAAGCGGAGTGCTCCGGGCTCTTTAGGCGTTTTTTAGAACCTGGTCGCCAAGCTGCCTGTCAAAGCTGTCCAGGGTTCAAGCACCCTATCAGCGCACGTGGATGGGGCGCGCGGGTCGGGCTGTCGGCACGAGGTTCGTGTGCTTTTCGTCGCCGAAAGTGCGCAGCACTTTCGGCGAGTGAGCGGCCGCGTCAGCGGCCGATCACATTGAGCTGGTTCTCGGCGTGCCGGATGCGTTGCTCGAGCTGCCAGCGGTCGGCGTCCGACTCCCCGCGCTCGATGCGCTCTAGCTCGGCCTTCGCCTCCTCCAGTTGGCGCCGTGCACGCTCCTCGTCGATTTCCTTCGCGTCGACGGCGTCGTCGACGAGCGCGAGCGCCCGGTCCTGCTCGACCTTGAAGAACCCCGGGCCGGTCGCGAACTCGCGCAGGTCCTCGTCGCGCCCGCGCCGGATATGGATCCGCGTCGCGCCCGCCTTCAGCATCGCGATCAGGGGTGCGTGTCGTGCGAGCACGCCGATCTCGCCCTCGGCGCCGGGCACGATGATCATCTCCACCTCGCCCTCGAACGCCGGCCCCTCCGGGGTGACGAGCGAGACCGAGAACAGCCGGACGTCGTCAGCCAAGCGCTAGACGGCCGCCGGCTCGGCCTCGCGCTCCTCGGCCGGCGGCTCTTCCTCGGCCTCCTCCATCTTCTCGGCCTCCTCGCCCGCGGTGCCGCGGCCCTTCTCACCGGCCTGCTCGATCGTGCCGACCATGTAGAACGCCTGCTCGGGCAGCTCGTCGTGCTTGCCCTCGAGGATCTCGGCGAAGCCCTTGATCGTGTCCTCGAGTCGGACGTACTCCCCCGGCGTCCCGGTGAACTGCTCAGCGACGAAGTTCGGCTGCGAGAGGAAGCGCTGGATCTTGCGCGCCCGCTGGACGGTCAGCTTGTCCTCGTCGGTCAGCTCGTCCATGCCGAGGATGGCGATGATGTCCTGCAGGTCCTTGTAGCGCTGCAGCACCTGCTGGACCCCGATCGCGACGTCGTAATGCTCCTGACCGACGATATCCGGCTGCAGCGCCCGCGAGAACGACGCGAGCGGGTCCATCGCCGGGTAGATGCCCATCTCGACGATCGAGCGCTCGAGGTTCACCGACGAGTCGAGGTGCGCGAAGACGTTCGCCGGCGCCGGGTCGGTGTAGTCGTCGGCGGGGACGAAGATGGCCTGGATCGACGTGACCGAGCCGGTCTGCGTCGACGTGATGCGCTCCTGCAACTGCCCCATCTCCGTGGCGAGCGTCGGCTGGTAGCCGACCGCGCTCGGCATGCGGCCGAGCAGCGCCGAGACCTCGGAGCCCGCCTGGACGAAGCGGAAGATGTTGTCGATGAACAGGAGCACGTCCTGGCCCTGGTCGCGGAAGTACTCGGCGACGGTCAGGCCCGACAGAGCGACGCGGAAACGTGCGCCGGGCGGCTCGTTCATCTGGCCGTAGACGAGCGCGACCTTGTCGATCACGCCTGCCTCCTGCATCTCCAGCCAGAGGTCGTTGCCCTCGCGGGTGCGCTCACCGACGCCCGAGAAGACCGAGACGCCGCCGTGCTCCTGCGCGACGTTGTGGATCAGCTCCTGGATGAGGATCGTCTTGCCGACGCCGGCGCCGCCGAACAGGCCGACCTTGCCGCCGCGGACGAACGGGGCGATCAGGTCGATGACCTTGATCCCCGTCTCGAAGATCTCGATCTTGGGCGACAGCTCGCGGAACGCCGGCGGGTCACGATGGATGGGCCAGCGCTCGACTCCGTCCTGCGGCGGCTCTCGCTCGTCGATCGGCTCGCCGATCACGTTCCAGAGGCGCCCGAGCGTCGCGTCGCCGACCGGGA
>DASQWH010000206.1:0-3078 GCA_035640335.1 Gaiellaceae bacterium | reverse complement strand
CTCCCGGAGCAGGCGGTTCGCCTTCTCCAGCGAGACGTTCTGATCCTGGATCGTCTCCGCGGCCTCGCGCAGCTTCTGCGCGCTCTTCCGGGTGTGCCGGAGGTACGCCTCCTGCGTCTTGCGCATGAGGAGCAGCGGCACAGCGAACACTGCGAGCGCGTACGGGCCGGCCGCGTGGTACGCGATCGCCATCACGCCGCCGACGAAGCCGTAGACGACCCAGTGCGGCAGCAGCCAGAGGAAGCGCTCGTGCCACGCCCTCCACCACCGCTCGTGGCCTTCCATCGCGAGGGCGAAGCTCAGGAGCCCGGTGTTGACGGCGAAATAGGCGGCGCCGGCCGCTAGCCCGGCGCCGACGGTGACGAGCTCGCCGAGGCTCCCGTCGAACCCCAGCGCGAAGACGGCCGAGGCCGCGAGCGAAGCCAGCGACAGCGCGCCGATGTTGAAGAGCGTGCGGTGCAGCGGGTAGCGCTTCGCGCTCCAGTCGACCACGCACGTCGTGATCGCAAGCGCGAGCGCAGCGCGAGGCCCGAACAGGGCCGCGCCGGCGAGAGCGCCGACCGCGCTGACCGAGATCGAGCCGTCGTCGACCTCCAGCGCGACGGCCTGGCCGAGCCCGACGAGGATCACGAGCGCGACGAGCCCGAAGACGTCGGTCGCCGTGCCGAACAGGGCGCCGAGGACGCCTGCGCTGATCCCGACGACGGAGACGACGCCGACGAGCGTCGCCAGGCTCTTCGAGAGCGAGAAGAACCGCGGCCCTTGGACGGCATGCGGCCGGTGTGGCGCCTGGCGCCGTTCCTGGCCGGGTGTCATCTCGTCCACCGGAGGCAGCGGGACGACGTGATCGCCGTCCTCCGTGACCGCCGTCAGGCGTGCCCGACGCTGTGGCGGCATCGCGAGCGGCTCCGAGGTGGTCGCGTCGAGGACGCGGTTTCGTCCCTGGAGCTTCGCGCGGTAGACGGCGAGATCCGCCTGGTGGATCAGCTCGTTGGGGTCGGAGCCGTCGCGCGGGAAGGAGGCGACGCCGATCGAGACGGTCGCGCGGATCGGCTCGCTCGACGTCTCGACGTCGAAGGTCCGCTGTGAGACGGCGCGCCGGATGCGCTCCGCGATCTCGAGCGCCTCCTCCGGGCTTGTCTCCGGAAGCAGGATGCTGAACTCCTCGCCGCCGAACCGCGCCGGGACGTCGTAGTGGCGCAGGAGTGCGCGAAAGACCTCGGCGATCCCCTTGAGCACGGCGTCGCCGGCGAGGTGGCCGTAGGTGTTGTTGATCTCTCGCAGCAGGTCGAGGTCGGCCATGATCAGCGACAGCGGCCGGTCGAAGCGGGCGGCGCGCGTCAGCTCCTCGTTGAGTGCCTGGCCGAAATGGCGCGCGTTGAAGAGGCCGGTCTTCGGGTCGACCCGCGCCTCGGCCTCGAGCTTCGGCACGGCGAGCGACCGGTGAATCAGGACGAGCGGAGCGACCGCGAAGGGCACGAGCCACGGGTTCGTGTCCCAGAAGGTCGCGATGCCGACGCCGAGCGAGGCGAGCACGAGGTCGGTCGAGAGGCTCTGAAAGCTGAACAGACCAGATTCCCGGAGCGAGTGCCCCCGGGCGAGGGCGAGCATGGGCGCGAGCAGCGAGTGATTGATTCCAACGAGCAGCACGCACGCCGTGAGCCCGGCGACGGCGAAATCGAGGTGATCGTGGCCTCCGAAGGACAGCTGCTGCACGAGGTGCGCGCCGCCCGAGGCCGCGAGGATCGCGAGCGTGAAGTTACAGATGTTGAAGATCTGGATGTACCAGGCCGTGCGGTTCTTCAGCCAGTCCGGGACATGCTGGATGACCGCCACGAGGGCTACGAGCTCGGGCGGCAGAAGCAACGCCGCCGGAATCAGGAAGACGATCGAGGTCTGGTACGACTGGTTCTTCCCGGTTCGTGCGGCGAAGAGCTGAGCGACGGCGGCGGACGTCGAGAGGATCAGGAACGCAACCCAACCCTCGTGGGAGTCCTCGAGCCGAGGCAGGAACGCCCCTCCGACAGCGCAGGCCGACGCGACGACCGCGACGAGATAGGCGAGCGCGGCAAGCGAGAGCCGCTCGCGCCGAACCGGCTCGCGCCCCGGCGCGTCGCCGCCGAAGCGGACGTCGCTCGGGATCACGCTCATCCGGTGCTCGGTCCTCGGTTTTGCCGCATGCCGTTACTCGCTTTCAGGCAGGAGGGACGAGGCTCGCCCCGCGCTGAACGTACGTCCATGGGGTGATGGAGGCATCACCCGTTCGAGTTATCGGCAGCAATCGCGGATCTTTTCCCCCAAAAGAGTGAGCCGGGGGCCGCCGCGAGCGACGACCCCCGGCTCGAGTGCCGATCCCTACGGCAGCGGTGCCGCCGGCGCGTCGACGAGCCCGAGCTCGGCCGCGAGGGCCTCCTCCTCCGGCGTCGACACGTAGTCGCCCGCGGGACTCGCGACCTCGCCCTCGGCGTTGTCCTCCCAGCTCACGTCAGCCGCTGCGAGAACGTCCGCCCAGGAGACGTCGCTCCAGGAGACGTCGCTCCAGGAGACATCCGCCCAGGACACATCCGTCCACGAGACGTCCGTCCACGAGACATCGCTCCACGAGACCGAGTCCCAGGAGACGCTGGCCCTGGCCGCCGCCTTCCAGGCGGCCCCGTCGAACTCCCGAACACCGGTGACGAGGTTCGTCTTGACGAACTGGTTCAGCGCCCGGTTCGGGTTCGGCGGGCCGACGAGGAGCGTCGACTTCGACGCGTTGATCTCACCGACCCCCGCCGAGCCCGGAGGCGCCTCGGGGATGTACCGTGCCCGCTGCATCAGGGCGCCCTTGATCTGGTCCGGCGTCCACGTCGGGTGGGCCATCGACAGCAAGGCCGCCGCACCCGACACGATCGGGGCCGCGAACGACGTGCCGGACAGGCGCATGTAGCCGCCGCCTGCGTCGTTCTCCGGCTTCGCCTTCAGGAGCGTGGACGCCGCCGGGACCGGGCCGATGATGTACCGGCCGGCTGCAGCGACCTCCGGCTTCCGGAAGCCGTCGTAGGTGTACCCGTAGGCCGACCAGCCCGGCACGTCGTG
>DASQWH010000205.1:0-5153 GCA_035640335.1 Gaiellaceae bacterium | reverse complement strand
GGCGGGAACATCGAGACCGCGACCGCAGCCGCCATGAACTGGGCGATCTCGATGAACTTGTACGCCGCCCCGTAGAGCCCGACCTCCTCGGACGAGCGGAAGAGCGCGAGGAGCACGGTGTCGACGCGGAAGTAGATCTGCGAGAGGCCGATCGCAAGCCCGATCACGATCGAGCCCGCGACGAGGGAGCGCCAGTACTGCGGGTCGACGACCGGCCGCAACGGCACCGTTCGCCCGACCGCGTAGAGGTGGACCACGAACGTAACGGCGATGCCGACCACCTGTGCCGCGACGACGCTCTTGAACCCGAGGCCGACTCCCAGGGCGGCGAGGGTCAGGCCCAGCGTGACCAGCCGGCCCGTGACGTTGCCGGCCACGGCCCAGTGCATCCTCAGCTGCGCCTGCAGGACGGGCAGCAGTGCGAGCGTCATCAGCGTCAAGAACGAGCCGACCGCCCCGATCAGGATCGCCACGGTCGTGCGATCGTTGAGCGGCAGGAGAACGCCGACGGCCGCGGCGACCGCGACGACTCCCGCGGAGACGAACGCGCGGAACGGGAGCGAGGCCCGCATCGCCCGCTCCGTGCGCTCCGGCGACGCCGAGATCTCGCGGAGAACCGCCGTCGAGAACCCGATGTCGGCGATCACGACGGGGATGAACAGGAACACCGTCGCCGCGGTGAAGTCGCCGAAGGCCTCGGGACCGAGCCCGCGGGTGACCGCGACGAACGTGAAAAACCCGATCGCGGCGGCGGCGAGGATGCCGGCCGCCTGCACGATCGTGTTCGTCGCCAGCCGAAACGTGAGGCTGCGCCCGACCTGCGCTCCCTCGCGGCCGTCGACGGTCACAGGAAGACCACGCGGTGCTGGACGCTCGCTCTCAGCATCCCGGCATGAAGACCGAGGTGCCAGACCAAGAGGCCGAAGCGGGGCCGGTTCCACGCCGTGAGCGCCCGCTTGCCGAGGCCGACCCAGGACCGCAGGCCACGCCGCCACGGATGAGGCGCGGGCGGGAGGCCGAGCCTGCGGTGCTTCTTGTAGACGAGCACGTTGCCCACTCCGTAGTTGTAGGCCTGCCGCCACAGCCCGCGCAGATCTTCACGCATCCGGTAGTGGATGACGGCCTCCTGGACGAAGTGGATCTCGGCGCCGGCGAGCTGCAGCCGCCAGGAGTAGTCCAGGTCCTCGGCGGCCGGGTAGATCTCCTCGTCGAAGCCCCCGATCGCGTCGTGCAGCTCCCGGCGGACGCCCAGCGCGGCGCCGAACGCGAACGGCAGGTAGGGAAGGAAGCCCCACTCCGGAAGGCCCTGGCTCTGCGGCCGGCCGCGGACGGCGAGCGTCCAGCCGCTGTTGTACCGCTCGTGCTCGAGCCGCCCGGCGACGACGCCGTGGCTGCGGAGCGCGTCGCCCATCGCCGAGAGCCAGCCCGGCGCGACCTCGTCGTCGTCGTTGCAGAAGACGATCGAGGAACCACGTGACTCCGCGACGCCGCGGTTCAGCGCGTACGAGATTCCGCGCCTCTCCTTGGCGTCGACGAGTCGCAGGCTCGGTAGCCGATCGCGAAAGCGCTCCACGATCTCGCGCGTGTCGTCGCTCGAGCAGTTGTCGACGAAGACGAGCTCCCAGTCGGCCGACCACTCCTGCTGAGAGAGAGCCTCGAGCTGGACCGCGATCGTGCGCGCGCCGTTATGGCTCGGAAGGACGACGCTGAGCTCCATCTCCGCAGTATCGGCGCGAACTCGGCGGAGTCCTGAGTGGTTGGGCTCGTCAGGCCGCGGTCGACGCAGCCCTGATGTGCGCGATCACGTCCGCCAGGATCCCGTCGAGATCGATCGTCGGCCGCCAGCCGACCGCAGCGGCGATCCTGTCGATCGCCGGCGCGCGGTGGAACATCTCCTCTTCGATCCCGCGCTCGAAGACCTCGTCGTACGGCACGAAGACGATCTCGGAGGCGGACCCGGTCGCGCGGAGCACGCGCTCGGCAAGGTCGACGATGCGCACGCGTTCGGTCGATCCGACGTTGAAGATCTGGCCCGAGGTCGACGGCTCCTCGACGAGGGCGTGGAGGCCGCGCACGGAGTCGGACACGTGGCAGAAGCAGCGCGTTTGCCCGCCGTCGCCGTGCACCTCGAGCGGGCGCCCGGCGAGTGCGGCCTCGACGAACCGCGGGAGGACGTTGCCGTACTGGCCGCTCTGGCGCGGGCCGACGGTGTTGAAGAGCCGCGCGATGACGCACGGGAGCTCCTGCTCGTCGTGCCGTGCGAGCGCGAGGAACTCGTCGATCGCCTTCGTGTCGGCGTATGCCCACCGGCGCGCCGTCGTCGGGCCGTAGATGCGCCGCGCGTCCTCCTCGAGCGACGACTCCTCCGGGTGGTCGCCGTAGACCTCCGAGCTGGACGCCACGAGGACGCGCTTGCGGAAGCGGCTGCAGTACTCGAGGACGTTCTCGGTGCCCTGCACGTTCGTCAGGAGCGTGTGCCCCGGCTGCTCGACGATCAGGCGCACGCCGACGACGGCGGCCAGGTGGTAGACGACGTCGCAGCGATGCACGAGCTCGCTGACCACGGAGGGGGAGAGCACCGAGTCGACGACGAGGTGGAAGCCTTCTCGCTCGGCCAGATGCAAGACATTGCGCTCGCTCCCCGTCGAGAGGTCGTCGAGTGCGAAGACCTCGAAGCCCGAATCGAGGAGGAGCTCGCAGAGATGCGAGCCGATGAAGCCTGCGCCGCCCGTGACGAGAGCGCTGCGCTTGACAGTCGTCATGAGCGCAACTTATCGGCTCCTTCGGAGTCATATTTCGCCGTATCGCGAGGGGTTGCGTACACGTTGTAGTACCGCCAAGATGAGTGAGGGTTCGGGGCCGTCCCGGGCCGTACGGGGGAAAGGAGAGTGCACGCGGCATGTGCCGGGGGGCATTGACCCTGACGGTGAGCACCTTCTGCGCGCTCCTGCTTGCGGCAGGGACGGCTGCGGCTGCCACTCCACAACAGATCTACCGTGACCTCGCGGACAACGGACGGCTCGACCGCAAGTACTCGCGCGCCGACGTGAACCGCGCGCTGCGGAACCCGTCCATTCCCAGCTACGCGCGCGCGGAGCGGAAGACGCGCACGCCGCAGTCGCTCGAAGCACCTGCCGCCGCACCAGTCGAGGACGAGGCCGGTGCCCTGCCCTTCAGCGGGCTCGACCTGGCGCTCTTCGGCGCCGTCGGCGCGCCGCTGCTGCTGCTCGCCGGAAGCATGCGTCACATCGCGCGGCCGAAAGCGACGGAAAGCTAGAGATGGCGCAACCGGCGGTGCGGCGGAGCCTGAGGGAGGCGCCTTCTTCGCTGGGCGCGTTGGCAACCCTGCGTTCGCGGACGGGCTTCCACTTCAGGCCCGGGACGCTCTGGTCGCTCGCCCGGTTCTCGCTCGACGCGTCGATGCTCGTCATCGCCGCCGTCGCGGCGATGGTCGGCTCGCAGTCGGCGGGCGTTCCCTCCCCGCCGGCGGTGTGGCTCGTCCTCTTCGGCGCCGCGGTGCTCGGCCTCTGCGCCGTCCGCGGCATGTACGGCTCGCGGCTGCGCTCGGAACTCCTCGAGGAGCTCCGCATCGCGCTCACGGCGACCTCGCTCGCGGCGATGGCCGTCCTCTCCGTCCGCGCGCTCGTCGCGGCGCCGCCCGATCTCGCCGCGCAGACGATCCGCATGTGGGGCTTCGCGACCGCTTATCTGGCCGCGGGCCGTGTCGCGCTGCACTGGTCGCGGTCGACGGCGTACCGGCACGGCGAGTCGCTGCGCCCGACCTTGATCATCGGCGCCGGCAAAGTCGGCCGGCTGACCGCCGCGCGCCTGCTCGCGCAGCCGCACATCGGCCTCAGGCCGATCGGCTTCCTCGACAAGGATCCGCTCGTCGTCGACGACGACACGTTGCCCGTTCCGGTGCTCGGGGCGAGCTGGGACCTCGACCGTGTCGCAGCCCAGCACGACGTCCAACAGGTGATCATCACCTTCTCGCGCGCGCCGCACGAAGTCCTGCTCCGCCTCGTCAGGCGCAGCGAGGAGCTCGGGCTCCGGGTCGCGTTCGTTCCGAGGCTGTACGAGCACGTGACGAGCAAGCTGACCGTCGAGCACCTCGGCGGGATCCCGTTCATCTCGGCGCGCCCGGCGAACCCGAAGGGAATCCAGTTCGCGATCAAGTACGTCGTCGACCGGGCCGTCGCCGGCTTCTTCCTGCTCGTCACGCTGCCGATCACCGTGCCGGTCGCGCTGGCGATCCTGATCACGCTCGGCCGGCCGCTCTTCTACCGGCAGGTCCGTGTCGGCCGCGACGGCCGGACGTTCGAGATGCTCAAGTTCCGCTCGATGCGGCCGTCAGAGGTCGAGGGCCCGCTCGAGCCGGACGCGTTCGACCTGCCGCCGGACACGGCGCCGGGCGGCGTCGAGGGCGTCGACCGGCGAACGCGGCTCGGCGCCTTCCTCCGCAAGACGTCGATCGACGAGCTCCCGCAGCTCCTCAATGTCCTCCGCGGCGAGATGAGCCTGATCGGCCCGCGGCCCGAGCGCCCGGAGTTCGTCGGGCTCTTCGAGCAGAGCGTCTACCGCTATACCGACCGGCACCGGGTCAAGTCAGGGATCACCGGCTGGGCCCAGGTGAACGGGCTGCGCGGCAAGACGTCCCTCTCCGACCGCGTCGAGTGGGACAACTACTACATCGAGAACTGGTCGCTCTGGCTCGACCTGAAGGTGCTGATCCTGACCGTCCTCGCGGTCGTGCGGACGCCCCGCTACGTCGAGTAGCCGACCCGCCTCACCGGTGTCAGACACCGGCTTGGAGCCGTTCAGCGCGGGGCCGTCGAGCCTCCGGTGTCTGACACCGAGGAAGCGCTAACGCAGTCTTCACAGAATCTTTGCTTTCGCGGAGCTAACCTCGCCGCCGCGTGCAGGTCTGATGCGTTACGAGCCCCGAGTGAGGAGAGCGCCTCCGGCGACGAAGATGATGAGCGCAGGAACCAGAGCGACCCCGAGCGAAAGCGTCGCCAGAGCGCTCTGGCCGAGCACGAAAAGGCCCATTGCGGCTACGCGGCTCCCCATCCCCTCTCTCCCCGTATTAACGCTCTCGCAGCTTAGGCCGATACGGAGAGAAGTGCCAGTCCTCGCCTCCGTTGTGACCCCTC
>DASQWH010000204.1:0-40282 GCA_035640335.1 Gaiellaceae bacterium | reverse complement strand
GTGGTCGTCGTCGCGCCGTACAACGCGCAGGTGCGGTGCCTCCGTACCGCGATCCGGGACCAGCGCGTCCGCATCGGCACCGTCGACAAGTTCCAGGGTCAGGAAGCGCCGGTCGTCTTCTACTCGATGGCGAGTTCAAGCGGCGAGGACGTTCCCCGCGGGCTCGACTTCCTGTTCTCGCGCAACCGGCTCAACGTAGCGATCTCGCGGGCGAAGTGCCTCGCATACCTTGTGGCGAGCCCGCGCCTGCTGGACGCGAACTGCCGCACCGTAGAGCAGATGAGGCTCGCGAACGCGCTCTGCCGGTTCGTCGAGGCCGCTGAGCCGTTGGCTTGACTGCCTAACGAGAGGGTGTCAGCGTGGTGGCGATGGCGCTCTCAAACTTTGAGCCCAGACCACACACAACCCGTAACGGGACGGAATGGCAGATCATTGACCTTCGGCTTAAACGCCGCCTCTCGGACGGCCACTTCACCTTCGAGGCGCGGGGCGCCGACGGTAAGCCCGGAATGTTTCGAACGGCGAACGACACTGACGCCGTCCTGTCCCACCTGCGGCAGCTGTTGCGTCGGATCGAGAGTCTCTGACCGAATTAACGCGTAGCTGACGCCGCGTGTTCGGTCTGTGGCCCGACCACGACTCGACCGGAACGAATAGGACGCGAAGCGAAGCCTCGCTGCGGGCCGCAACCGCGCGGGCTTCGCTTCGTCTAAATGCGCCCCCGTTTCTCCCCAACCAGAAGCGCGACACCGATCAAAGCAAGCGGCGCCCCGATTGACCCATCCCCCTTTTGGGGGATCCCCGCGGTACTTCACCGCTCGGAGCGGCACTTCACTTTTTTGCGCGAGACCTTTACCGTGCAGGCATCGCCCCCGCGCAGCCACGGACCCCCGCACGCCTTCGCCCGTCGCCCTCCGCCCTCGGAGAGCGCGTGCGACAGCTGCGTATCGCGCGCGGGCTGACGCAGACGCAGCTCGGCGAGGACCGCTTCTCGAAGGAGTACATCAGCCAGATCGAGCGCGGGCGTGTGCGGCCGGCGCTGGCTGCGCTCGAGTGGCTCGCGGCACGGCTCGAGGTCTCGCGGCAGTTCCTCGAGACCGGCATCTCGTCCTCCGAGCACGAGCGCATCGTCAGCCTCGTCTCCCGTGCCGAGGCCGCCGTCGCGGCCCGCGAGTTCGAGGAGGCGCTCGACTGCTTGCATCGCGCTAGCCCGCTCCCGGACGGGATCGATCCGGAGATCCCGCTCCGCGGGCTGCTCGCGGGCGCTGCCGCGCGCTCCGAGCTCGGTCGTGTCAAGGAGGCGCTGATCCTGCTCGAGCACGCGCGGGACCTCGTCGCCGCCGATCCGTTCACGGACGTCGACCGTGCGCACGTCCTTTTCTTGATGGGCCAGTGCCGCTACCGGCTGTCGTCGATCCCGTCCGCGGTCGCGCTCTTCACCGACGCGCTCGAGCTGATGCGCAACGGCGAGCCGATCGACGACCGCCTGCGGGCGCGCATCCTCCGCTGGCGCTCGCGCTGCTACCGGCGCCAGAGCGACTGGGAGGCCGCGCGGGGCGATGTCGAGACCGCGCTCGAGCTCTCCGAACGGCTCGGCGACCGCGCGGCGCTCGCGCACGGGTACTTCCAGGCCTCGATCATCGCCGAGCGCAACGGCCACTGGGTGCTGGCCCGCTCGCACGCCGAGCGCGCGAAGGCGCTCTACGAGGAGCAGGACGACCGGCTCAACGTCGGCCGGCTGCTGAACAACCTCGGTGGTCTCACATTCCTGCTCGGCGACCCCGAGAAGGCGACGCACCTGTTGCGCGAGGCGTTCACGGTCGCGCTCGACGTCGACAGCAAGCCGGACGCCGCGCAGGCGGTCTCGTCGCTCGCGCAGGTGCACCTCCGCACGGGCGAGGCGGAGCTCGCAGAGGAGCAGGCGCGGCAGGCGCTGAGCCTGCTCGACGGACGGGTCGACTTCCTCGACGAGCGGGGCAACGCGGAGCTCGTGCTCGGCCGCGCCCTGCTCGAGCAAGGCCGGCTCGACGAGGCCGAGGAGGCGCTGAAGGCGAGCGAGGCGACCTTCGCGCAGCTCGGCTCCGGAAGCCATCGCGCCGCGGCCTGGACCGCCCAGGCGGAGCTCAACATCCGCCGTGGCGACAAAGACACCGCTCTGACGCTGTATCGTCGCGCGGCGGAGACCCTTCAGGACTTTCGATTCTGATGCTGCGGACGATCCTCCACCGGCTCGCGATCCTGCTCTTCGCGCTCGTCGTCGCGAGCGCGGTCGCGCTGGGCGCGCGCGCCGACGCCGGCCTGCCCGAGGGCGAAGTGGCCGTCGTTGCAGAGCCGGTCGCGGACGGGGGCAGCGGCATCTTCCAGGGACGCGGGGAGATCGGCGACGACGGCCTCATCACCGTCTTCCTGCAAGAGCCGCCGAACGGGTTCTCGGACGGCGGCGACGTTCCCGTCGGGATGGTCGTCGCGACCGCGGCGCGCGCCGGCTTCTCGGACGGCGGCGACATCCCCGAAGGCTTCATCGCCGTCCTCGGGCAGCTACCCGTGGACGGCTTCTCCGACGGAGGCGACGTCCCCGAGGGGATGATCGCGGTCCGCGCTCTGCCCGCGGGCTTCTCCGACGGCGGCGACATCCCCGACGGCTTCGTCGCGGTGGCGCTGCAGCCACTCCCGACAGAAGCCTTCTCCCCCCCAGGAGGCTAGGCCCCCGCCCGGCCTCCATCTCCCCAACCATGAGGCCGGGCGTGCGGCGGGTGTGCGGCACGCCCACCGCGCCGCTCGGCCTTGTGGTCTTCAGTGCGCGCTAGCCGCTCCGATCTCCAGAATGGGCGAGCCTTGGCTGCCGAGTTCGTCCATCTGCACGTCCACTCCGAGTACTCGATCCTCGACGGGGCGTGCCGGATTCCGGCGCTCGCAGCCCGCGCGGCGGAGCTCGAGATGCCCGCCGTCGCGCTCACCGACCACGGCTCGCTCGCGGGCGCGGTGCAGCTCTACCAGCAGGCGGGCAAGCAGGGCGTCAAGCCGATCATCGGCTGCGAGGTCTACGTCTGCGACGACGCGTCGCTGCAGGCGAAGGGCTACGCGCACCTGACGCTCCTCGCGGAGACGAACGAGGGCTACGGGAACCTGATCAAGCTCGCCTCAGCGGGCTATTTGCAGGGGTATTACTACAAGCCGCGGGTCGACTGGTCGCTGCTCGAGAGCCACGCGCGGGGCCTGATCGCGCTCTCCGGCTGCCTCTCCGGGCGCGTGTCGAAAGCGCTCGAAGAGAACCGCGAGGCCGACGCGGCGGCCGACCTCGACCGGCTCGTCCAGGTCTTCACGCCCGCGAACACGTACGTCGAGATCCAGAACGCGGGGCTCGAGCCGCAGGCGCGCATCAACCCGCTGCTCGCGAAGCTCGCGCAGGGCACGGGCTTGCCGCTCGTCGCGACCGGCGACGTCCACTACCTGAACCATGCGGACGCGCGCGCGCACGAGGCGCTGCTCTGCATCCAGTCGGGCGACTCGCTCAAGAACCCGAACCGCTGGCGTTTCGAGACCGACCAGTTCTACTTCAAGACCCCGGCCGAGATGGCGAAGGACTTCGTCGAGTACCCAGCCGCCCTCGCGACGACGCTCGAGATCGCCGAACGCTGCAACGTCGAGATCGAGCTGGGCACAGTGCGCCTGCCGAAGTTCCCGGTGCCCGAGGGCCGCGACGCCTTCGACTACCTGGTCGAGCTCTGCGAGAAAGGCCTGCACAAGCGCTACGACCGCGTCACGCCGGAGCTGAACGAGCGGCTCAAGTTCGAGCTGAAGACGATCCGCGAGATGGGCTTCGCCGACTACTTCCTGATCGTCTGGGACTTCGTCAAGTTCGCGAAGCAGAACGGGATCTCGGTCGGCCCGGGGCGCGGCTCGACCGCCGGCTCGCTCGCGGCCTACTGCCTCGAGATCACCGACGTCGACCCGATCCGGTACGAGCTCCTCTTCGAGCGCTTCCTCAACCCGGGCCGCAAATCGATGCCGGACATGGACATCGACTTCTCGGTCGCCGGCCGCGACCGCGTCATCAATTACGTGGCCGAGAAGTACGGGCGTGACCGCGTCGCGCAGATCATCACGTTCGGGACGATGCTCGCCCGCGCGGCCGTGCGCGACGCGGGCCGCGTGCTCGAGGTGCCCTACGGCACCGTCGACAAGATCGCGAAGCTGATCCCGGAAGGGCCCAAGGTCTATTTGGAGGACTGCCTGAAGCCCGGCGCGGAGCTGAAGGCGGCCTACGACGGCGACCCACTCGTGCGCGAGATCGTCGACCTCGCGAAGCCGCTCGAGGGGCTCGTGCGGCAGGACTCGATCCATGCGGCGGGCGTGGTCATCTCCGACCGGCCGCTGACCGACGTCGTCCCGCTGCAGCGCAAGGGCGAGGGCGAGGAGACGGTCACGCAGTTCGGGATGTGGGACGTCGAGGCGCTCGGCCTCTTGAAGATGGACTTCCTCGGGCTGCGGAACCTCGACGTGATCGACAAGGCGGTCGAGCTCGTCGGCGGCGGGCTCGACATCGAGAAGATCCCGATGGACGACCGCAAGACGTTCGAGATGCTCGCGCGCGCGGAGTCGGCCGGGGTCTTCCAGTTCGAGTCGTCGGGAATGCGCGAGGCGCTGAAGCAGGTGCGGCCGACGGAGTTCGAGGACCTGATCGCGCTCGTCGCGCTGTACCGGCCGGGACCGATGGGCTACATCCCGGCCTACGGGCGGCGCAAGAACGGGCAGGAGACGGTCACGTACATCGACCCGCGGCTCGAGGCGATCACGGGCGTGACGCACGGGATCTGCATCTACCAGGAGCAGTACCTCGAGATCGCGAAGCAGATCGCCGGGTTCTCGCCGGCCGAGGCGGACGACCTGCGCAAGGCGATCGGCAAGAAGCTGCACGACCTGATGGCGTCGCTGAAGGAGAAGTTCCTCGAGGGCGGCGCGCAGACCGGGACGACGCCGGCCGTCGCCAACCAGCTCTGGAAGGACATGGAGTCCTCGCAGGACTACTCGTTCGGCAAGTCGCACGCGGCCTGCTACGCGCTGATCGCGTACCGAACGGCCTGGCTGCGCGCGAACCACTCGCGCGAGTACATGGCCGCGCTGATCTCGTCCGTGATGAACACGAAGGACCGCGTGCCGGTCTACGTGAATGCGTGCGCCGAGATGGGGATCGAGGTCGAGCCGCCGGATGTGAACGCCTCGGAGCACGACTTCGCCGTCGTCGAGGGCAAGATCCGGTTCGGGCTGAACGCGGTCAAGAACGTGGGCGACTCGGCGGCGCGCGCGATCGTGGCGGCTCGGGCCGACGGTGGGCCGTTCACGTCGATCTGGGACTTCACGGAGCGGGTCGACCCGCAGGTCGCGAACAAGCGCGCTCTGGAGGCTTTGGTGCGCTGCGGTGCCCTCGACTCGACAGGCGCGCCGCGCAAGGGGATGCTCGAGGCGCTGGATTCGGCGCTTGCGTGGGGCGGGCGGTACCAGGCCGACCGGCTCGCGGGCCAGGGCTCGATCTTCGACCTCGGCGGCGAGGAGGAATCGCGGCCCGAGCAGCAGCACCCGCCGGTCCCGCGGGGCGAGTTCGACAAGAACGAGCTGCTGCGGATGGAGAAGGAGACGCTGGGCGTCTACGTATCCGAGCACCCGCTGCAGGGGATCCGCGAGCAGCTGCGGCGCAAGACGGACTGCGGGCTCGTCGAGGTCGAGCGGCGGCGCGACGGCGAGATCGTCACCGTTGGCGGGCTCGTCGGCGCCATCAAGGCGCTGACGACGAAGAAGGGCGAGCCGATGGTGTTCATGCGACTCGACGACTTGACCGGGTCGGCCGAGGTCGTCGTCTTCAACTCGGTCTACGGCGCGGCCCGCGACCTGCTCGAGACCGACGCGGTTCTGGTCGTCAAGGGCCGCGTCGACCACAAGCAGGAGGGCGAGACGAAGCTGATCGCGATCGAGGTGAGCGCGTTCGAGGCGACGCCCGAGCGGCGCGAGGTCACATTGCGGGTCGACGCCACACGCGCGCGGGCAGGCCTGATCCGCGAGCTGGCGGGCCTTGTGCGGGAGTTCCCGGGTGAGATCCCGGTCGTCGTCGCGCTGACGATGAGCGAGGGCGAGAAGACGCTCGCCTTCGGGCCGGACTACCGGGTGAAGCCGGAGCCGGACTTCTTCGCCGAGGTCAAGTCGCTCCTCGGCGAGGCTGCAGTGCTTTAGGAAGCCGCCGGGTTGGAAGATGTCCGCGCCGACCGGCGTCCTACCGGTATGGGCGAACTTCTGGTACTCGGCCTCGTGCTATTCGCCATCATCGGCGGCGCGCACAAGCTGGCCGAGTGGGCGCGAGAGCGTGGCTCCGTGAGCCCACGAGCCTCCTGGGCAATCCTTTGGCTCGTGCTCGCGGTCTTCGGCTTCGTCGCCACGCCGTTCCTACTCTCCGCCTACAGAGACGCCACGGAACGGCAGCATCAACAGCCGGTCACGCCGTACGTGCCGCGCTAGAGAAGCAGTAGCCTGTAAGCGGCGCGACGGACGAGGCTGTTAGCCCGTGAGGCGTAATGCCAAGCCGGGGTGGGAAGCGAGCGGTCGCGCCGCCTGCTTTCGGTGGACACGGCCGTAGAGGTCAAGCGGACGCTCGACGGGAAAGTCGTCGAATATCCCTGCAAGTCGGTGCTTTTCGAGCCCAACTCCCGCGCCGTGATCCTTTGCGAGATCGCCGAGCCGGAGCTCGTCGTCGGCGGGCGGCTCACGCTCGAGCCGGGCACGCGCTCGTACGGCTACTTCTGGCTCGACCGGCCGTACGTGCCGTACCACTGGCTCGTCGACGGCCGCACGTGGCTGCACTACCTCAACCTCGGCCGCGTCGTCTCGATCGAGCCGGGCCGCGTCGTCTGGGACGACTACGCCGTCGACGTGCTCGCCTGGCCGGACGGCCGCGTCGAGGTCGTCGACGAGGACGAGGTGCCGCCGGACGCGGACGAAGCGGTCGTGACCTTCATCGCCGAGGCGAAGGAGCGCCTTCTCGCCGAGCTGGACGACGTCGTGGCAGCCGTCGAGCGCGAGACGGCCCGCTTCGAGGCCGCCTACGGCTCCGAGACGTAGACGAAGCCGATGCACATCTCGTCGGACGAGTTCTCGCCCCACGTGACCGTGCGCCTCGTCGGATTCGCGTGCTCGCAGCGGATCGAGAGCCGATCGCCGTTCGCGAACCGCACAGGCGCCGCGAGCCGGTAGTCGCGCTGCCAGTTGAACTCCCAGTCGCTGATCGACAGCAGCACCTCGCGCCGGCCGGCGGCGCGGACGAGCGCGACCTGGCCGCGGTGTCCGAGCCGGTGCATGTGCAGCAGCACCGAGTGGACGACGAAGCCGTTGCGCAGGTCGATATCCGTCCCCAGCAGCTGCAGCAGCGGCCGCGGGTCGCCCGTCCACGAGTGCAGCACGCGCTTCCGGGCCGCCGGAATCCGGAACGTCTGCGGCTGAACGAGCCAGCTGAGGTCGACGATCGGCGCGTAGGCGCCGCGCCTCTCGACCGAGTCGTCGAGCTTGAGCACGACGACCGAGCGATCCGGTTTGGGCGCCGTCGACTCGAGGTTGTAGTGGATCTGGACGACGAGCCGCGAGCCGGCCTCGACGAGCGTCCCAGTGCCTGCCGGGAGGTCGGAGCCGGAGCCGCCAGGCGCCCAGCCCGCGAGCAGCCGAGCGCCGATCTGACGAGTCCCCGTCGCGCTCGGGCCGCCGTAGCAGCCGTAGCCGGCACCGGCGTCGCGCGCGTCCCAGCCGTCCACGGTCGCGGCATCCGCCGGCGAGGCGACGTAGACGATCATGTGGTGCACCTCGCGCCGCTCGCCGGGCGTGACGTCGAAGCCCGTCACGTAGCGCGCGCGATCGGGCCAGCGGAGGACGAAGCAGCGGTAGTCGTCCTGGCCGGCGGCCCGACGCGGCGTGTAGGCGGGCAGCGCGAGCCGCGCGTCGGCCCGGGAGAGGTCACCGGCGAGAGGCGGCAGCGCCCGACCCGGGCGGGCGGGGTTGCCTTTCGGCGCGCCCGCGGCCGCCCAGCGCGCGATCGCCGAGATCTGCGCTCTGCTCAGCGAGGGGTCGGCCAGATAGCGCCGGTAGCTGCGGTCGGCCCGCCACGGGGGCATCAGCTTCGTTCGAACGGCGGCCGAGATCGCGGCGCGGTGACGGCGCGCCTGCGCATATGTCCGCAGCGAGAACGGCGCGATCCCGCCGGCGGTATGGCAGCTCACGCAGCGCCCGTCGAGGATCGGTTTCACCTGCTGGAAGTACGTCGGCGCCGGGCGGCGCGCCTCCTGCGCAGCGCCCGCGGCTCGGAGCTCCGACCCGAGCACGATCACCGCCACCAAGACGAGCGAAAGGCCGACGGTCCAGCGCACCACGAGACGATTATTGCCCCTCGCTGCGAAAGGGAGTTGAATCGAAGGCGTGGAGAGAGCTCTTGCGGCGCTCGGAGGCCTGCGCGCAGCCTTGCGCAACGACAACCTGCGCCGGGTCGAGCTGGCCTGGGGGGCCGCGATCGCGGCCGAATGGGCCCACTTCGTGGCGCTCGGGATCTACGCGTACGACGAGGGCGGGACGGTCGGCGTCGGCATCGCCGGGGTCGTCAGGATGCTTCCCGCCGCGCTCGTCGCGCCGTTCGCCGCGTCGCTCGGCGACCGCTACCGTCGCGAGCGCTTCCTGCTCGCGATCGCCGTCGTTGGCTGCGTCGCACTGGCCGCATCCGCCGTCGCGTTCCTGATCGGCAGCGTGCCGCTCGTGTTCGCGCTGGCCGCGGTCGTGGGACTGTCCGCCACGTTGGTACGGCCTGCGCTGCAGGCGCTCCTGCCCTCGCTGGCGCGCACGCCAGAGGAGCTGATCGCGGCGAACGGAGCGACGTCGACGCTCGAAGGGTTCGGCACGCTGGCGGGGCCCGTCGCGGCGGGGATCCTCGTGTCGGTGCTCGACGTCGGCGCGGTCTTCGCCGTCGGCGCGTTCGCGTTTCTCGCCTCAGCGCTGCTGCTCGTGCGCGTGCGCGCCGAGGGCGTCATCCGGCTGCGCGAGGCGGCCTACGCGGACAGCACGCTGCGCCTGCTGCTCGGAGGCTTCCGCGCGGTCCTACGCAGACGGCGCCCGCGGCTCGTGGTGGGCCTGATCCTCGCCCAAACTTTCGTGCGCGGCTGTCTCAACGTCTTGATCGTCGTCGCCGCGTTTCGCGTCCTCGACGCCGGCGCCGGCGCGGTCGGCTACATGACGGCCGCCGTCGGCGTGGGCGGGCTGCTCGGCGCGATCGGCGCGGTCGCGCTCGAACGCCGCCGGCTCGCGGCGTCGTTCGGCGTCGCGCTCGTCTTCTGGGGGCTCCCGATCGTCCTCTTTGCCCCGTGGCCCGAGCTCGGCGCCGCGCTGCTGCTGCTCGCGATCGTCGGGGCCGCGAACAGCGTCGAGGACGTCGCCGTCTTCACGCTCCTGCAGCGCATCGTCCCCGACGACGTCCTCACGCGCGTCCTCGGCGTGACGTGGGGGCTCGCGATGGGCGGTGTCGCGCTGGGATCGATCGCGGCGCCTGCGCTCGTGGCGGCCGTCGGACCCCGGACCGCGTTCGTCGCCGTGGGCGTCATCCTCCCGCTGCTCACGCTGCTCACGTGGCGGCGACTGGTCGAGATCGACCGCGACGTCTCGACGCCCGTGGAGCTCGCGCTGATCGAGGCCGTGCCGATGTTCGCGCCGCTGCCGCTGGCGGCCAAGGAGCACATGGCGGCCGCGCTGGTGCCGGTCGAGGTCCGAGCGGGGGAGGCCGTGATCGAGGCGGGAGCCGCCGGCGACCGCTTCTACATCGTCGGCGACGGCGAGTTCGAGGTGAGGGCCCCCGGTGTGCACCAGCATGCACGTCCGGGCGACCACTTCGGCGAGATCGCCCTACTCCGCGACGTGCCTCGAACGGCGACCGTCAGAGCGGCGGTCGACTCGAGCGCGTATGCGCTGGAACGCGACGACTTCCTCGCCGCCGTCACCGGGCATCCCGGCGTCCACGCCGCCGGCGAGGCCGTCGTGACCGAGCGGCTCGCGCGAGTCCCGTCACTCGACGCCTAGGCGCCTGTTCGGCGTTGCACGCGCGTCGCGCGCGCGGCACCATGTAGGCGGCGAGCAAGGGGCGGTGGAATGTTCGAGCTCGGGGCCACGCTGCGGCACGCGCGGAGCGAGCAGGGGCTGGACGTCGACGACGTCGCCGCGGCGACGCGCATCCGCAGCAGATACCTGGTCGCATTCGAGGACGAGCGCTTCGGCTCGTTGCCGGACGAGGTCTACGCCCGCGCGTTCATCCGCACGTACGCGAACTTCCTCGGCCTCGACGGTGAGCTCTACGCGGGGGAGCTGAGCGCACGGCTCGAGGCGGCGAGACCGCCGCCGCCACCGCCGCCGCCGGAACCGCGCCTGCGGCTGCCGTCGCTCGACCGGCGCGCGCTCACTGCGGTCGGCACGGCGGTCGGGCTCGTCCTCGTAGTGCTCGTCGCGTGGCACAACGGCGGCGGGACGGAGCGCATGCCCGACCTGCGAGCAACGTCCGTCGCCGGTGTCGAAACGACGATCGCCCATCGGCGAGCAGCGCGCCCGGCGGCCGCGCCGCGAACCGGCCGCCTCGTGCTCGCCGCCACGCGGGGCGACTGCTGGCTCACGGTCCGCGCCCGCTCGCGCGGAGGACGCGTCCTCTACGAGGGCCTGCTCCGCGAGGGGAGCACGGTCGGCGTCACGGGCACGCGCGTCTGGGTGCGCGTCGGCGCGCCGTGGAACCTCGCCGCGAGCTGGAACGGCCGGCCGCTCGAGGGCCTGCCCGCCGACACGGGCAACGTCGTCGTCACCCGCGACGGGATCCAGCCCGAATGACCGGCGTGGCCTAGTACTCGCGGATGCCGCTCCGCGCGCGGACCTCGGCGGCGACCGAGAGGCGCTCGACGGAGATGATCTCGCCGTCGACGGTGCGGAGCGCGTCCTGGCGGAGACGGCTGGCGCGGACCTCGCTGTTTTCCATGGCGGTGCGGTCCGTCCAGAGGGTGACGGTGATGATGAGGCCGTCGTCGCCGTCGGCCAGCACGTAACCGCCCGCGATGCCGTCGATCTCGCCTATCTCCAATGCCGCCCGCTCGAAGGCGTGCAGCGCCTCTTCGCACCTCTCTGGATCGACCGAGTACCTGACGACTCGTGCGAACACGCTCGGAACCCTATCGCCCGTTCAGTTGTAAGAGAGTCAGTGTGGTGAGCCGGCCACAGGATGAGAGCGAGCTCATCGAGCGCGCTCGACGCGGCGACGACCGCGCCTATGAGGAACTCGTACGTGCACATCAGGGAATCGCTTTTCGCACCGCTTATCTCGTCACGGGCAGTGCCGCCGAGGCGGAGGATGCGGCTCAGGACGCCTTCGTCAAGGCGTTTCGCGCGCTCGGCCGCTTCCGGCGAGGGGCTCCGTTTCGGCCCTGGTTGCTGCGGATCGTGGCGAACGAGGCGCGCAATCGGCGCCGTTCCACGGGCCGGCGGGCGGAGCTCGCCGTGCGCGCCGCCGCGGAGGATCCCTCGGGGGGCGCGGCTCCGTCCCCCGAGGGTGCCGTTCTCGCGGCCGAGGAGAGCGCGGCCCTGCTCGCCGCGGTCAACGGCCTGCGGGAGGAGGACCGGCTCGTGATCGCATGCCGCTACTTCCTCGACCTGTCCGAGGAGGAGACGGCGGCCGCGCTCGACTGGCGGCGTGGCACCGTCAAGTCTCGTCTGTCGAGAGCGCTCGCGCGTCTACGCGAGCAGCTGGGGGAGTCCTATGCCTGAGCTCGAGCACGCACTGCGACAACTCGGTGGCCGGGTCGAGTTCCCGGAGACGCCCGACATGGCGAGTGCCGTGCGGCGGCGCCTCGCCGAGGCGCCCCGGCGCCGCTGGCGCCCGGCTCGGCGAACACTGGCGATCGCGCTCGCGGTCGCTGCAGTCGCGATCGGTGCCGTGTTCGCCGTGCCGCCGGCGCGCACAGCGGTGCTCGAATGGCTTGGGATCAAGGGTGTCGACATCGTCCGCGTCGAGAAGCTGCCTGCGGTCGCGCCGCCGGGCGAACTCGGGCTCGGCGAGCGCGTCACGCTCGCGCAGGCGCGGCGCCGTGTCCCGCACCAGATCCTGGTGGCGCACGCGGAGGGCGTCGGCAACCCGGACGCCGTCTACGTCGCACGCCACGGCGGCAGCTACCAGGTCAGCTTCCTGTGGGGGACGCCCGACGAGGTGCGGCTGCTCATCTCGCAGTTCCCGGGCTTCGCGATGGCGCAGAAGATGATCGGGCCGGACACGCAGGCCGAGCTCGTGCGCGTCGATGGCGCGGAGGGCGTCTGGTTCGAGGGTGCGCCGCACGTCTTCCTCTGGAGCGACGGCGTCAACGCTCGCGAGGAGACGATGCGACTCGTCCGCAAGGCGCTCGTCTGGCAGCGCGGGCCGCTGACTCTGCGGCTCGAGGGCGACCTCTCGAAGGAGGACGCGCTCGAGATCGCACGCTCCGTTCGCTAATTGCGGCCGTAAAGCTTTTGTGAAACCTGAGGATCACCCTTTATCGGGAGTTCCGTTCCCGTCGTCTGACCGAACAATGAGGTCAATCGGCCCTGAAAGGACCCCGTTGGCGACGACAGAACTCAATCTCCTAGAGCAGACCGAGATCGAGCGGATCGAGCGCTGGCGTGCGGAAGAGCTGGAGCGTGCGGGCTTCGAGCCACGCGCGGCAGGACGGCTGGCGGTGCGGCACGACGTCGACCTCCGCTTCGCGACCCAGCTTCTCGAGCGCGGCTGCCCTCACGATCTCGCGCTGAAGATCCTCCTTTAGCGTTCTCGGTCTAGGTCGATTGGTATCGACCGGTCAGTTCCGACGGACGTGCGGTCAAGCCCGCACGTCCTGATGACGGCGCCGCAAGCGTCGCCTCGGACGCAGGGGTGACCGCTCGCGGGCAGAATCCACTGCCCGTGGTCGCGTCGATCCCCTCGCCGTCAGACGGCACGCTCGAGCTCGGGCCCCTGACGCTGCACATGTACGGGCTGATGCTGCTGCTCGCGATCGCGGCGTGCATCGGGCTGACGGGCATCCGCTACGTGCGGCGCGGGGGTGACTGGGACACGGTGCTGCGCGTCGCCGTCTGGGGCGTCGCGGCCGGGATCGTCGGCGCGCGCGCGTACCACGTGCTGACGAGTTGGGACGAGGTGCCGGACGAGTGGTGGGGCCCGTTCGCCGTGTGGAAGGGCGGCCTCGGCGTGTGGGGCGGGATCGCGCTCGGCTGCGTGGTCGGCGCGATCGTCGCCAAGCGCTCGGGCGCGAACGTCCCGGTGCTCGCCGACTGTACGGCCCCGGGCCTGCTGCTCGCCCAGGGCATCGGCCGGATCGGGAACTGGTGGAACCAGGAGCTGTACGGGAAGCCGACCGACGAGCCGTGGGGGCTCGAGATCGACCCGCAGCACCGCGTCCAGGGCTACGAGCAGTACGACACGTTCCACCCGACCTTCCTCTACGAGCTGATCTACGACTCGGTGATGGTCGTCGTGCTGCTGCTCGTCGACCGCTTCTTCCGCATCCGGCCGCCGGCGCTGTTCGCGCTCTACGTCTCCTTCTACACGTTCGGGCGGTTCTTCGAGGAGCTGCTGCGGATCGACCCCGCGCACGAGCTCGCCGGGCTGAGGCTGAACGCGTGGGTCTCGATCGTCCTTTTCGTCTTGTCGACCGCGTTCTTCGTCTGGTGGCAGTTCTTCCAGGGCCGCGGGCCGCGCCGACGGCGGCGCGGCGAGGGCGAACAGGCGGCCGGGGGGCCGAAGATGGCGATTCCGAAGGGCCGGCGCGTCCGCCCCTCTCGTTAGCCTCCGGCCGGTCATGAGCGTCCGCGAGCTCGACCTCGACCTCGACGCGTTCGAGGGGCCGTTCGACCTGCTGCTCGCGCTTGTCCTGCGCGAGGAGCTGCCGCTCGCGGAGGTCGACGTGGCCGGGATCGTCGTCGCCTTCGTCGAGCGGCTCGGCGAGCGTGAGGAGCTCGACCTGGAAGCGTGCGGCGAGTTCCTCGTCCTCGTCGCGTCGCTGCTCGAGCTGAAGGCCCGCGGGCTGTTCGACGACGAGGCCGATCTCGAGGATCTCGCGCCCGAGGAGGCGGCCGAGGAGCTCGCGCGGCGGCTCGAGGAGTACCGGCGGATCAAGGAGGCCGCGGCGTGGCTCACCGAGCGGCTGTCGGGTGAGCGCAACCGCTTCTTCCGGCTCGGGCCGGCACCGCTCGCACCGCGGGTCGAGCGGAGGCTCGCCCCGCAGGACCCGGCGCACCTGGCCGCCGCGTTTCGCGCGCTCGCCGCCGAGCCGCCGCAGGTGTCCTTGGCGCACCTTGCGTTGCGGTTCCCGCCCGTGTCGCAGTTCGTGGCGCGGTTCCGGGCGCTGCTGGCGCGACGCTCCCGCTTCGATTTCGACGCGGAGGTCGACGGGCTCTCGCGCGTCGAGCAGGCGGTCGCGTTCCTGGCGCTGCTCGAGCTGCGCCGCTCGGGCGAGATCTCGCTCGAACAGGCGCGGCCGTTCGCGCCGATCCGGGTAGGACATGCGGCCCGCGAGGAGAAGGAGGTGGCATGGAACGCCCGCTCCGCCTGATCGCTGCGAATCCGCTCGACGCGCTCGCGCGCACGCTCGAGGCGCTGCTCGTCGTGGCGTCGCAGCCGCTGTCGGTGGGGGAGCTGGCCGAGGCGGCCGCCGATGACGTCGAGCGGGTCGAGACGGCGCTCGGACTGCTCGGCGAACGCTATCGCGAGGGCCGCAGCGGGATCGTGCTGGAAGCCGTTGCCGGGGGCTATGCGTTCCGCGCCTCGCGCGACGCGGCGGAGGCGTGCGGGCGGCTGTTCGAGCGGCCGGTCGAGCGCGGGTTGTCGCAGGCGGCGATGGAGACGCTCGCAGTCGTCGCATACCTGGGGCCGTGCTCGCGCCCGGAGATCGCGCGCTGGCGCGGGGTCGCCGTCGACTCGGTCGTGGCCGGGTTGGTCGAGCGCGGCTTGATCGCGGAGGCCGGACGCGAGAGCGCGGGCGCCGTGCGCTACCGCGTGACGCCGCTTTTCGAGCGTGTGTTCGGGCTGGAGAGCCTGGCCGCGCTGCCGCGGCTCGAGGAGCTCGCGGGCGAGGCGGACGAGCTGCGTGGGCGGCTCGAGGCGCTCGCCGAGCGGCGCCCGGCCTAGCTGCTGCTGCTGCTCAACAGCTCGGGCTCGCGGCCGCCGACGAGGACGAGGACGCGGCCGGCGAGCGACTCGTCTTCGATGAAGTCCACCACTGCGTCGGCGACCTCCTCCGGCTCGAGCAGGACGTCTTGGAGCGGGCCCGGTAGCTCCTCGCCGTCGGCCTTCAGTTCGGCGATGCGCCCGCGGACGGCGGGCGTCCCGACGGTGTGCGGACTGACGCAGTTGACGCGGATGCCGCGGTCGGCGAGCGGTGCCAGGCAGGCGGTGAGGCGGATGATCCCGGCCTTGGCGACGGCGTACTCGGGGCCGGGGTGGGGCGCGAGCCCGTGCCCGGCCGAGGAGGCGATGTTGACGATCGCGCCCGCGCCGCGGCGCTCCATCGCGCGGACGGCGTAGTGGATCGCGACCATCGCCGAGCGGAGGTTGAGGTCGAGGCTGCGCGACCAGTGCTCGAGGTCGGCGTCCGGGAAGACCGGGTAGGGGAAGCCGCCCGCGTTGTTGACGAGGATGTCGAGTCCGCCGAACGTGCTCTCGGCGTAGGCCACCGCTGCCTTGACGTCCGCGTCTTCGGTTACGTCGCCGTGAGCGAACGACGCCTTGCCCCCGGCCCGCGTGATCAGGTCGACGGTCTCTGAACCGGTCTCCTCTTCGAGGTCGTTGACGACCACCGCGGCGCCGTCGCGGCCGAGGCGAACCGCGATCGTGCGCCCTATGCCCGAACCCGAACCGGTGACGAGCGCCGTCTTGCCCGCGATCTCCACGTGAGCAGCATGACGCCTGCCCGCGCGTAGCGCGTGTCCGCGCAGCGGACCAGTGGAGGGGGTCTGGGGGAACCGGGAGGTTCCCCCAGCTGCCCTTCGAGCGCCCGCGCAGCGGACCCGTGGAGGGGGCCCGGGGGAACCGGGAGGTTCCCCCAGGCTACCCGGCGAGCGCCGGGAAATCCGCACGCGTCGGTGACGCGATCGTGGCGCACGCGAGAATTCGCGAGTGCGTCTGAACGCCTTCCTCGCACGAGCCGGAGTCGCCTCGCGGCGCAAGGCCGACGAGCTGATCAAGGCCGGCCGCGTGCGCGTCAACGGCGAGCCGGGCCAGCTGAACACGTTCGTCGGTGCGAACGACGTCGTCGAGCTCGACGGCGCGCGCGTCACGCCGCAGCAGCTCGCCTACGTCCTCGTGCACAAGCCGACCGGCGTCGTTACGACCGCGCACGACCCGGGGGGCCGCCCGACCGTCGTCGGCCTCGTCCGCCACGGCGCTCGAGTCGTGCCGGTCGGCCGGCTCGACGCCGACACGACGGGTGCTCTGCTCCTGACGAACGACGGCGAGCTCGCGCACCGGCTCGCGCACCCGCGCTACGAGGTCGAGAAGGTCTACGAGGCCGACGTCGAGGGCGAGCCGTCAGACGAGGCGCTCGCCTCCCTGGCCGAAGGGGTCGAGCTCGAGGACGGCCGCACCGCGCCTGCGCGCGTCCGCCGCCTCGGGCCCAACCGCGTCGAGCTGTCGATCCACGAGGGCCGCAAGCATCAGGTGAAGCGGATGCTCGAGGCCGTCGGCCATCCGGTGCGCCGTCTGCACCGACCTCGGTACGCCGGGCTGAACATCAAGGGCCTCGGTCCCGGCGAGTGGCGTGAGCTCGGCGGCGCCGAAGTCGAGGCGCTGCGCGAGCTCACGCGGTCACGTGCCAGGCCCTAGGTCTACTTGCGCTGCGTCGGCAGGGTTCCGCCCGGGCCCTGAACGGGTTCGGCTTCCCCGGCGTAGACGACGGTCACGAGCCAGATCGCCGTGAGCAGGACGACGACGAGAACGATGATGAGCTTCGTACGCGTCCTCATGCCCAACTCCATGTGAACGCCGGCGGGAACTGGCCTGCTTGGACAGTCATGACGAGCCTGGGCTGCCTCTCCCTGCAGACGTGGTGGGGCGTGACGCAGGCACGAAACTGACCGGTAGTCGTGACGATCGCCCTGAGGCGGCGGTTTCCCTGGCTGTCGGAGATCTGCTCACGGCAATTCTCCGAGTTACACGAGTTGCCGGAGTGGGTCACGAACTCCCAGGGCGAGATGCCGTCCATGCGGTGCCATCTCACCCGGTAGATCTTGGTCAGCCCGTCGCTGCGACTGCAATAGACGATGCCCTGCCAGTAGTGCCAGACGTCGTAGCGCAGCGGCCAAATGCCTGCCGTGAACTTCATGCCGCGCACGCTCCATGCTCCGAACGTGCTGCCCGGCGGACACGAACACTCGTTGGGAAAGAAGTCCACGCACCTCGCTGCTTCCGGCCCTTCCAGACAGGGAAAGGCTGGTACCGGCCCCAGCGCGAAGCGACACGCGATGTCACCGTCTTCGGAGCCATCACCCTCTAGCCAGGCGCAGTCGGAGTACTGGTTGGGATCGCAGTCCAGCGGCGGAGGCGGAGGTGGCGGAGGCGGAGGTGGTGGTGGAGGAGGCGGCGGGGGAGGCTGCGGTGGCGGCGGAGGTGGCGGAGCCGGAGGGGGCGGAGGCGGCGGTGGAGGCGGCGCGCAGTATTCCGGGCACTGGAGACAGCCGCAGGGCAGCTCGCTCGCGTGGCTCGAGCTGCGCTCCGAGTCGAGGCTCCGCTCGAGTGGCAACGAGCTTGCGGCGGCCTGCGTTGTCGTCGACTCGTCCTGTGCAAATGCGTCTGCTGCCGACCCTAACAGCAAGACGAGAACGAAAGCGAGCGTGATTCCGAAGGACATGAGCGTTTTGGACATGGCTTTTCCTCGCGTTTATGCGCGTGCAGGAGACACGAGCGGTTTCCCAGAGCTTTAGGCGAACGTCGACGCCGGACCCGCTGCCATTGTGGCAACGGTTCGGTTCACGACCGCTCCGATCCGGAATTTCGTCGCCTTTTATTCGCTGTCTGCGCAGAAAGCGCCGCGAGACCGCTAAGGCCGCACGAACCCCATCCGCTCGTACATCGCCTCGAGGGTCGGCGCCGATGCGGCGACCGCCTTCGCGGCGCCGCGCGCGAGCATGCGCCGCAGCTCGCCCTCGTCCTCGCGCAGCTCCTCGTAGCGCCGCTGGATCGGCCCCAGCAGCTCGACGACCGCCTCGCCCACGTCCTCCTTGAAACGCCCGTAGCCCTGCCCGTCGTAGCGCGCCTCGACTTCGGCGATCGAAGCGCCCGTGGCAACGGCCATGATCTCGATCAGGTTCGAGATACCCGGCTTCTCGTCGGGCGCGTGCCGCAAGTCCGTGCCCGAGTCCGTGACGGCGGTCTTGAACTTCCGCCGGATCTCCTCTGCCGAGTCGACCATGCGGACGACACCCTGCGGCGCGCCGCGCGTTGTCGACATCAGCCGCTCGGGCTCCTGCAGGTTCTTGATCCGCGCGCCCTCGTCGGGGTAGACGCCCTCGGGGACGACGAAGGTCTCGCCGAAGCGGGCGTTGAAGCGCTCCGCGATGTTGCGGGTCAGCTCGAGGTGCTGGCGCTGATCGTCGCCGATCGGGACGACGTCGGTCTGGTAGAGCAGGATGTCGCCGGCCATCAGCACGGGGTAGTTGAAGAGCCCGGCGGAGACGAACTCCTGCTCCTCCGCGCGCTCCTTGAACTGGGTCATCCGGCGCAGCTCGCCGAAGCTCGTGACCGAGCCGAGCAGCCAAGCCGCCTCGGAGTGCGCGGCGACGTGGCTCTGCGCGAAGACGGTCGAGCGCTCCGGGTCGAGCCCGGAGGCGAAGAGGAGCGCGGCGACCGAGAGGGTCGCCTCGCGGAGGACGTCCGGCTCGAACGGCGTCGTGATCGAGTGCAGGTCGACGACGCAGAAGAAGGCGTCGCCCTGCTCCTGGGTCGCGACGTACTGGCGGAAACCGCCGCTGTAGTTGCCGAGCGTCTTGTCGCCGGACGCCCGGATGCCGGAGAAGATCCGCATCGGCCTCGTCATTCTTCCTCCTTTCACACGCGCACGAAATAGACCTGCGTTCGGGGCGAGCGGGACGAAAGGAGGCTCGGCGCTCAGACCGCGCGCACGCTTCCGCGCCGCCCGCAGGGCCAGGCCCAGACTCGGATGCGAGGCGCGGAAGTCATCGCGCTCAAGGTAGCCGCGAGCCTGCACACCGTCAACGTAGACTGGCGCCGATGTCGTCCGATCTGCTGAAGGACGTGCTACCGCTCGCCGCCGACGACGGCTCGCTCGAATCGGCGGTGATCGAGGTGCGGGGCCGGCGGCTCGGAGGCACGTACTTCGGGCTCGTCGCCGGGCCGTGCACGGTCGAGTCGCGCGAGCAGACGCTGTCGACGGCACGGATCGTCGCCGAGGCGGGAGCGACGATGCTGCGAGGCGGTGCCTTCAAGCCGCGTACGTCGCCGTACAGCTTCCAGGGCCTCGGCACGGCGGGGCTCGAGATCCTGCGCGAGGCGCGTGAGGAGACCGGCCTGCCGATCGTGACCGAGCTGCTCGACCCGCGCCACGTCGAGGAGGTGGCCGAGACCGCGGACGTGATCCAGATCGGCGCGCGCAACATGCAGAACTTCCTCCTGCTCGCGGAGGCGGGGCGGCTCGACAAGCCGGTGCTCGTCAAGCGCGGGCCTGCGGCCTCCGTCGACGAGCTGCTGATGGCGGCCGAGTGCGTCGCGAAGGAGGGGAACGAGCGGATCATCCTCTGCGAGCGTGGCATCAAGACGTTCGAGGGCCGGACGCGCTACACGCTCGACCTCGCGTCGGTCGCGGTGCTGAAGCGCGAGACGCGCCTGCCCGTCATCGTCGACCCCTCGCACGCCGCCGGCCGGCGCGACCTGGTGGCGCCGCTCGCGCGCGCCGCGGCTGCCGTCGGCGCCGACGGTGTCCTGATCGAGGTGCATCCGCGCCCCGACGAGGCGCTCTGCGACGGGCCGCAGCAGGTTCCGGCCGAGCAGTTCGGGGAGCTGGCGGCCGACATCGACGCCGTCGCGCGCCTGCTCGGCAAGCAATTGGGCTAGACATGGAGCGTCGCGTGGAGCCGGCGCGCTCGGTCGTCGGGCACATCGCCGTGCCCGGGGACAAGTCGATCTCGCACCGGGCTGTGCTCCTCGGGGCGATCTCCGAGGGCGAGACGGCCGTCGCCGGCTTCGGGCGCTCGGCCGACACGGAGGCGACGCTGGCGGCCGTCCGCGCGCTCGGAGTCGAGGTCGCGGACGAGGACGTGGACCTCGTCCGCGTCGAGGGCCGCGGGCTGCGCGGCCTGACCGCGCCGAAGGAGCCGATCGACTGCGGCAACGCGGGCACGCTCCTACGTCTGCTGCCGGGCATTCTCGTCGGCCAGGACGGTCGCTTCGAGCTCACCGGCGACGACTCACTGCGCAGGCGCCCAGTCGACCGCGTCGCGGAGCCGTTGACGCGGATGGGAGCGGCCGTCGAGACCGCGGACGGGACGCCGCCGCTCGTCGTCGCGGGCGGGCGGCGGCTACGCGGGATTCGCTACGAGCTGCCGGTGGCGAGCGCGCAGGTGAAGTCGTGCGTGCTGCTCGCCGGTCTCTATGCGGCCGGCCGGACGATCGTGAGCGAGCCGCTGCCGACGCGCGACCACACGGAGATCCTGCTCACGGCGGCGGGGGTACGGCTGCGGCGGCGCCCACACCGGGTGACCGTCGGGCCCCCAGAACGGCTGTCGCTCGGCCGCGTCGAGGTGCCGGGCGACTTCGGCGCCGCGGCGCCGTTCATCATCGCGGCGACGCTGCTGACCGGATCCGAGCTGACGATCCACGACGTCGGGCTCAACCCGACGCGGACCGGCCTGCTCGACGTGCTCGGCCGCATGGGCGCGCGGATTACGGTCTTCAACCGCCGGCGGCTCGGCGGGGAGGCCGTCGGCGACCTCGAGGTGCGCTCGGCGTCGCTCGTCGCGACGACCATCGAGGCGGAGGAGGTCCCGCGGCTGATCGACGAGCTGCCGCTGGTCGCGCTGGCGGCCGCGTGCGTCCGGGGGGACACGGCCATTCGCGGCGCGGCCGAGCTGCGCGAAAAGGAGACGGACCGGATCGAAAGCGTGACGATTGCGCTGAAAGCCCTTGGCGTCCGCATCTCGGAACGCGAAGATGGCCTCGGGGTGAGGGGTGTACCCACCCGCCCTAGGGGTGGGGGAATGGACGCGCGCGGGGATCACCGGCTCGCGATCATGGGCGCCGTCGCGGGGCTCGTCTCGCGCGAGGGCGTGCGGCTCCGAGGGGCGGAAGCGGTCGCTGTAAGCTTCCCCGGGTTCTTCGACCTACTCGAGTCGGTCACGCAGCGATGATCGTCGCCATCGACGGCCCCGCTGGAGCGGGGAAGAGCACGGTTGCGAGCCGGCTCGCGGAGCGGCTCGGCTTCCGCTATCTCGACACCGGCGCGATGTACCGCGCGCTCACGTGGCTCGCGATGCACGACGCGATCCCGCTCGACCAAGGCGAGCGCCTCGGCGCGCTCGCGGCCGAGAACCCGATCCAGCTCGACGAGGCCGGCCGCGTCTTCATCGCCGACACGGACGTGACCGACGCGATCCGCCAGGCCCGCATCGACCGGATGGTGCCCGTCGTCGCCCGCCACCCGCAGGTCCGGGCCGTGATGCGCGAACGCCAGCGCGAGCTCGCTGAGATCGGCAACGCGGTCATCGAGGGCCGCGACATCGGCACAGTCGTCGTGCCCGATGCGGAGGTGAAGATCTACCTCGTCGCCGACCGTGACGTACGCGAGCGGCGCCGCCAGGCCGAGCGGCCCGACATCGGTGCCGACGCCCTCGCCACCGACCTGCGTCTGCGCGACGAGAGCGACGCCGCCCGCATGCAGCCGGCGCACGACGCGGAGCAGATCGACACGACCGAGCTCGACGTCGAGGACGTCGTCGACCGGATCGAGGAGCTCGTGCGCGCACGGGCGACGGCATGAACGTCACCGAGCTCGTCTGGGCTGTGGGGCGAATGACGGTCGCGCCCGCCGTCCGAGCTGTGGCGCCGATGCGCGAGTACGGCACCGAGCGCGTCCCCCGCGAAGGCGGCCTCGTGCTTGCGTTCAACCACTTCTCGTGGGTCGACCCGCCCGCGTTCGGTGCTTCCTCGCCGCGCACGGTCTACTACGTCGCCAAGATCGAGGCGCACACGGTCCCGGGCCTCGGCCAGTTGATCCGCGCCTTCGGCACGCGCTCGGTGCGCCGCGGCGAGTCCGACCGCGAGGCCGTCCGCGCGATGCGCGAGATCGTGCGCGAGGGGCACGCCCTCGGCATGTTCGTCGAGGGCACGCGCCAGCGGCGCGGCGTGCCAGGCGAGGCGAAGCCGGGCGCCGCGATGGTCGCGCTCCAGGAGAAGGTGCCTGTCGTGCCGGCGGCGATCCACGGCTCGCAGTACTGGCGCCTCGGCAACTTCCACCCGGTCTCGATCGCCTGGGGGGAACCGATGGAGTTCGACGGCCTGCCGCGGTCGGGCAAGGGCTACAAGGAGGCGACCAAGCTCATCCAGGAGGAGATCCACCGGCTCTGGCGCTTCCTCGTCGACGTGCACGAGCTGGGGCGCCCGGAAGTCGCGATCCCTCCGCCGTGAGCGAGGGCCTGCTCGGCACCGCCGCCGTCGTCGGCTTCCCGAACGTCGGCAAGTCGACGCTCGTCAACCGCCTGACGGGCTCGCGCACGGCCGTGGTGCACGAGACCCCGGGCGTCACGCGCGACCGCAAGGAAGTCGTCTGCGAGTGGGCGGGCCAGCGCTTCCTGCTCATCGACACGGGCGGCGTCGACATCGCGGACGCTTCGCCGCTCACGCGGCAGGTGGCCGAGCAGGCTCGCGCCGCGATCGTCGAGGCCGACCTCGTGCTCTTCGTCGTCGACGCACAGGCGGGGGTGACGCCCGGCGACGAGGAGATCGCCGCGATCCTGCGCCGCTCCCGCAAGCCCGTGCTGCTCCTCGTGAACAAGATCGACGACCCGAGCCGCGACGCGGACATCTACGAGTTCCACCGCCTCGGGCTCGGCGATCCGATTCCTGTCTCGGCGCTGCACGGCCACGGCTCCGGCGACCTGCTCGACCTGATCGTCACCCGCCTCCCCGGCGAGGGGCGCCCCGAGGTCGGCGAGGACGCGATCCGCGTCGCCATCCTCGGCCGCACAAACGTCGGCAAGTCGAGCCTCCTCAACGCGGTCCTCGGCCAGGAGCGCGTGATCGTCTCGGAAACGCCCGGGACGACCCGGGACGCGATCGACACGGTGCTCCAGCGCGGCGACCGCACGTTCGTGCTCGTCGACACGGCCGGACTCCGGCGCAAGCGCCGCCAGCGCCAGGGCATCGAGTACTACTCGGAGCTGCGGGCGCTGCAGGCCGCCGAGCGGGCTGACATCGCGCTCGTGCTCGTCGACGCGAGCGAGGGCGTCGTCGACCACGACCTGACGATCGCGGACGTGGCTCGCAAGGCCGGCTGCGCGACGCTCGTCGTCCTTTCCAAGTGGGACATCGGCGAGGTGGACATCGAGGACATCCGTCGCCGCCTCGAGCCGCGCCTGCGCCAGCGCCCGCCGATCGTCACCGCGTCGGCGAAGACCGGGCGCGGCATCGACCGGCTGCTCGACCGCGTCGAGGCGCTGTACGAGAAGTCGACACGGCGAATCCCGACTCCGGTGCTGAACCGCTTCCTGACCGAGCTGCGCGAGAGCCGCCAGCCGCCGTCTCGGAACGGCAAGCGCCTCAACCTGCTCTACGGGACGCAGACCCGCGTCCGCCCGCCGCGCTTCCGCTTCTTCGTCAACGACCCGAGCCTGATCACGCGCGACTACGGCTACTGGGTCGAGAACCGGCTGCGCGAGCACTTCGAGCTCGAGGGCGTGCCCGTGTCGATCGACTTCGTGCGCCGGACCTGACGGAGCCGGCTCCCGGGTCCCGTCCGGCCCCCTCTCTAGCGTTTGTTTCAAGTTCTCGGCTCCAGCGGCCGAAGAAAAGAGAAGGAGCCCTGATGGATATCGGCATCCCCGAGACCGAGCGCGAAATCGAGATCGTTCCACTCGAGGAGCCCGTTCCAGGACCCGCCCCGGTCGAAGAGCCGGTCGAGGATCCGGTTCCTGCGTGAGCGAAATCTCGATCGAGCCGGTTCTCGGCTGGCGGCTGTGGCACGTGCGGCTCCACAACGATGAGCATCGGCTCGAGTCCTTCACGATGCACCACGTGAGCTGGCCGGCGGGAAGCCGGTTCGAGGCCAGGTGCGCCGTCCATCGCGACGGCGCCCCCGTCCACGAGCACGAGTGCGGCATCTACGCCTTCAAGACGCGGGTTCTCGCCGAGGAGCTGTTGCGCCGCTACACCGGCGTCCGGCACCGCTACGGGCGCGAGTACCAGGAGCTGCCCCCAGTCAGGCAGGGGCGCCCGATCGCCCTCGGCTCCGTCTCGCTCTGGGGGCGGATCCTCGCCCGGGAACGGGGTTACCGGGCGCAGTACGCCTACCCGTACGAGCTGTTCCTCATCGGCGGCGACGAGCGGATCGCGCGCGAGCTGCGCGATCGCTACGCCGTCGACGTCTCGCTCGTCTGATCGACGGCGCCTGCGGAGGCGCCGGATCGCGTTGACTTCGCTCTCCTAGTGCGAGATGTTGCACGGCCAGATAGGCCGTTCAACCTGGGAGGGGGTGGCTCATGGAGATCTTCACGGCCGAGCTGGTCGGGACGGCGATCCTGATCCTGCTCGGCGACGGGGTCGTTGCCGGAGTCCTGCTCGCACGCTCGAAGGCGGAGAACGCTGGCTGGATCGTGATCACGTTCGGATGGGGGATGGCCGTCGCGGTAGCCGTCTACGCCGTCGGCCAGTTCAGTGGCGCGCACATCAACCCCGCGGTGACGCTCAGCTTCGCGCTGACGGACATCACGCCGTGGGAGGATGTGCCGAAGTACCTGCTCGGCGAGTTCGCCGGGGCGATGTTGGGGGCCATCCTGGTCTTCATCGCCTACCTGCCGCACTGGCGGCCGACCGAGGACCCGGGCCTGAAGCTCGCGGTCTTCTCGACCGGCCCCGCGATTCGCAACTACACGCACAATCTGCTGACCGAGATCATCGGCACGTTCATCCTCGTCTTCGGCGTGCTCGCGATCGTCGGCCACTTCGCCACGGACGTAATCACGAACACGTCGAACCAGCAGGCGTTCGCCCAGGCGTTTCCGCCCTTGCTGATCGGTCTGCTCGTGTTCGTCATCGGCCTCTCGCTCGGAGGCCCGACTGGATACGCGATCAATCCGGCCCGAGACCTCGGGCCGCGGATCATCCACGCGTTGCTGCCGATCCCGGGCAAGCGCGACTCGGACTGGGGTTACTCCTGGGTCCCGGTCGTCGGCCCGATCATCGGCGGGTCGCTGGGTGCGCTCGTCTACCACGCGGTGTACGCCCCCGGCGTGGGCAACCTCGAAGTCTTGCGCTCCCTAACGGGGGTACTGGGGTGATGAGATGAAGAAGCTGATCAACAAGCCCGAAGACGTCGTCACCGAAGCGCTCCAGGGCATGGCCGTTGCGCACCCCGACCTCTTGCGGGTGAGCTTCGGCCCCAACTACATCGTTCGAGCGGACGCTCCGGTTCAAGGCAAGGTCGCGCTCGTCTCAGGAGGCGGCTCGGGACACGAGCCGATGCACGGCGGCTTCGTCGGCATGGGCATGCTCGACGCCGCTTGCCCGGGCGAGGTGTTCACCTCACCGACGCCGGACCAGATGCTCGAGGCTACGAAGGCAGCGGACGGCGGCGCCGGCGTGGTGCACATCGTCAAGAACTACACAGGCGACGTGATGAACTTCGAGATGGCCGCCGACCTCGCCCGCGGTGAGGGGATCGACGTGGAGGCGGTCGTCATCGACGACGACGTAGCCGTCCAGGACAGCCTGTACACCGCCGGTCGCCGCGGAGTGGGGACGACCGTCCTCGCCGAGAAGATCTGCGGTGCGGCGGCGGAGGAGAAGCAGTCGCTGCAAGAGGTCGCCGAGCTCTGCCGGAAGGTGAACGCGAACGGCCGCAGCATGGGCATGGCGCTCACGTCGTGCACCGTGCCGTCCGCCGGCAAGCCGACCTTCGAGCTCGGCGACGACGAGATGGAAATCGGGATCGGCATCCACGGAGAACCGGGCCGGGAGCGGCGGAAGCTGGCACCGGCGGGCGAGATCGTCGAGAGCCTGGCCACGCCGGTGATCGACGACATCCCGTTTCAGGAAGGCGACGAGGTGCTCGCGTTCGTCAACAGCATGGGAGGGACACCGACGATCGAGCTCTACCTCGTCTACAACGACCTCTACAAGCTGCTCGAGCAGCGTGGGATCAAGATCACGCGCAACCTGATCGGGGCGTACATCACCTCGCTGGAGATGGCCGGCATCTCGATCACACTGCTCAAGCTGGACGACGAGCTGACGCGGCTCTGGGACGCTCCGGTCCGCACGCCGGGCCTGAGGTGGGGCGTTTAGTGCGATGGAGGCAGTCCGGGTGACCGTTTCCTACGCTCAGGTTCTCGGCTGGATCGAGCGGTTCGGCTCGACCGTCGCCGAGAACAGGGAGTACCTGACGCAGCTGGACTCCGCGATCGGCGATGCCGACCACGGCACCAACATCGACCGCGGGATGAAGGCCGCCCTCGGCAAGGTCGAGGGCGTGGAGGGCGACGACATCGGCGGCCTGCTCAAGACCGTCGGCATGACGCTCGTCTCCACCGTCGGTGGGGCGGGCGGCCCCCTCTACGGGACGCTCTTCCTGCAGTTGGGCACGGCCACGGCCGGCAAGAGCGAGCTCGAGCCGGAGGACTGGGCCGCCGCCCTCGACGGGGCGGTCGAAGGCGTGCAGATGCGAGGCAAGGCGGAGATCGGCGACAAGACGATGATCGACGCCCTGGTTCCGGCGAGGGACTCCTTCCGGGCGGCTCTGGCCGACGGGGCTTCCTTCGCCGAGGCCCTGAGCCGGTCGGCCGAAGCAGCCGAAGAGGGGATGCAGGCGACGATCCCGCTCGTCGCCAGGAAGGGACGCGCGAGCTACCTCGGCGAGCGGAGCGCCGGCCACCAGGACCCCGGCGCGACGTCGTCGTACCTGCTGATCAAGACCGCCGCCGAGACCTGGGCCGGAGAGGGGTAGAGAGGACTATTCGATAGGAGGTGCCGCGGATGGCTCAGTACGCAGCAGCGATCGACCAGGGAACGACCAGCACCCGCTTCATGGTCTTCGACCACGGCGGGCAGGTCGTCGCCGTCGATCAGAAAGAGCACGAGCAGATCTACCCGAAGCCGGGGTGGGTCGAGCACGACGCGCTGGAGATCTGGCAGCGCACGCAGGAGGTCGTCCGTGCCGGCCTCGACAAGGTCAAGGCGACGGATATCTCGGCCGTCGGCGTCACGAACCAGCGCGAGACGACGGTCGTCTGGGAGCGCTCGACGGGACGCCCGGTGCACAACGCGATCGTCTGGCAGGACACGCGGACGGATCAGATCTGCAACGAGCTGTCCGCCGACGGCGGCCAGGACCGGTTCCGCGCGAAGACGGGGCTGCCGATCGCCACGTACTTCTCCGGCCCGAAGATCAAGTGGATCCTCGACAACGTCGACGGCGTCCGCGAGAAGGCCGAGAGCGGCGAGGTGCTGTTCGGGAACATCGACACCTGGGTGATCTGGCAGCTCACCGGCGGGCCCGACGGCGGCGTGCACGTGACGGACGTGACCAACGCGAGCCGCACGATGATGATGAACCTCGAGACGCTCGACTGGGACGAGGAGATCCTCGGCCTGCTCGGGGTCCCGCGCGCGATGCTGCCGGAGATCCGCGCCTCGAGCGAGACGTACGGCGAGGCGAAGAACGGCCTGGCCGGAATCCCGGTCGCCGGCGACCTCGGCGACCAGCAGGCTGCCCTCTTCGGACAGACCTGCTTCTCGGTCGGCGAGGCGAAGAACACCTACGGGACGGGCAACTTCCTGCTCCTCAACACGGGCACCGATGCCGTCCAGTCGAAGAGCGGGCTGTTGACCACCCTCGCCTACAAGATCGGCGATCAGCCGGCGATCTACTGCCTCGAGGGCGCGATCGCCATCACCGGCGCTCTCGTCCAGTGGCTACGGGACAACATCGGTCTGATCAAGACCTCGACGGAGGTCGAGGACCTCGCGAAGACGGTCGAGGACAACGGCGGGATCTACTTCGTCCCGGCCTTCTCGGGCCTCTTCGCCCCGTATTGGAGGGGCGAGGCCCGCGGTGTCATCGCCGGCCTGACCCGGTACGTGTCCAAGGGCCACATCGCGCGAGCCGCGCTCGAGGCCACCGCCTGGCAGAGCCGCGAGGTAGTGGACGCCATGAACGCCGACTCGGGCGTCGAGCTGACGTCGCTCAAGGTCGACGGCGGCATGGTCTACAACGAGCTGCTGATGCAGTTCCAGGCGGACGTGCTCGACGTTCCGGTCATCCGGCCAACCGTGGCCGAGACGACCTCGCTCGGCGCGGCCTATGCCGCCGGGCTGGCGGTCGGCTTCTGGTCCGAAGTGGAGGACCTACGCGCAAACTGGGGCAAGGACAAGGAGTGGCAGCCCCAGATGGATGCGGAGGAGCGGGAGAAGGAGTACCGCTTCTGGAAGAAGGCCGTCACTCGGACGTTCGACTGGGTCGAATAATCGATCACGCGTAGGGGCCCCTGGAGAACTCCCCGGCGGGCCCCTTCGCGGCTAGTCGTCCGACTCCTGGCCTTCCGCGAAGTCGCCCTTCGTGCCCCGCTCGGGGTGGTGCTCGGTCTCCTCGACGCCCTCCGCGAAGCTGCCTTCGTGCCGGTGCTCCTGTTCCTCTTCGCCCTCCGCGAAGTCGCCCTTCGTGTCCCGCTCGGGGTGGTGCCTGGTCTCCTCGACGCCCTCGGCGAAGCTGCCCTCGTGCTCGTGTTTGTCGCGCTCGTCTTGCCCCATTGCTGCCTCCTCGTCCGGACGCCGGCCGAGCGCCCGATTGACGTTGCGAGTGTACTCCCCGTGCTGACGCGGGCGGCCATCGGCGACCCATTCGGTGCTGCGATACTCGGAGTGCCTGCTATGGCACCTTTGATCCACTTCCGCGGGTAGCGTGGCCTCTATCGAGACCGAGGTGCTGGTCATCGGCGGCGGCTCGACGGGCGCGGGCGTGGTGCGCGATGCAGCCATGCGCGGGCTCGAGACGGTGCTCGTCGAGCGGAAAGACCTCGCGGACGGCACGACCGGCCGCTTCCACGGCCTGCTCCACTCCGGTGGCCGCTACGCCGTCAAGGACCCCGAGGCGGCCAGGGAGTGCATCCTCGAGAACCTCATCCTGCGGCGCACCGCCTCCGACTGCATCGAGGACACCGGCGGTTTGTTCGTCTGCACCCCGTGGGACGATCCCGCCTTCGGCGACGAGTTCGTCGAGGGCTGTCGGGCCACAGGTGTTCCCGTCGAGGAGATTCCGGTCGCCGAGGCCCGGCGGCGCGAGCCGCGCTTGAACCCCGAGATCTCGCGGGCGTTCACGGTGCCCGACGCCTCGCTGGATCCCTGGAAGCTCGTCTGGGGCTGCGCCCGCTCCGCGCAGGAGCATGGCGCGCAGATCCTGCTCTACCACCGGGTGCTGGGGCTCGAGCGCGAGGGCGGGAAGGTGACCGGGGCGCTCGTCCGGAACGAGCTGACCGGTGAGGAGCTCCGCATCCACGCGGACGTCGTCATCAACGCGGCGGGCGCGTGGGCGGGGCAGATCGCCGGGCTCGCGGGCTGCCGGGTCGAGGTGCTCCCCGGCAAGGGGATCATGATTGCGATGAACCACCGGCTCGTGAACACGGTGGTCAACCGCTGCAAGCTGCCCGCGGACGGGGACATCCTCGTACCGATCCGCACCGTCTGCGTGATCGGGACGACCGACACGCGGGTCGCCGACCCGGACGAGCTGGAGGTCACGCAGGCCGAGATCGGCGAGATGCTCGACGAGGGCGAGAAGCTCGTTCCCGGCTTCCGCGAGGCTCGCGCGCTGCGTGTGTGGGCGGGCGCGCGGCCGCTGTTCTCGCCCGAGGAAGTGGCGGACACACGCGAGGTGACGCGATCGCACGCGCTCCTCGACCACCGCGAGCGAGACGGCATCGACGGCTTTGTAACGATCACCGGCGGGAAGGCGACGACGTTTCGGCTCATGGCGGAGGCGGCGGTCGATGCCGCCTGCGCGCAGCTGGGTGTCGATCGGCCCTCCCGGACGGCCGAGGAGTCGCTTCCGGGCTCGGACGAAGGGCAGTTCTACGTCCTCGGCGCGCGCCTCGGTGCGCGGGAGCCCGTGCCGCAGCCGGACGAGATCATCTGCGAGTGCGAGCTCATCACCCGGGAGCGGCTCGAGGAGGCGATGCGGCGGCGCGGCACCGCGAATCTCGACGACATCCGCCGCACGCTGCGGCTCGGGATGGGCCCCTGCCAGGGCGGCTTCTGCACGTACCGCGCGACCGGGATCCTGCACGCCGTCGAACGGCTCGACCATCGGGCCGCGAACGGCTCCCTGCTCGCCTTCCTGCAGGAGCGCTGGAAGGGCGTCCACCCGATCCTCTACGGCGATCAGGTGCGGCAGGCGCGCCTCGACGACTGGATTTTCCAGGGTCTGCTCGGCGTGCAGCACCTCCCGACGTGACCTACGACACGATCGTCATCGGCGCCGGCCTCGCCGGGTTGACCGCGGCACTGCGCCTGGCCGACGGGGGCGCGCGGGTGCTGGTGGTTGCCGAGGGCGTTGGTTCTCTGCACCTCGCCCCGGCCACCATCGACGTGCTCGGCTTCGATCAGGGGCCCGTCGAGAGCCCAGCGCAGGCACTGCCCGCGTTCACGGCCGCGAACCCCAGCCATCCCTACGCACGCGTCTCGCCCGGGCTGATCGCCGCCAGTCTCGACTGGCTGACGGCGCGGCTGCCCGCGCTCGGCTACCGGGGGAGCCTGGACGACAACCTCCTGCTCCCGACGGCGGTCGGCGCGGCGAAGCCGTCGGCGCTCGTGCCGGAGACGATGGCTGCCGGCGACCTCCGCGCGGGGGGCCGCTTCGTCTTCGTCGGGCTCGGCTTGAAGGACTTCTACCCCGGCTATCTCGCCGACAACCTCGCCGAGGCGCGGCTGGACGGCCAGGCCGTCTGCGCACGCGCGCTCGAGGCTTCGCCGCCGGTCGCCGGCGAGGCCGACCGGACGAGCGCCGGCTTCGCGAGGCTCTTCGAGCAGCCCGCGTTCCGGGACGCGCTCGTCCGCGAGCTGGCCGGGAAGCTCGAACGGGAGGAACGGGTCGGCTTTCCTGCTGTGCTCGGACTGGCGCAGGCCGGAGAGGTCTGGCGGGAGCTCGAGGCGAGGCTGGAGCGGACGGTGTTCGAGGTGGCGACCCTGCCGCCTTCCCTCTCGGGAATGCGTCTCTACGAGGCGATGACCGCCGCGCTGCGCGAGGCGGGCGGGCGGGTCCACGTGGGCGAGCGGGTCGTCGGGGTGGAGACCGCGGGTGGGCAGATCGAAGCTGTCATCACGCAGCCGGCCGGCCGGGCGACGAGCCACCGGGCGCGTTCGTTCGTGCTCGCGACGGGCGGCTTCGCGTCGGGCGGGCTCGAGGTCGATTCGCACGGGAAGGTGTCGGAACGCGTCTTCGACCTGCCGGTCGCCGCCGCGCCGGCCCCGGATGCAGCCCGCTTCCTGCCCGGGTACTTCGACGAGCATCCTTTGAACCGCGCCGGGATCGCGGTCGACGATCGGCTCCGGCCGCTCGACGACGACGGCCGGCTCGTGTACGAGAACCTCCACGCGAGCGGCGCGACCCTCGCCGGAGCGCTCCCGTGGCGGGAGGGCTCCGGCAACGGGCTCAGTCTCGCCACGGGCTACGCTGCGGCCGCAGCGATTCTTGAGAGGGCCTTATGACCGAGCTCGTTCGCGACTCGCTCGACCACTGCGTCAAGTGCACGATCTGCGAGACGTTCTGTCCGTACTCGCGGGTGACGCCGCTCTTCCCGGGCCCGAAGTACGTCGGGCCCCAGGCGGAGCGTTACCGCGGGAGCGGCGTCTCGATGGACGCCTCGGTCGACTACTGCTCCGGCTGCGGGATCTGCACCCAGGTCTGCCCACAGGGCGTGAGAATCGCCGAGATCAACTCCCAGGCCCGCGCCCAGCTCTGGGAGGAGCGCGGGATTCCGCTGCGCAACCAGCTGGTCGCCCGGCCGAGTGTGATCGGCCGACTCGGGACGCCCGTCGCACCGCTCGCGAACTGGGCGCTTCGTAACCGACCTCTGCGCAGACTCGCCGATCGCCTGGGCGGCATCCATCGCGACGCGCCGCTGCCGCGGTTCGCCGGCCGCACGTTTCAGGGCTGGGCCAGGGGCCACCGCGGCGCCGCGGCGGACCGCAGCGTCGTCTACTTCCACGGCTGCGGCACGAACTACTACGAGCCCGGCCTCGGCGAGATGGTCGTCCGAGTCCTCGAGCACAACGGGTTCGACGTCCTCGTCCCGCCGCAGGACTGCTGCGGTCTGCCGTTGCAGTCGAACGGCAACTTTCCCGCGGCGCGGAAGTACGCGCGACGGCTCGTCGCCAATCTCGCCCGTTATGCGCGCGACGGCTTGCCGATCGTCGCGAACTCCACGAGCTGCGGCCTGATGCTGAAGCGCGAGGCGCGTGAGATCCTCGGGGTCGAGGACGAGGACCTGCGGGTGGTGAGCGAGTCGACCTACGACGTCTGTGAGTTCCTGCTCGGCCTGCACGAGCGCGGAGAGCTTCGCACCGACCTGCAACCGCTCCCGCTGACGGTTCCCTACCACGCGCCGTGCCAGCAACGAGGGCACGGAATCGGCAAGCCGGCCCTCGACCTGCTCGCGCTGATCGACGGCCTGCGCGTCATCGAGCTGGACGCCGACTGCTGCGGCATCGCCGGGACCTACGGCCTGAAGAAGGAGAAGTACGAGATCTCGATGGCCGTCGGCAAGCCGCTCTTCACCGCGCTGCGCGAGGTCGGCGGCGATCTCGCGGCCTGCGACAGCGAGACGTGCCGCTGGCAGATCGAGCACGGCGCGGGCGTGCACGCCGTCCACCCCGTCGAGCTCTTGCACCGCGCCTACGGGCTCGGCGCCGCCGGTGCGGCCGGCTAGCCCGTGGTCGGCCTCGTCATCGTCTCGCACAGTGCGACGCTCGCCGCCGGCGTCGCCGAGCTGGCCCGCGGCATGGGCGGCGAGGTGCCTATCGAGCTCGCGGGCGGGATCGACGCGCCGGAGCCGGCGCTCGGCACCGACGCCGTGCGGGTGACCGAGGCGATCGAGCGGGCCGACCGGGGCGACGGCGTGCTCGTGCTGATGGACCTCGGCAGCGCCGTCCTGAGCGCGGAGATGGCGCTCGACCTGCTCCCGGAGGAGTCCCGCTCGCGTGTCCTCCTCTGCGAGGCGCCGCTCGCGGAAGGAGCGGTCGCCGCGGCCGTCACCGCCAAGCTCGGCGCCTCCCTCGAGGACGTGGCGGCCGAGGCCCGCGGCGCCCTGCAGGCCAAGGTCGCCCATCTGGGGTCGGACGCGGTGGCGCCGTCTGCCCCGGCACCGGGTACTGGGGGCGCAACGGTGACGCTGTCGGTGCGAAATCCACTCGGCCTGCACGCCCGTCCGGCTGCGCGCTTCGTCCAGACCGCGGGCGGCTTCGACGCCGACGTGAGCGTCACCAACGTCACGACCGGCCGCGGCCCCGCCAGCGGGCGGAGCCTCAATGCGCTGGCGACACTGGGCGTGCGGCAGGGGCACGAGGTCCTCGTCGCCGCCCACGGGTCGCAGGCAGCGGAGGCGCTGGCCGCGCTCGCCGCGCTGGCCGAGCGCGATTTCGACGAGCAGGAGCCTGTCGCGGCGACCCCGGTGCCGGTGGCTCCTCCGCGTTCCGACGAAGGGTCTTTGACCGGCCTCCCAGGTGCGCCCGGGACCGCGCTCGGGGCTGCGCGACATCTTCGCTCTGCGGCGCCGGAGATCCCGACCGAGCCGGCGAGCGACCCGGAGGCCGAGTGGGAGGCGCTGGCGCGCGCCATCGAGCAGGTCCGGGCCGAGACCCTGGCGACGCGTGATTCCGTCGCCGCCCGCGCGGGCGAGTACAGCGCAGCGATCTTCGACGCCCACCTGCTCTTCCTCGAGGACGAGGCGCTGCTCGAGCCGGCCCGGCGCGCCGTCTTCGACGAGCGGCAGAACGCCGCGCAGGCCTGGCAGGCAGCCACCGAGGCGGTCGCGGACGACTACCGGCGCCTCGACGACGAGTATCTCCGGGCCAGGGCCGAAGACCTGACCGGACTCGCGCGTCAGGTTGTCGCCCGGCTCGTGGGCGGTCAGAGCGCTCCCGCCGTCGCCGAGCCCGGCGTCGTCATCGCGCCCGATCTGACGCCGGCCGATACCGCGGCGCTCGACCGCGACCTCGTCCGCGGGATCGCAACTGCGTACGGCAGCGCGACCTCGCACAGCGCGATCCTGGCCCGCTCGCTCGGTATTCCGGCCGTGGTCGGGGTCGGCGAAGAGCTGCTGGAGGTGCCGGAGGGCACGCCGCTTGTTCTCGACGGCGACGCCGGTGCCGTCTACGTCGATCCGGCGGAGGAGCTCGTTCGCAGCTACGAGCGGCGCCGCGAGCAGGCCGAAGCCGCCGCCCGGCAGGCCCTCGCCTCGGCGCGACTCCCGGCCCGGACGAGAGACGGCCGCCCGATCGAAGTCGTCGCCAACGTGGGGTCGCCCGCGGACGTCGACACGGCGGTGGCCAACGGCGCCGAGGGTGTTGGGCTGCTGCGAACCGAATTCCTGTTCCTGGACCGCAACTCTCTGCCCTCCGAGGAGGAGCAATTCGCCGCCTACGGGGACATGGCGGAACGGCTGCAAGGCAGGCCGCTGATCCTGCGCACGCTCGACGTCGGTGCGGACAAGCCGCTCCCGTACCTGACGCAGCGTCCCGAGGCGAACCCATTCCTCGGCGTGCGCGGAATCCGCCTCGGCCTCGAACGGCCCGAGCTCCTCGAGACGCAGCTGCGGGCGGCTCTGCGCGTCGCGTGTGAGCATCCGCTCAAGGTGATGTTCCCCATGGTCGCAACGCTCGCCGAGTACCTCGAGGCGGTCGCGGTGCTCGCACGAGCGCGCGAGCAGGTCGAGCAGGCCGGCCAGACGGCCGGTGAGGTGGAGGTGGGCATCATGGTCGAGATTCCCTCGGCAGCGCTCGCCGCGGAGGCGTTTTCGCCCGAGGTCGACTTCTTCTCGATCGGGACGAACGACCTGACGCAATACACGCTGGCAGCTGAGCGCGGCAACGAGCGGGTCGCAGGCCTTGCGGACGCCCTGCACCCGTCCGTCCTGCGGCTCGTCCAGGCCGTCGGCGAGGCGGCTCACCGTCACGGCAAGTGGCTCGGGGTCTGCGGCGAGCTCGCGTCCGACCCGTCGGCCGTGCCCGTGCTCGTCGGGCTCGGCGTCACGGAGCTGAGCGTCAACCCGCCTGCGGTCCCGGCGATCAAGGAGGCGGTGCGGCAGGTGGACTACGGCGCCGCGGCGGCCCTCGCGGACGAGGCGCTGCGCTTGACGTCCGCCGAGGACGTTCGCGCTCTCCTGGCACCGAAGGTCGCGCCGATCGTGGAGCACGCCGCGCCGTGAGCACCGAGCCGGGCGCTCCCGTCACGCTCCTCCTGTGCATCACCTACGTGCGCATCCTGCTCGTCCCGGTCGTGATGGGCTTCATCCTCCTCGGGCCCAGCCGGAGCGCGGCCTACACGGTCGCAGCCGTCCTCTTCGCGCTCGCTGCGACGACGGACTTCGTCGACGGCTACCTGGCCCGGCGCTGGGCGCGGACGACGACGTTCGGCTCCTTTCTCGACACGACCGCCGACAAGCTGCTCGTCTCCGGCGCGCTCATCGCCCTCGTCGACGTCGGCCGGGCTTCTTCCTGGGTCGCGATCGTCATCATCGGCCGAGAGCTGCTGATCCTCGGTCTCCGTGGCGTCGTCGCGGCCGAGGGAACCGTGTTCGCGCCGTCGATTTGGGGCAAGCTGAAGACGAACGTGCAGTTCGTCGCGATTCTGCTCGCGATCCTGCGCTTCGACGCGCCCCTTGGGCCGCTCCTCCTCGACGAGTGGGCGATGATCGTGGCGGCCGTGGTCACGGTCATGTCCGCCGTCGAGTACCTGACGCGCTTCTCCTCGGCCCTTTCCGAGGGCTCGGGCTAACGCTTTGGCCGAAGCCGTGCTCGTCACCGGCGGCACCGGGTTCCTCGGCGGTGCGATCGTGGAGCGACTCCAGGCGCAGGGGCGCCCGGTCAGGGCCCTGACCCGCTCCGACCACGGTGCTCATGCTCTGCGTGCGCTGGGCGCCGAGCCCGTGCGCGGGGACGTCCTCGACCGCGCCGGGCTCGCGGACGCGATGCACGGTTGTGCAGTCGTCTACCACGCCGCCGGCATGAACGCGCTTTGTCTTCGCGACACGTCGCCGCTGTTCGAGGTCAACGTGCGGGGCTCGCTCAACGTCGTCCACGCGGCGGCCGAGGCCGGCGTCAGACGCGTTGTCTACACGTCGTCCGCCGCCACGCTCGGGGAGGCGCGGGGCACGCGGGGGTCGGAGGTCTCGCCGCACCGCGGCTCGTTTCTCTCGAGCTACGAGCGCTCGAAGTTCGAGGCCGAGCGCGCGGTTCTGGACGCGGCGAACGAGCGGGAGCTCGAGGTCGTGGCGGTCAACCCGGCCTCTGTGCAAGGCCCGGGACGCGCCACGGGCACGGCACGGCTGCTGCTCGATTACCTGAACGGAGAGCTCAAGAGCGTCGTCGACGCCACCATCAGCCTCGTCGACATCGCCGACTGCACCGAGGGCCACCTGCTCGCCGAAGCCCGCGGCGAACCGGGAGAGCGGTACGTGTTGAGCGGCGCCACCATCACCGTCCGCGAAGGCGTGCGCCTCCTCGAGCGCCTGACCGGGGTCGAGGGGAAGGTGAGGTCACTGCCACCTGCCCTCGCCATGGCCGCGGCCGCGGCGGTCGAGACCGGGGCCCGGCTCCGTCGCAAGAACCCACGCGTCTGCCGCGACCTGGTGCGAACGGCGCTCCACGGCCACGCCTACGACGGGTCGAGGGCCGCGCGAGAGCTCGGTCTCCGCTACACGGCCGTCGAGGACACGGTCCGTCGGACGATCGACTGGTTCGTCGAGCGAGGCCTCGTGCGCACGCCGGTGACCTGAGAGGCTCGTAGAATCGAGCCGCAGTCGAGGCCTGTCGGATGTCCATCTTCTTGCTCGTCGCAGCCGGCTATCTCATCGGGAGCATTCCCTGGGGATACGTCGTCTCCAAGCTCCTGCGAGGTGTCGACATCCGCACGGTCGGAAGCGGCAACCTGGGCGCAGCGAACGTGTGGCGTGCGCTCGGGTTCAAAGCGGGTCTCGCCGTTGCCTTGCTGGACGTCGGGAAGGGCTTTGCCGCGGCGCTGCTCGGGCTATGGGCCGGCGATGAGCTGACGGGTCTCCTCGCGGGCATCGCCGCGCTGGTCGGCCACTGGCGCCCGCTCTTCATGGGGCTCGGCCGGGGAGGGAAAATCGTCGCGACGACCGGGGGCGTCGCGCTTGCCCTCGCTCCGCTCGCTTGTATCGCCGCGGGCGCGATCTGGGTGGTCAGCTTCCTCGCCACTCGCTACACGTCGGTCGCCTCGCTGCTCTCGGCCTTGGCGTTGCCTCTCTTCGCGCTCGTCTTCGGCTCGTCGGCCCCGGTCGTGGGGTTCTCGGCCGGAGCCGCTCTTGCGATCCTGCTCCTCCATCGGGCGAACATCGCACGGCTCCTGAGCGGGACAGAGAATCGCTTCAAGCTCAGCCGCCGCGCCGGCCAACTAGGGCCTCGGGCCGAGAGAGGGCGCTGAAGCCGTCCTAGTTCCACGGGAGGGCGGCTCGGGCCGACCAGTAGTGGCCAGGCTCCTCCCTCAGGGTCGCCAGCCTCTGGCCGAGCTCCTCGTCGTAGTCGACCTCGAGTGCGGCGAGGTTGCTGCGGAGCTGATCGGGCGTCGTCGCCCCGGAGAGGACGACGTCGGCCCACGGCTGGGCGAGAACGGCGGCGAGCGCGAGCGCGTCGGGAGTCACGCCCTGCTCCTCGGCTGCGGCCGTCACGAGGGGATCGCCGGCTCGGTGGGTCAGACGGCCGTTCGCGAGCGCCTCTTTGACGATCACGCCAAGGCCTGCCGCGTGAGCTTCTGCGAGGGCCGGGCCCGCGGAGCGCTCGAGGAGGTTCCAGGTGGCCTGAACCGTGTCGAAGGCGCCGGTCGCGAGGGCGCGCAGAATCGTCTCCGCCTGACCAGGCCCGGTCACCGAGACGCCGATCGCCACGCCCTCGTCGCGCAGGCGCGCCAGCTCCTCGAGGACGGCGCGGTCCTCGAGCACCCCACTCTCCAGCGTGGCCGAGTGGATCTGGTACAGGCGCAGGTGCGGCCCGAGGAGGGCGCGGCTCTCGGCGAGCTGGCGGCGCAGCGTCGCGACCGAGAGGTCCTTGACCTCCGGCTGGGCGGCGTCGACGCGCCACCCGGCGGTGTAGGTGTAGCCCCACTTCGAGCCGACCGTGACGTCGCCCGGCTGCAGCCTCCGCCGCTCGAGCCACGAGGCGAGGAATACCTCCGCCTTGCCGTACGAGCGGGCGGCGTCCAGGTAGCGCATTCCACCGTCGTACGCCGCGTCGAGCACGCCGTGGGCATTGCGCTCCATCGCCTCGACGTCCGTCCGGCCGTGCAGATCCGCTCCGTGCTCGAGGTTGATGTAGCCCGGTCGCCCGAGCGCCGCCAGGCCGAGACCAATGGCGCTGACACGGAGGCCGGTGCGCCCGAGCGTCCGCAGGTGCCGGCCGTCAGTCACCTCTTGCCACCGTAGCGGGGGATGGCCCTGACCCACGAATAGGATGCTGATGATGCGCGCGCTCCGGATCGCGGCCCTGTTCGTGACCGCCTTCGCTCTCGCCGGCTGCGGCGGGGCGGAGGAGGCTGCTACCGGCGACGGCGCCAAGATCGTCCCGGCGAGCGCCCCGGTCTTCATCTCGGTCGACTCCGACCTCAGCTCGAGCCAGTGGCAGACCGTCGACGACCTGCTGCGCAAGTTCCCCGCGCGACCGCAAGTGCTGAGCTGGCTGCGCTCGACGCTCCGCGAGGAGAACCTCGACTACGAGCAGGACGTCAAGCCTGCCCTCGGCAAGGAGATCGACCTGGTGTGGATCGATTTCGCGGACGGAGGCAGCAACGTCGTCGGCCTGACGCAGCCGAAGGACGAGGAAGCGTTCAGGAGGCTGGTCGCCAAGTCCGACGCGTCCGGCGACGATGTCGTGCTCCGCGAGTTTCGCGGCTGGACGATCTTCGCCCAGTCCGAGGAGGCGATCGAGCGGTTCCGCGACGCGGCGGTGCGGCCGGGCGACAAGCTCGCGGACGAGGGCGTCTTCAAGGACGCGCTCGCCGAGCTACCCGACTCGGCGCTCGTCAAGGCCTATGCGAGTGGCGAGAGCCTCACGCAGCTCCTTGGGCGGGTCTTCGGTGGCTTCGGCGGAGGCTGGCGCGCCCTCCCGTCCGACCAGCGTTCCGAGTTCATCGCCGCGGCGCTCGCCGCCGAGGGGGACGGCCTGCGACTCGTGGGCGCGCAGCGGGCCGCGACGGAGCCGAAGACCAAACCGACGGTCTTCGGCTCGAAGCTGATCGACGATGTGCCCGGCGACGCAGTCGCGTTCCTCACCTTCCGCGGCAAGGACTCGTTCTCGACGCAGGCGCGCTTGTCCCCGCTGTATCGCAAGAGCCTCAAGCAGTTCGAGCGGGAGCTCGGCGGGGTGCCGCTCGAACAGCTCTTCGCGATCTTCGACGAGGAGGTCGCGCTCTACGTGCGTCCCGGCACGCCGTTCCCCGAGGTCACGATGCTCGTCGCCGTCGACGGCGAGCCGGCCGAATCGAAGGCTTTCAAGAACGTCGACACCGTCATGAAGGTCATCACGCAGTTCCGCGCCGCGCAGCCCTGCCACGCGCCGACGGTGGAGGACGGCGTCACCGTCGCCTGCGTCGCCTTCGACAAGATCGAGGTGCGCTACGCGGGCTTCGACGGGAAGGTCGTCGTCACGACCGGCCAGTCGCCGGTCACCGAGCTGCGCGCGGCCGGGGGCAAGCTCCCGGACGCGGACGCGTTCAAGGGCTCGCGCGAGGCAGCAGACGTGCCCGACGAGACGGCTGGCTTCCTCTGGCTCGACGTG
>DASQWH010000203.1:0-2685 GCA_035640335.1 Gaiellaceae bacterium | reverse complement strand
CAGCGCGACCAGGCCGAGGCGCTCGTCGCGGCGGCGCTCGAGGAGGTCGAGCTGCTCGAGCGGCTCGACTACCGCGACTTCAAGATCTCGGTCAAGTCGACGCACGTGCCGACGATGATCCGCGCCTACCGGCTGCTGGCCGAGCGCGTGCCCTACCCGCTGCACCTCGGGGTCACTGAGGCCGGGACGGCGTTCGCGGGCTCGATCAAGAGCGCCGTCGGGATCGGCTCGCTCCTCGCGGACGGCATCGGCGACACGCTACGCGTCTCGCTGACCGCCGACCCCGTGCAGGAGGTCGAGGTTGCGTGGGAGATCCTCAAGGCACTCGGTCTGCGCGAACGCGGGCCGGTCATGATCGCGTGCCCGTCCTGCGGCCGCGACAACGTCGGCGTCGAGAACCTCGCGGTCGAGGTCGAGGAGCGCCTCCGCGACTATCCGCAGGCGTTCGAGGTGGCAGTGATGGGCTGCGCCGTCAACGGGCCGGGTGAGGCGGGCGACGCCGACTTCGGGATCGCCGGCGGCCGCGACGTCGGCTTCATCTACGCGCACGGCCGAGTGCTGAAGAAGGTCTCCTCGGACGTGCTCGTCGACCAGCTCTTCCGCGAGATCGATGATTGGATCGAGGGCGGCATGCACCGGCCGAAGAGGCTGAAGATGGCCAAGCCGGCGGCGCTGGCCATGGCCGAAGCCTCCGAAATCCCGCTGGACTAGGGTGTTCGCATGGTGCGGCGCGCCTCCCAGCTCTTCTTTCCGACGCTTCGCGACGACCCTGCGGACGCCGAGGCCGCGAGCCACAGGCTGCTCGTACGCGGAGGCTTCATCCGCCAGCTGAGCGCGGGCGTCTGGACGTTCCTCCCGCTCGGCTGGCGCGCGCACGAGAAGGTCGTCCAGATCATCCGCGAGGAGATGGACGCGATCGGCGCCCAGGAGATGTCGATGCCGGTGCTGACCCCGGCGGAGCTCTGGAAGGCGACCGGCCGCTACAAGTCGACCGAGGTCTTCAAACTCCGCGACCGCAACGAGCGCGAGTTCGTCCTGCCGCTCACGCACGAGGAGACGGTCACGTTTCATGCGCGTGAGATCCAGTCGTACCGCGACTTGCCGCAGATGCTCTACCACTTCCAGACGAAGGACCGCGACGAACCGCGGCCGCGGGCCGGCCTTCTCCGCGTGCGCGAGTTCGTCATGAAGGACTCGTACTCGTTCGATCGCGACGAGGAAGGGCTCGACCGCAGCTTCCAGCTGCACAAGGGCGCGTACGACCGCATCTTCGAGCGCTGCGAGCTCGAGTTCTACGCCGTGCAGGCCGAGTCGGGCCTCATGGGCGGCAGCTCGAGCATGGACTACCTCGCCCCGGCCGAGACCGGGGAGAACACGCTCGTCACGTGCGAGCGGGGCGACTATGCGGCCGATCTCGAGATCGCACACGGCATCCCGCGCGCGCCCGATTTCCCGGAGGCGCTCGCCGCCCCCGATGAGGTCGAAACGCCCGGCGTGACGACGATCGAAGACGTCGCCCGGCTGCTCGGAATCGACGAGGCGGCAACATCGAAGGCGATGCCGGTCGTCGCCGACGGGAAGGTCGTGCTCGGGCTCGTGCGCGGAGACGACCGGCTCGACGAGGGGAAGATGGTCGAGGCGCTCGGAAACACGTACCGGCCGGCGACCGAGGAGGAGATTCGCGAGGCGTTCGGTGCCGACCCCGGCTCACTCGGCCCGGTCGGAACGTCCGTCGAGGTGATCGCCGACGACGCGCTTCGCGAGGGGCAGTTCGTGGCGGGCGCCAACCGGACCGGCTACCACCTCCGCGGCGTGCAGGCCGGGCGCGACTTCGAACCACGCTTCGCGAACATCCGCGAGGTCCGGGAAGGCGACACGTGCCCGATCTGCGGCGGCGCGCTCCGCTTCCAGACGGCGATCGAGGTCGGCCACATCTTCAAGCTGGAGACGTACTACACGGTGCCGCTCGACGCGACCTTCCTCGACGAGGACGGGCAGGAGAAGCCGCTGGTCATGGGCAGCTACGGGATCGGGCCCGGCCGCACGATGGCGGCCGTCGTCGAGCAACACCACGACGAGCACGGGATCAAGTGGCCGCGGTCGGTGGCGCCGTACGACGTCCACGTCGTCGCGCTGCCCGGGCTCGAGGAGCAGGCCGAGCGCGTCGCCCAGACCCTCGACGCCGCGCGCGATGAAGTGCTGCTCGACGACCGTCAGCAGCGCGCAGGCGAGAAGTTCGCCGACGCCGACCTGATCGGCTGTCCGGTTCGCGTCACCGTCGGGAAGAAGACCCTCGACGACGATTCCGTGGACATCCGTGAGCGCGCGACGGGCGAGGAGCGACGCGTGGCGATCGGAGACCTGGAAAGCTTGCGCTGATGGCACGGCGGCGCCGCTTCAGCGACGAGCCGTTCGGGCCGACGCTCGAGCGCCTCATGAACGACACGGGCGTGACGTACCGCGCGCTCGCGGCGAAGACGAAGCTCTCGGCCGGCTACCTGAACCACCTGGTGCACGGCAATCGGCCGGTGCCGTCTAATGACATCGTGCGCAAGCTCTCGAGCGCGCTGGGCGTCGAGCCGGAGCACTTCCGCGAATACCGGCTGCGGGTAATCACCGAGCGGCTCGAGGAGATGCCTGACCTCATCGACCGGCTCTACAAACGCCTCGGGAACCGCGGCTAGA
>DASQWH010000202.1:0-7855 GCA_035640335.1 Gaiellaceae bacterium | reverse complement strand
AGCAGGTTGAGCAGCGCGAGCGAGAGGCTGATCAGGCCGAGCACCCAGAGGTAGGTCTCGGTGCCCTGCTCGAGGGCCTTCGAGGATCCCTGGACGATGCCGACGGGGCTCGAGATCTCCTTCCGCCCCTCCCCCGTGACGAGGCGCGAGAGGGAAGCGCCGATCTCGCGCGTAACGAGCCCGGTGAGGCGGATCGCGCGCCACGTCGCCGTCGCCGGGTCGAGCCCGCCCGAGTCGAGCGCGAGGCCGACGCGGTAGCGGTTGCCGTCCTTTCTCGGCTCGACCGGCCCGATCGTCACCTGCGTCCCGTCGCGCTCGACCGTCAGCGTGATCGGCCGCCCTTCCGACGCCGCGATCCGGTCGGAGACGTCCTCGGGGCGGACGCGGGCGCCGTTGATCGCGATCAGCCTGTCGCCCTTCTTCAGGCCGGCCTTGGCCGCGGGGAAGTCGTCGTCCACCGCTGCGATCGTCGACTTCACGGGACCGCCGCTGATGATGAAGAGCACGGTGAAGAGCAGCACCGCAAAGAGCAGGTTCGTCCCCGGGCCGGCGAAGATGACGAGGATCCGCTTCCAGATGCGCTGCCGCCAGTACGCGTCGCGTCCGAGCGCGTCTCGAAGCTCGTTCACGCCGCGGCGCGCTGCGCGCAGCGCCGGCGGTGAGAGGCCGGTGTCGTTCAGTGCCCGTTCGGCGTCGTCGAGCGCGGCGCGCGCGTCCTCCATCTCGCCCTCTGCGAGACGGTGCTTGAGCCGTTCGAGCGGTCGGAGGAGCTGCGGGGCTTCGGCAAGGGCTCGCGCGAAGTGCATGTCCACGTCCGACGGCGCCGGACGGTGCATGCCTGGGATCTTCACGTAGCCGCCGAGCGGGATCGCGCCGAGGCCGTACTCGATGCCGTTGCGCTCGATCTTTGCGAGCGGCGGCGGGAAGCCGACGTAGAAGCGGCGCGGTCGCATGCCGACGGCCCGTGCCGTCAGGAAGTGCCCCGCTTCGTGCACCAGCACGAGCAGGCCGAGCCCGAGAATCGCGACGAAGACGTTCACGCCGCGATCCGCTCCGCCTGCTTCTCCGCCACCCGGCGGGCCTCGGCGTCGGCGTCGTTGAGCGCGTCCAGGTCGGGGGCCGGCGCGCCGGCCACGGCCGCTAGGGTGTCCTCGACGACTTCGGCGATGCCCGCGAACGGCAGGCGTCCGGCCAGGAAGGCGGCGACTGCGACCTCGTTCGCGGCGCTGTAGGCACACGGGTACGTGCCGCCGAGCTCGCCCGCCCGGCGTCCGAGCGCGAGCATCGCGAACGTCTCCTCGTCTGGCGATTCGAACTCGAGGACGAGCCCGCCGGCCAGATCGAGCGGCTCGATGGGCGTCGCCGCGCGTTCGGGGTAGGTGAGCGCGAACGAAATGGGCACGCGCATGTCGGGGTAGCCCGCGTGGGCGAGGACGGCACCGTCACGGAAGCGCACGAGTGCGTGGACGATCGACGTCGGGTGGACGACGACCTCGAGCTGCTCGTACGGGAGGCCGAACAGGAAGTGCGCCTCGATCAGCTCGAGGCCCTTGTTGGCGAGGGTCGCCGAGTCGATCGTGATCTTCGGGCCCATGCGCCAGGTCGGGTGGGCAAGCGCGTCGGCGCGCGTCACGTCGGCGAGCTCTTCGCGTGTGCGCCCGCGGAACGGGCCGCCGGACGCGGTCAGCACGAGCGAATGCACGGTCTCGGGTGGACGGCCCTCGAGGCATTGGAACGCGGCCGAGTGCTCGCTGTCGACCGGGAGCAAGAGGCCGCCGCCGCGCTGCTGTGCGGCGACTGCGATCTCGCCGGCTGCGACGAGGCTCTCCTTGTTCGCGAGCGCGAGCGTGACGCCGTGCTCGAGGGTCCAGAGCGTTGCCGAGAGGCCGGCGAAGCCGACGACCGCGTTGAGGACGAGGTCGGGCTCCGCGTGGTCGAGGAGCTCGGTCAGGTCGCCGCCTGCCTGCACGTGCTCGACGCTGTGCTCCGCGGCGAGCGCCTCGAGGTCGCTGGAGCCTGACGCGAGCGCGCACGCTTCGAGGTCGGGGTGCGCGGCGATGATGTCGAGCGCCTGCCGCCCGATCGAGCCCGTGGCCCCGAGGACGGCGATGCGCTTCATTGCCAAAGTGTACGGACGCCCTGCCGGCTCAGTTTTGGCACGAAATCGCCACTGCAGTGTCGATTTCTCCTCGATACGATGAACTCGGTGGGTGGCGCGCGGCCGGCCCCGTGGAACCTGTCGTCACGAGGCTTGGCCGAAGGCCGCGATGACGTAGTACGCCGCCACGGTTGAAAAGAGCAACGCGTCGAGCCGGTCGAGCATGCCGCCGTGGCCGGCGAGCAGGCGGCCGGCGTCCTTCACGTTCATGTCGCGCTTCAGCGCCGACTCGAACAGGTCTCCGAGCGGCGAGGCAAGCGCGATCACCCCGCCCAGGACGAGCGAGCGCCAGCCGTCCACGAAGCCCGTCTCGTACAACGAGATCCACGCCGTGAAGATCGCCGCTGCACTCCCCGCGACGAAGCCCTCCCAAGTCTTGCCCGGCGAAATCGTCGGCGCGAGCTTGTGCCGCCCGAACACCAGTCCCGCGAAGTATGCGGCCGTCTCGGACGCCCACACCGTCAGCAACACCGTGAACGCCGCAAGCCGGCCATGGTCAGGAATCTCGCGAAGCAGGAGTGCGTGCGCGAGGCCGAAGCCGACCCAGGCGGCGCCGAAGACCGTGATCGAGACGGAGATGACCGTCGCCTGGCGCGTCCCCCCCACGCCCTTGAAGACGAACGCGACCGCGAGCGTGAGGAAGAACCCGCCCGCCGCCCAGTCGAGCCCGGCGAGGTGTGCCCCGAGCAGGCACGCGAGCGCGCCGACGTAGCCGGCGAGCACCACGGGCCGTAGCGTCCGCGTCATCCAGAACAGCTCGTGCAGCGCAAGCACGGCCGCGACTGCGACGAGAGCGAACAACCACCAGCCGCCGAGCCAGACGAGCCCAAGGACGAGCGGCAACGCGACCGCCGCGACCAGTATTCGCGACCAGAAGGAACTCATCGACGTCCCTGAGGCGTCGCTTGCGACGCCGACCCCAGGACGCGTGGGCTCCGCCCGCGCGTCCGTCTGAACTGACCGGTCGACACGCTCCGAATCAACCCCGACCTCCCGGAGCCGTCGCTTGCGACCCCGACCCCAGGACGCGTGGGCTCCGGCCGCGCGTCTGTCTGAACTGAGCGGTCGACACGCTTCGAATCAACCGCGACCTCCGAACCGCCGCTTGCGAACGGCGTACTCCGCGACGGCGCGACGCAGATCGTCCTCGCCGAAGTCCGGCCAGAGCGTGTCGACGAAGACGAGCTCGGAGTACGCGATCTGCCAGAGGAGGAAGTTCGACACGCGCAGCTCGCCCGACGTGCGGATCAGAAGGTCGGGGTCGAGCATGTCCGGCGCATACAGGTAGACCGCGAGGACGTCCTCGTCGATCTCCTCGGGGCCGATGTTCGCGGCCACGAGCCGCCGGGCCGCGTCGGCAAGCTCTGCGCGACCGCCGTAGTCGAAGGCGATCCAGAGCTCGAGCCGCGTGCGGTCCGCTGTCTCGAGCTCGAGCGCCGCCATCCGGTCCTGCAGCTCGTCCGACGCGCGGTTGCGCCGGCCGATGAAGCGCGTGCGAACTCCCTGCTTCGCGAGGTCCGGCAGCTCACGGTCGATCGTCTCCCGGAAGATGTCCATCAGCGAGTCGACCTCGGCGGGCGGTCGCAGCCAGTTCTCGGTCGAGAACGCGTAGACGGTCAGCGACTCGATGCCGAGGTCGAGCGCGGCCTCGACCGTCCGCCGCAGCGCGCGCGTTCCCTCACGATGCCCGGCCTCAACGGGCAGGCCGCGGCCCGTCGCCCACCGCCCGTTCCCGTCCATGATGATCGCGACCGACCGCGGAACCTCGGACGGCTCGAGCGCGGGCAGGCCGCGCCCGAAGAGGTCACGGATCCGGCGTCGAAGCGTCAGCGCCGGCCACTCAGACTTCGGTGATCTCGGCTTCCTTGCGTTTGAGCAGCTCGTCGATCTTGCCGGTGTGCTCGTCCGTCAGCTTCTGAACGCGCTCCTCGGCCCGCCGCTCCTCGTCCTCGCCGACATCGCCTTTTGTCTTCAGCTCCTTCAGATGCCGATCGACGTCGCGCCGCACGTTGCGCACGGCCACGCGCCCGTCCTCCGCGATCTGGCGCACGATCTTGACCAGCTCCTTGCGCCGCTCCTCGGTCAGCTGCGGGATCGGCAGCCGGATCACCTTCCCGTCGTTCGACGGCGTCAGCCCGAGCTCCGACTCCTGGATCGCCCGCTCGATGTTCTTCAGGGAGCTGGGGTCGAACGGCTGGATCGTCAGCAGCCGCGGCTCGGGGACGTTGATCGTCGCGAGCTGCTTGAGCGGCGTCGGCTGCCCGTAGTAGTCGACCGTGATCCGGTCGAGCAGCGCCGCCGATGCCCGGCCCGTGCGCACAGTATTGAACTCGTCGTGCGTCGAATCGACCGATTTGTCCATGCGGCGGGTCGCATCTGCGATGAGATCGTCGATCACGCACTCTCCTCAATCGGGGTCGCGATGATTGTGCCGACCCGCTCGCCGAAAATCACGCGCTTGATGTTTCCGCGCTCGAGCCCGAAGACGTGAATCGGCACCCGGTTGTCCATGCAGAGCGAGATCGCCGTCGTGTCCATCACCTTCAGGCCGCGCTCGATCGCCTCCAGGTGCGTGAGCTCCGGCAGAAATTCCGCGCCCGGATCGTCGCGCGGGTCGCCGTCGTAGACGCCCTCGACCGCGTGCTTCGCCATGAGAATCGCCTCGGCGCCGATCTCGAGGGCGCGTAGCGCGGCGGCCGTGTCCGTCGTGAAGAACGGATTCCCCGTTCCGGCCGCAAAGATGACGATGCGTCCCTTCTCGAGGTGCCGGATCCCGCGCCGGCGAATGTACGGCTCGGCGACTTCCGCGACGTTGATTGCGGACAGGATCCGCGTCTGCGCTCCGAGCCGCTCGAGCACGTCCTGCAGCGCGAGCGCGTTGAGGACGGTCGCGAGCATGCCCGCGTAGTCGGCCGTCGCCCGGTCCATGCCCTCCGCCGCGGCCGCCATGCCACGGTAGATATTCCCGGCGCCGACGACGATCGCCACCTCGACCCCGCTGCGGTGCACCTCGACGATCTCACCGGCGATCTCCTCAATCCGCTCCAGGTCGAGCCCGTACTCCTGCTCGCCCATGAGCGCCTCGCCGGACAGCTTCAGCAGGACGCGCCTGAAGACCGGCCGCTCGCTCCCGGCCTCGACCGCCTGCGCCTCCGAGCGGGTCGTCACTCGGCGAGCGCGTAGCGCGCGAACTCGAGGACCTTCAAGCCCTCCTCGTCGAGCGCCTGCGCGACGGTCTTGCCGGTGTCGTGAATCCACGGCTGGTCGAGCAGCGCGCCCCCGGGGTACGCGGCGAAGAAGCGCTTGTTGAGCATGCCCTCGACGATCCTGTCGCGGGCCTGCTCGGGCTTCGACTGCACCTCGTCCGAGCCTGCGAAGAGCTTCCGCTCGGCCTCGACCTCCTCCGCCGGCACATCCGCGCGCGTGCGCCAGCGCGGAGCGGCCGAGGCGATGTGCATTGCGAGGCGCCGAGCCGCGTGCTCGTCGCCGCCCTCGACCTTGACGAGAACGCCGATCTTGTTCGCGGGCCGGTGCACGTACTCGGCGAGTCGTTCGCCGTCGGTGGCCTCGAGCCGGGCCGCACCGCGGACGACGATGTTCTCGCCGATCTTTCCGATCAGTTCCGTCCGCTCGTCTTCGAGCGACTCCACCGCCGCCGGTCCTTCCCGTTCGACCGCCTCGAGGACACGGTTCGCGAATGCCTGGAACTCGTCGTTCTTGGCGACGAAGTCCGTCTCCGCACCGACGGCGACGAGCGTGCCGACCCCGTCCTTGATCGACGCGAGGACCACGCCCTCGGTCGCCTCGCGGCCGGCGCGCTTGCCCGCCTGGGCCGCGCCCCACTCGCGCAAGAGGCGATACGCCTCGTCGATGTCGCCCTCGGCCTCCTGCAGCGCCCGCTTGCAGTCCATCATGCCGGCGCCGCTCCGCTCGCGCAGCTCCTTGACGAGGGCCGCTGGGATCTCGCTCATTCCGCGGGCACCTCCTCCGGCTGAGCCTCCGCTTCGGCGGTGGACTCGGCGCTCTCCGCCTGCCCGAGCTGCTCGTGCTCGACCGGCTGCTCATCAGGAGCCGGCTCCTCCGCCGGCGCCTCGGGCACGGCCGCTTCGAACTCCTGCGGCCTGACCTTCTGCTTGCCCTGCTCGATCGCGGTCGCGATCGTGCGCACGACGAGACTGCAGGCCCGGATCGCGTCGTCGTTGCCGGGAACGACGAAGTCGGCCTCGTCGGGGTCGCAGTTCGTGTCGACGAGCGCCACGACCGGCAAGCCCAACCGGCGCGCCTCGCGGACGGCGATCTGCTCCTTGCGGAGGTCGATGATCAGCACGGCGTCCGGCTGGCGCTTCATGTCGGCGACGCCGCCGAGGTGGCTCTCGAGCCGCTCGAGCTCGGCGAGCATCGCGATTCGCTCCTTCGGCGGCAGCAGCTCCAGCTGCCCTTCCTCCTTCAGGCGACGAAGCTCGTGGAGACGCTCGATCCGTGTCGAGATCGTGCGCCAGTTCGTGAGCAGGCCGCCGAGCCAGCGGTGGTTCACGTACGGCATGCCGACGCGCTTCGCTTCGTCCTCGATCGCGTCTTGCGCCTGCTTCTTCGTGCCGACGAAGAGCATCGTGCCGCCGCGCTCGGCCAGGTTGCGGGCGAACGCCGCGGCCTCCTCGAGCAGCTGCAGCGTCTGCTGCAGGTCGATGATGTAGATCCCGCCACGCTCCGTGAAGATGAAGCGCTTCATCTTCGGATCCCAGCGGCGGGTCTGGTGGCCGAAGTGAACCCCGGCCTCCAAGAGCTCTCGCATGCTGACGACGGACAATGGTCCCCCTTCTGGTTTCGGTTGCGGTACAGCCGGCGGCGCTCGGGTGGAACCGGAGTCCGTCTCAGGTCCGGCACCGCCACCCGCTCGTCCCGCCGGGTCGGTGACTGAGCCGGCGAATTCTAGCGGAGGCGTTCCAGATAGCCGGCGAGCTCGTCCGGCAGCGGCGACGTCACATGCACGCGCTCGCCGCTGAACGGGTGGTCGAACGCGAGCTCGGAGGCGTGCAGGAACTGGCGGGCGAGCCCCGGGTCCGGGACGCCGTACATCGGGTCGCCGACGACAGGGAGGTCGATGGCCGCGAGGTGCACGCGGATCTGGTGCGTGCGTCCGGTCTCGAGCCGGACGCGCAGCAGAGCATGCCGCCCGATCAGCTCCTCCACATTGAAGTGCGTGACCGCCTCCCGCGCCGCGTCGGTATCGAGCGACTGCCGCGTCGGATCCGTCCGGTCGCGCCCCATCGGGGCGTCGATCCGCCCGCGCCACGAGCGGGGACGCCCGCGGACGAGGGCGAGGTACGTGCGCTCGAGCGCCCGTCGACGCACGAGGTCCTGCAGCCGCTCGTGCGCCTCGTCGGAGCGCGCGACCACGATCAGGCCGGAGGTGTCGCGGTCGAGACGGTGCACGATCCCCGCCCGCTCCGGCTCTTCTCCGCCGGCCGCTCCGTGTGCGAGCAGGCCGTGGACGAGCGTGCCGCTCGCATGACCGGGAGCCGGATGGACGACGACGCCGGCCGGCTTGTCGACGACGAGCAGATGCTCGTCCTGGTATGCGATCCGCAGCTCGACCTCTTCCGGCGCGAGCGCGGCAGGTTGCTCGTCGGGCACGTCGACCTCGATGGTCTCGCCGCCCTCGAGGCGGTGGCTCTTGGCCGGCGGGTTGCCGTCCAC
>DASQWH010000201.1:0-9105 GCA_035640335.1 Gaiellaceae bacterium | reverse complement strand
GGTAGTGCTCTACCGGGTGCACTTTGCGATCGGCTAGATCTCGGAGGGAGGCAGCTACCTGACCCACAGCTGTGCGAAGAGCGTCCCCCACAGCGGGTGGTGCTGGTAGTTGCCGACGCGCTTCGCTACGAAGTCGGTGTCGTACGGCGTGTAAACGCGCTCGAGCGAGTAGCGGACGTCGCTCGCCTTCAGGAGCTGCCCGTTCGAGTAGCGGACGCCCCGCCGCAATTGGAAGGTGTACGTGCGCCCGTCGTCGGACACCGTGGGTAGGGAGACCGCCAGATCCGGCACCATCTCCGTGCCTGCCTGCCCCCCGACGCGCCTCCAGCCGACCAAGCCGTCGTTCGTCAGAGCAAGCGTCGTCCAGAGCTCGGGTGCGTACGCGGTCGCGGTATCGATGTGCCGCGGCATGGGAGATGACGAAAGAACCCTGAGCGTGCCGCCCGCGTGCGAGGCCCCGCTCGGGCGAAGAGCCACGTAGACAGTTCCGTCCCCTGCCGCGAGCGCGGTCGGGCGGTCGCCGACGTCGACCGTCGTCGCGCGCCCGTCGCGAACACGTGAGACCGCTCTGCCCAGCCCGCTGGCCACCCAGACGTCGCCGCTCGCGATGGCAACGGCGTCGGCGCTCGGACCGATCTCGACGGTGCCGCGCACGTCGCCGGTCCGCGGGTCGAGCCGCGACACGGTCCCCGAGAGGCTGTTCGCGACCCAGACCGAGCCCGCGCCAACAGCCACTCCGGCAGGCCCGTGGCCCACGGCAATGCGATCGAGCACCTCGCCGCTTTTCGGGCTGACCTTGACGACGGCGGCGGACAACTTCGAGGCAACCCAGAGCGCGCCTTCCCCGAGCGCGACCGCCCCAGGATCGGGTCCCGCGGGGAAGGTCCCGAGCGGCTTGCCGTCCCTCGCGCGGAGCTTGCTGACGGTGTGATCGCTGGTGTTGGCGACCCACACCTGGCCGTTTCCGGCCGCGATTCCGGTCGGGCCGTTACCAACAGGAACCGTCTGGACGACGGACAGCGTCTGCGGGCTGATCTGCGAGACGGTGCCCGTCAGGCTGTTCGTCACCCAAACCCAGCCGCCGCCGATCGCAATACCGCCGGGAGCGCTCTCGACCGCGATCGTGTCGCGCACCGTCTTCGTCGTCGGATCGACGACGACGACCGAGCTCGAGTCCGCGCTTGCGGCCCAGACAAAGCCAAGACCGGCCGCGATCGCCGTCGGCGGCGTCGCGACGGTGGACGGAGCGGCGCCGAGCGGGATCCTGTCGCGAACTTCGTGCTTTCCCGCATCCAGGACTCCCACAGCGCTCAGATCGGTGCCCTGAGTCGCGGCGTCGGTGCCGTCGCGCGTGAGCTGGAAGAGGGCGGCGCCCAGGACGGCCGCGAGCGCGAGGCTCCCGGCAAGGACGACTCCACGCAGGCGAGTCCGCACCGGCGCCCGTGCGAGGGGCCGTTCGGCGCGAGCCGGCGCCGCAAGCACCGGATCATGCTCGAGGATCTGGCGCTCGAGCTGTTGCAGCGCCTCACTCGGCTGGAGCCCGAGCTCCTCGGCCAGAGCGCGGCGGCCCCGCTGGTAGACGTCGAGCGCCTCGGCCTGGCGGTCGGAGCGATAGAGCGCGACCATGAGCTGGCCGCGCAGGCGCTCGCGAAGCGGGTGCCGCGCGACGAGCGTCTCCAGCTCGGCGACGACCTCGCCGTGGCGTCCGAGCGCAAGCTCGGCGTCGATTCGCTCCTCGACCGCGCTCAGGCGGAGTTCCTCGAGCCGCTCGATCTCACCCCGCGCGAACGAGTCGTAGGCGAAGTCCGCGAGCGCCGGGCCGCGCCAGAGCGCAAGCGCCGCGTCGAGCTTCGCCACCGCGGACTCAGCCTCTCGGCGGGCGAGAGCGCGCCGACCGTCCTCGAGGAGCCGTTGGAACCGCTCGGCGTCGAGCTGCGCCGGCTCGATCTTGAGGAGATAGCCGTGGCCGCGCGTTTCGAGCAGCCCCGCGTCGCCGTCGAGCGCTTTGCGCAGCCGGGAGACGTGAGCGCGCAGCGTCTTGGTGGCGGTCGGTGGAGGCGTGTGCCCCCAGAGCTCGTCGATCAGCGTGTCGGCGGAGACGACCTCGTTTGCGCGGAGCAGCAGGATCGCAAGGAGCGCACGCTGCTTCCGTCCGCCGAGCTCTACCCGCCGGTCTCCGTGAGCCACCTCCAGAGGCCCGAGGATCCGGAAATCCGTATCCGCCTGTTCCACCCCTCCCCGCGGCGAGGTGCGCCGCTGACCGCAGTACCGACTGCAACCAACTTTTACTCACTTGCAGCCGAACGACAACCGCCGGGCTGCACGCTCGCTCCGCAAACGATGGAACGGAAGGAGCAGCTCATGCGGATCAAGCTTCTGGTCGCGGCGGCATTCGCCTTCGCGGCTCTCATCGCAGCGACAGCGGCGGTCACGGCCGTCGCTGGATCGCATTTCTCCGACTGGAGCACGGCACAGAAGATCGACGAGATCGACGGCAACAGCACGGAGCTGAACACGCCGTTTCTCGACGGCTGCCCCATGCAGTCCCCGGACGGCCTCAGCCTGTACATGGCCTCGAACCGCCCAGGCGGCGTGGGCCTGCTCGACATCTGGGTCGCCCACCGGGCAAGCAGGCACGACCCCTGGGGGGCGCCGGACAACCTGGGCGAGCCGGTCAACTCGGCCGCCGACGACTTCTGCCCGACGCCTATCCGCGGGGACGGCCTGTTCTTCGTGAGCAGGGAAGCGCTCGCCGGTAGTTGCGGGCTCGGCGACATCTACTTCACGCGCAACGCCGGGGGGCAGTGGACAGAGCCGCAGCATCTCGCCTGCGCCCCGGACGGCCCGAACAGTCCGCTCGACGAGCAGGGGCCGTCGTACATCAAGGCGGGCGGAAACGCATCGCTGTATTTCTCGCGCGGCTCCGGCGCCGTCCCCGGCGACATCTACGTCAGCCACGGGGTCGTCGGATCGGAGTTCGGCCCTGCGGAGCCGGTCGTTGAGCTCAACCACCCGACGGCGAACGACATCCAGCCGAACGTGCGCAAAGACGGACGCGAGGTCGTCTTTTCCTCCAATCGGGCGGGCACGCTCGGCGGCCAGGACATCTGGGCCTCGACCCGGCAAACCCCGCACGGCCCGTGGTCGACGCCCGTCAACCTCGGCCCGGCGGTGAACACGGCCGCGGGCGAGACGCGTCCGTCCCTCTCGTGGCTGGCCCGAACGCTCCTCTTCGGACGCGCGCCGGGGCCGGAGGGCATGTCCGACATCTACGTGGCTGCGCGCAGGCCGTAGCGACTCACTCGGATGCAGGCCGCGCCTCGATCCGTTCGAGGCGCGGCCGGCATCTACTACATGCCCATCGCGTGAGCGATAACGCAGGCATGCGTCGGCAGCCGCAGCGACGTCCCTGCGCGCTCAGAGGCCGAGGAGCGTCTCGTTAGCCTCCAACCTCGAGCTGCACTAGTCGGACGCAGCTGACACGCCAGAGCCACGCCGAACGCGCGTCGCGAGCTCGGCGAGCGCCTTCTCGACCCGTGCCGCGAGGGGCCGGATCTCTTTCTCACGATAGAGACGGAGCGCCTCCTCGCTGGCCGCTCGGGCCTCTTCCAGGCGGCCGTCCAGACGAAGCACTTCGAACAGGTCGACCTGGACCTGGGCGCGGAGGTCCGGGCGGTCGGTCCGCTCGCCGATCGCGAACGCCTCGCGAACGAGCGACTCCCCCTCGGCTATCCGGCCCGCGCCGGCAAGCACGAGCGCCCGAGCGCCGCGCCAGTGGATCTGCGCCTCGACATCGTCGGCGGCGGAGGCGTCCTCGCTCACGTGAGTCAAGCGCTTGGCCTCCTCGGCGCGGCCGAGCTCGACGAGGGCGCGGGCCAGAAAGGCCGCGACGCTCGCGATGAAGTTCGTGTCGCGGCGCCCCGCGATCGCCTCGTAGTACGCTCGAAGGTCCGGCTCGGCAGCAGCCCAGCCTCGGCGCACGGCGAGCAGGTGGAGGCGGCCGACGTTGCCGAGCGTTTTGTCCTGCCCCAGCTCCCGGAGACGTGCGCGCGCCTGCTCGAGGAGCTCGTCGGCGAGGTCCTCGTTGCCGAGCATCTCGTGCGCGTATGCCAGCCGCGAGAGAGTGATCGCTTCGGCCGACGGGTGCCCCCGCACCTCGGCGAGCGTTTCCTCCGCGACACGGACTACCTCGCTCGCGGGCGTCGGCCCCCAGACGAGCGGCATCACGAGCTTCGCGCGGTCGACCGCCTGGAGAGGGTCGCCGACGCGTACCGCCCGGTCGAGCGCCTTCTTCAATAGCATTTGCGTCCTCGTCATCTCGCCGCGCGTGAACGGGCCGTAGATTGCGAGGCGCCACGCGCGCGCCGCCGCCAGGTCGTCGCCGACCGACTCCAGCACCTGCGCCGCACGACTCGCCTCGGTCTCGAGTGCGTGGTAGTCCACCAGCGGGTCGATCGAGATACGAAGGCGCAGGCGGGAAATTGCCGCGAGCGCCGCCGCCCTTTCGTCTCCTGCGCGATCGGCCGCGACGACGGCCTCTTCGATGAGGTCCTGCGCCTCCGGGTAGCGGGCGCACATGACGAGCGCCCACCCCAGGTTGGCGAGGAGCACCGGCCTGCGCGAGTCGTCGTCTGCGAGCAATCCGCGAGCTCGCGTGTAGAGCCGCACGGCTGCCGACGCGTCCTCGCGGTCGTGCCACGCCCTCGCCGCGGCATCGGCGAACAGGGTGGCTGCACGGTCTCCCAGCGCCCGGGCGCGGTCGTCGAGCCGGCGGAGGTCGACGCGGTGGCGGTGGGCCTGCTCGACGTGGTGGGCGATGATCTCGCCGTACTCCGAGGTACGGTCGCCCGCCGTCTCCTCGAGCCAGTCCGCGACCTGCTCGTGGAAGTCGGCTCGGTCCGCCTTCGTCACGCTCTCGTACGCGACGTCCCGAACGAGGAGGTGTCGGAACCCGAATGCCTCCTCGACGCCGAGGTCCGAGACCGTTCGCCCGATCAGCTCCTTACGCTCGAGAGCCGCGAGCAACGACGGAAGCGGCCGCCGCAGGCTGTCCGGCACGAGCGTCTCGATCGCGCCGACGGGAAACACCTGCCCGACGACGGCCGCGCGACCGATGACCGAGCGCTCGTCTTCCGGCAGCCGATCGAGGCGTGCGGCGAGCAGAGCATGGACGCTCAGTGGAACCGTGACGTCGCTGAGCTCGGCACGTGCCGTCCAGCGTCCGTCCTCGATCATGAGCACGCCCTGCTCGACGAGCATCGCGACGAGGTGCTCACAGAACAGCGGGTTGCCCTCCGTGGCTCGCGTGACGTACGCCTGAACCTCCGCGTCCACAACGCCTTCTTCGAGAAGCCCGGAGACGAGCCGGTTCGAGTCGGCGGTCGCGAGCGACTCGATGGTGATCGGTTCCGGCCAGTCCCGTTCCGACTCCAGGAACTCCGGCCGCGCGAGGCACACGATGAGGACCGGCGCCTCCCGGACGTTCGCGGCTACATGCTCGACGAGCTCCAGGAGCTCCGCCTCCGCCCACTGGAGGTCGTCGAAGACGACGACGAGCGGTCGCTCCGCCGCGATGTGCTCGAACAGCCGACGCACCGCCCACGGTCCCTCGCCCGGAGGAGTCCGCGCCCCGGCAACGCCGATCAGACCCGCGACGCGCATGGCCACGCCGGCATCGCCGGCGAGCACCTCGACCTTCGCCAGCGTCTCGCGGACCCCGTCCTCCTCTTCGACCGTCGCCGCCCGCCTGACCATCTCGGCGAGCGGCCAGTACGTGATCGCCTCGCCGTACGGGAGGCAGCGGCCTTCGAGAACGGTCGCTTTGGTCTGGACCAGGTGGACGAGCTCGCGCGTCAACCGCGACTTGCCGATGCCTGGCGCGCCGACCAGCGTGACGAGACCGCAGCGGCGGTCATCGACACAGCGGCGGAAAGCCGACTCGAGCTCCGCAAGCTCGCTCGCACGGCCGATCAGCGGCCGCTCCAGCCGCCGCGGGACGGCCTCTCCGTCCGGCCGGACGCGCAGGAGCCGATAGACGGTGAGCGGCGCCGTCTTGCCCTTCGCCTCGAGGGGCGGCAGGAGCTCGACGTCCACGGCATGGCGGACCAGCCCGTACGTCTGCCGGCCGAGCAGGATCTCGTTCGGGCCGGCGCTCGTCTGCAGCCGCGCGGCCGTGTTGGCGGTGTCGCCAGCCACGAAATTCTGGTCGGGCACGAGGCCGGTGCCCGCAACCGGCCCGGTGTTCACTCCGGTACGCGTTGCGATCGTCACCTGCCAGCGCTCCTCGAGCCGTGAGTTCAGCTCTGCGAGCGTCGTCCTCATATCGAGTGCCGCCTTCACCGCACGCAGGGCATCGTCCTCGTGCACTCGCCGAAGGCCGAAGACGGCCATAATCGCATCACCGAGGAACTTCGCCACGGTGCCGCCGTGGCGCTCGATGACGGGCCGCATCGCACGGAAGTAGTCCGTCATGACGTCCGAGAGGGTCTCCGGGTCGAACTGCTCCGCGAGCGCCGTCGAGCCGACGACGTCCGAGAACAGAATCGTGACCGTCTTGCGAAACCCCTCGGCCGCCTCCGCGGCGACGAGCGGCGTCGCGCACGCCATACAGAAGCGCGCCTGCTCGGGGTTGTCGACCCCGCAGCTCGTGCATGTCGGCACGAATCGAGTCTAGGCGCCTTCCGCGCAGAACGCACGCGCGCGGCTACCGGGCGAAGTCGTCAGGTGGTAAAGCGGGGTCGTCGAAGGACCGCGCACTGAGGGCGGAGGTGCGATGCCAACCCCGTCCTGGACTGCAGTGCGGTGTGACTTGCTGACTAATTCGACGACGGATTCGTGTTATCACCGGGTCCACACCAGGGCGGAGCCGACAACCGACTACAGCCGACGAATCCGCATGGTTGAGCCAACAACCGCAGGACTACTGGGCCCATCTACATGCCCATCGCGTGGTAGCCGGAGTCGACGTACAGCGTCGTCCCGGTCACGTTGTCCGCCTCGTCCGAGAGGAGGTACGCGGCCGCGGCGCCGACGTCGTCGGCGTCGATGTGCCGGTGGAGCGGCGCACGCTCCTCGACGATCGCCTCCATCGTCGGGAAGCCGGCGATCGACCGTGCGGCCAGCGTCCGCACCGGGCCCGCCGAGACGGCGTTGATGCGGATGTTCTTCTGACCCAGATCCCAGGCGAGGTAGCGGAGCGAGGCGTCGAGCGCCGCTTTCGCCACGCCCATGACGTTGTAGTGCGGCACGGCCCGTTCGCCGCCGAGGTACGTCATCGTCATGATCGAGCCGCCGCCGCGCGCGTCCATGAGCGGCTCCGCCGCGCGCGCGCAAGCCACGAGCGAGTACGCGCTGACGTCGAGCGCGAGCCAGAAGCGGTCGCGCGGCGTGTCGGTGAAACGCCCCTCGAGATCCTCGGCTGCGGCGAAGGCGACCGAGTGCACGAGCAGGTCGAGGCCGCCGTCGAAAGCGTCGCCGACCTCGCGAAAGAGGCGCGCGACGTCGTCGTCGGAGCGCACGTCGCACTCGGTGATCAGCGGGCTCGACACGCTCTCTGCCAGCTCCCGAACGGACTTCTCGATGCGCTCGCCCTGGAACGTGAAGGCGAGCTCCGCGCCCTCGTCGGCGAGCCGCTTCGCGATCGCCCAGGCGATCGACCGCTTGTTCGCCACGCCGAGCACCAGCCCGCGCTTGCCTGTGAAGCGATCGCCGGCCACGAGTCGATCCTAAGGCGTTCTGCGCGTCGGCTACTCTGAGTCGCGCGTTGCGCCGCCTCGCCCTTCCGCTCGCCCTCGTCGCGGCGCTCGCCACGGCAGCCTCCGCTTCGTCCGCGCTGCAGCCGGTCCGCAGGCACTTCGGCGACCGCACCTTGCCGCTCGTGCGGCACGGGACGCTGGACATTCCTGCGGGGCAGGCGCAGGGCCGAGTCCGCGTCATCGTCACGCTGCGGCAGCCGCCGCTCGCGGTCGCGCGCGGCCCCGGCCTGACGGCGAGAAGCGGCGGAGCGCAGCTCGACATCGCGAGCCGCTCGTCGCGCCGGTACCTCGCCTCGCTGCAGCGCGTGCAGGCCGCCGCGGTCCGCTCGCTTCAGCACGCGATCCCCTCCGCGCGGGTGTCGCGGCGCTTCCAGGTCGTGCTCAACGGCCTCACCGTCGAGCTCCCGGCGACGCGCCTGACGACGCTCACGCGCCTCTCCTTCGTGCAGCGCATCTATCCGAGCGTCCGGTACCGGCTCTCGACGAACGAGAGCGCGGCGCTGACGGGCGCGCCGGCCCTCTGGGCGGCTACCGGTGCGCGCGGTGACGGGGTCAAGATCGCCGTCGTCGACGACGGCGTCGACCAGAGCCACCCGTTCTTCGCGGCCGCGGGCTACGCATATCCGCCCGGGTACCCGAAGGGGGCGGCGAGGTTCACGACGCCGAAGGTGATCGTCGCGCGGGCCTTCCCCGGCCCCGGCTCGGGCCGCCGCGGGCGCCTGCCGCTCGACCGCTCAGCCTCGTTCCACGGCACGCACGTCGCGGGCATCGCCGCCGGCAACTCCGGAACGTTCTCGCCGGGTGGACGAAGCCACGCGCCGGTCGCGAACCTGACGGGCGTCGCGCCGCGCGCCTACATCGGCAACTACCGGATCTTCAACGTGCCGACGCCGATCGGCAACGTGGCAAACACGCCCGAGATCGTTGCCGCGTTCGAGGCCGCCGTCCGCGATGGCATGGACGTGATCAACCTCTCGGGGGGCAGCTCCGAGAGCGAACCGTCGACGGACGCCATGATCGAGACGACGAACAACGTGGCCGCCGCCGGCGTGCTGCCCGTGATCGCCGCCGGCAACTCGCGCGACGAATTCGGGATGGGGACCGTCGGCTCCCCCGGCACCGCCGTCGAGGCACTCACCGTCGCCGCCGTCTCGAACACGCACGTCTTCGGGCCGACGCTGACCCTCCAGGATGCGCGCGCGCCGGCGATGCTGAAGCAGGTGCCTTTTCACGTCACCGCGCTCAACCCGGCCATGAACGAGTGGGAGCGCTCGGACCGGACGCTCGTCGACGTCGGCTCGATCATCGGCACGGACGGCCGCCCGGTCGACCGGTACCTGTGCGGGGTCAG
>DASQWH010000200.1:0-2088 GCA_035640335.1 Gaiellaceae bacterium | reverse complement strand
GGAGATCGTCGCGGACGCCGATCACCGCAACGCCGAGCTCGTCATCCTCGGAGCGCGGCGCAAGCGCGCGCCGCGACGCGGCCGGATCTTCGGCCGGACGGTCGACTACGTCCTGAAGCACAGCCCGTCCCGGGTCGTCATTGCCGCCGGCCGCCAGGCTGCATGACGGTTGCGCTTGCCTGGCTCCTCGTCGTCCTCGGCCTGATCGTCATCGTCCGGACGGTGGCCGCCGGGGTCGGCGGCGGCCTCGGCCTCCTCCTCGGCGCGCTCCTCGTTCTCGCCGGAGCCCTGCGGCTGTACCTTCAGCGGAGCACCAGGCACCTCTGACGTGGCAAGGAAGCTTCCAGGACTGCAGCGCGCTCTCGACGTTCCGTCGCTGGCTGCGGTCGCGTACGGCGAAATCGCCTCTTCGCTCTATTTCGCGCTCGGGGTCGTCGCGTTCTACGCGCTCGGGTTCACGCCCTGGGTGCTGCTCGCCGTCGGCATCCTCTTCCTGCTCGTGGCGCTCTCGTACGCGGAGGGCACGGCGGCGATCCCGGAGACCGGCGGGGCAGCGACGTTCGTCCGCCGCGCGTTCAACGACCCCCTCGGGTTCATCACCGGCTGGGCCCTCGTCCTCGACTACGTGATCGTGATGGCGCTCGCGGGCCTCTTCGTCCCGCACTACTTCGGCCACGCGACCGGCTGGGAGGGGTTGACGGACGAGCCGTGGGACACGGTCGTCGGCGTCCTCGTCATCCTCGGGGTCGGCGCACTTCGACTCGTCCGTCGCACGAAGCTCTACCGCGCGGCGATCGTCGTCGCCGGTGTCGCGATCGCGTCGCAGCTCCTGTTGATCGTCCTCGGCTTCGTGATGCTCTTCTCGACGGATGCGCTCGACGTCGGCACCGACCTCGGAACGGCGCCGACGTGGAGCGCGATCGCCTTCGCGCTGCCGCTGGCGATGCTCGCCTACACGGGCCTCGAGACGGTCGCCAATCTGGCGGCCGAGACGCGCGAGCCGGGCCGGACGCTTCCGCGCAGCCTCTTCGTCGGGATCGGCGCTGCGATGGCCGTCTCGTTCGCGCTCGGACTCGTCGCGGTGTCGGCGTATCCCGGCGGGAGAACCCTCGGGACGGAGTGGCTCCGCGCCCCGCTCGTCGGGATCGCCGCCGCCCTCGAGGACCCGCTCCCGGCGTTGCCCGCGGACATCCTCCGCGTCGTCATCGGGCTGACCGGTGCGCTCGTCCTCCTGACCGCCGTGACCACGTCCATCTCCGGCGCCGGTCGTCTCGCCTACTCACTCGGCCAGCACGACATGATCCCGCACGCCTTCGGGACGCTGAACCGGAGGACGCTGATCGCGCCGCCGGCGATCGTCGGCTCGGCGCTGATCGCCGCGTCGCTGCTCGTCATCGGTCACTTCATCCCGACCGAGGCGGTGAAGTTCCTCGCCGGGCTCTTCAGCTTCGGCGTCCTGTTCGCGTTCACGGCGGCGCAGCTCGCCGTCATCAAGCTTCGCTTCTCGGAGCCCGAGCTCAAGCGTCCGTTCCGGGCGGCCCTGAACGTGCGCATCCGCGGCGTGGAGGTGCCGGTCCCGGCGCTCCTCGGCGCACCGCTCACCTTCACGATCTGGATCCTCGCGCTGGCGACGCACGACGCGACGCGAATCGCCGGCCCGCTCTGGCTCCTCGCGGGAGGGCTGATCTACATCGGCACCCGCTGGTCGCGGGGGGAGCCGATCCTCGGCCGCGTCGTCCCGGCCGAGGCCGACCTCGTGCCGGCGCCGGAAGGCGCCTACGAGCGAATCCTCGTCCCGATGAAGCTGGGCCTAATCGGCGAGGAGGTCCTCGCGACGGCCATCAAGCTCGCCGAGGAGCAGAGCTGCGCCCTCGTCGCCATCCACGTCGTCTCGGTGCCGCTCGACAAGCCGCTCGACGCCCCGATGGACGATGCGGAGGAGCGCGCGTTCGCGTCGCTCGCGGAGGCGAGGCTGCTCGCCTCCGAGCACGGCGTCAACGTCCAGGCCGAGCTCGTTCGCGCCCGCTCGATCGGCGAGGCGATCGTCCAGGAGTCGAAGAACCACCGCGCCGACCTGATCGTCGTCGG
>DASQWH010000199.1:0-2609 GCA_035640335.1 Gaiellaceae bacterium | reverse complement strand
CATCGTGAAGTTCCGAAAGTCGAGGTCAGGCGTCAGCTCTTCCCACCGAAGCGGCGTCGACACGGGCGCGCCGGGCCGCGGGCGCACTGAGTAGACCGACGCGATCGTCTTGCCCCAGCCGTTCTGCCGGTGGTCGACGAGCACCCCGCGCCGCTTCTTCTTCAGCCACTCGGCCGTCAGCATGCCCGGGTGCTCGTCCGCGAGGCCGCGCGTGAGGAGCTCCGCGAACTCGTACGTCTCGTCGAACCCGTAGCGGCGCGCGATCGGCACGAGCACGTGGATGCCGGTCGACCCGCTCGTCTTCACTAGCGACTCGAGCTCGAGCTCCTGGAGGCGCTCGCGCACGAGGTGGGCGACCTCGATCGCCAGGTTCCAGGCATCCGCTTGCGGATGCCGTTTCGAGGACGTGCGGGCTTTGCCCGTGCGTCCGCCTGCACCGCCGTCGGGCGGGTCGAGGTCGAAGAGCACGAACTCGGGCCGGCCGGGCTTGTCGACGCGCGAGTACCACGCGTTCATGTCGATGCAGTGCATCTGCACCGTCCAGAGCAGCGTCCGCCGATCGTTGACGAGGACGAAGTCGACGAGCCGTGACCCGCCCTCCCGCGGATGCGTCCGGAAGCGTCGCGTCTTCACCCACGACGGCTTGCCCTGGGGCGCCTGTTTCTGGAAGAACGACCCGTAGCGAATGCCGCCGCGCCAGCGCTTCATCGTGAACGGCCGGTTCTTCAGGTGCGGCACGAGCACCGGAGCGACCTCGCCGTAGTACTCGAACAGGTCGCGCTTCGTGATCCCGTCCTCGGGGAAGAGGACGCGGTCGCCGCTCGTCAGCGTCACGTCTTTTTCGGCCACGAGCGGGAGTATTGCGGCTCGCCCTGTGGGAAGATTCGGCTATGGCCACGACGGCTACGCGATACGTCTACGACTTCGACGACCCGTCGAAAGGCGGCCGCGAGCTCCTCGGCGGTAAGGGCGTCGGCCTCGCGGAGATGACGCAGCTCGGCATTCCGGTCCCGGCCGGCTTCACCATCACGACCGACGCGTGCCGCGCGTACATGGCCGCCGAGAGCGAGCTTCCGGACGGGCTCGAGGACGAGATCGAAGCCCACATCCGCGCGCTCGAGGAGAAGACCGGCAAGCCCTTCGGCGACAGCGAGGATCCGCTACTCGTCTCCGTGCGGTCGGGAGCCGCGGTCTCGATGCCCGGGATGATGGACACGATCCTCAACCTCGGCCTGAACGACGACGCCGTGGACGGACTGGCGCGGACGACCGGCAACGCGCGCTTCGCGAACGATTCCTACCGGCGGCTGATCCAGATGTACGGCGAGGTCGTCGACGGCATCGCCGGTCATCGCTTCGAGGACGTGCTCACGAAGCTGAAGGAAGATCGCGGCGCGAAGCAGGACGTCGACCTCTCGGCGGACGACCTCGCCGAGCTGATCGGCACGTACAAGCAGATCTATTCCGAGGAGACCGGCAACGAGTTCCCGCAGGACGCCCGCGAGCAGCTCGGGCGCGCGGTGCGGGCCGTCTTCGACTCGTGGAACACGCCGCGGGCGCAGGTCTACCGGCGCGCCCACCACATCCCGGACGACCTCGGCACCGCGGTCAACGTCGTGCAGATGGTCTTCGGCAACAAGGGCGAGCGGTCGGCGACGGGCGTCGCGTTCACGCGCGATCCCTCGACCGGCGAGCGCGGCCTCTACGGAGAGTTTCTCGTCGACGCGCAAGGCGAGGACGTCGTCGCGGGCATTCGCACACCCGAGCCGATCGAGCGGATGAACGACCTCCTGCCCGAGGCGTTCGACCAGCTCGTCGACACGATGGGCCGCCTCGAGCAGCACTACCGAGACATGCAGGACATCGAGTTCACGATCGAGGACGGCCGGCTCTACCTACTGCAGACGCGGACGGCGAAGCGCACGGCCGCCGCTGCGCTGAAGGGCGCGGTGGACATGGTCGACGAGGGCCTGATCACGAAGGAGGACGCCGTCGCGCGCATCGACGCCGGCCAGCTCGACCAGCTCCTGCACCCGATGATCGACCCGAAGGCCGACTTCGAGGTCGCAGCGAAAGGTCTCAACGCGTCTCCGGGAGCTGCGTCCGGCAAGGTCGTGTTCGACGCCGACACGGCCGCCGAGCAGGGTGAGAACGGCGAGAGCGTCATCCTCGTCCGCTGGGAGACGACGCCGGACGACATCCACGGGATGATCGCCGCCGAGGGGATCCTGACCGCGCACGGGGGCATGACCTCGCACGCCGCTGTCGTCGCGCGCGGCATGGGCAAGCCGTGCGTCGCGGGCTGCGAGGCCCTGTCCGTCGACGTCAAGGCTCGCAAGGCGTCGCTGAACGGCCATGACCTAGCCGAGGGCGACGTGATCACGATCGACGGCGGCAACGGGACCGTGATCATCGGGGCCGTCGACCTCGTCCCACCGCAGATCAACGAGGACTTCGAGACGATCCTTGGCTGGGCCGACGGGCTGCGCCGGCTGCAGGTGCGGGCCAACGCGGACACGCCCGAGGACGCGGCCAAGGCGCGCGAGTTCGGCGCGCAGGGCATCGGCCTCTGCCGCACCGAGCACATGTTCATGGCCGACGACCGGCTG
>DASQWH010000198.1:0-2534 GCA_035640335.1 Gaiellaceae bacterium | reverse complement strand
CGACATCGAGCGGGCAGGCGAGGCGATCCCGCGCGCGCTCGGCGTCCCGGCCCGCGTCGGCTAAGAGCTAGCGGTCGCCTGCGACGAAGAACGCGACCGCGGCGGCGCAGTAGGCCGCGATCAGGACCACGCCGTGCGCGCGGCTCGAGCGCCCGTCGGCGAGCAGGGCCGCCGCGACGACGGTCGCGAGCCCGACGACCACGAGCTCGACCGGACGGAACGCCAGCGAGAGCGGCTCGATGGCCCACGCGAGGAGCGCGACCGCGGGAATGAGGAAAACCGCGACCTGCGCGCTCGACGCGAGTGCGATCTCGGCCGCGAGCCTCACGTTGCCGCGGTACGCGACGACGACGGCGCCGCCGTGCTCGGCGGCGTTGCCGACGATCGCCACGATGACGGCCGCGACGAAGAAGTCGGTGAGGCCGGCCTCGTGCGCGAAGGTCTCGATCGAGCCGACGAGGATCTCGGCGATCAGGGCCGTCAGGACCGTCGCGACGGCGAGCACGGCGACCGACATCTTCAACGACCACGCCTCGACGCCCGGGGCCATCCCGGCGTGGAGCGTGCGATGGCGACGCAGCGAGATCCACGTCACCGCCACGTAGACGACGAGCAGCAGGATCGAGACGGGCAACGACACGTAGGCCAGCGACCGCCGCTCCGGGTCGCCCGACCAGCCGGGAATCGACGGCACCAGGAAGAGCAGCGTCGCGACGGCGACGAGGACGAGCGAGGTGATGCTCGACTCGCGGTCGACGGCGCCGCGCCCACCGAAGAGCAGCGAGAACCCGAGGACGAGCAGCAGGTTTCCGACCACGCTCCCCGTGAGCGAGCCCCGCACGACCTCGGTCAGCCCGTCAGCGATCGCGAACAGCGAGATGATCAGCTCGGGCGCGTTGCCGAACGTGGCATTGAGGAAGCCGCCGATCCCAGGGCCGGTATGGTGCGACGCCTGCTCGGTCGCCTCGCCGATCAGCCAGGCGAGCGGGACGAGGGCAATCGACGCGAGCACGAACAGCGCGACGTCGCCTGGGTGGAAAGCGAGGTCGACGAGGACGGTGAGTGGGGCCAGCGCGAGAGACGCCCAGAGGATCTTCCGCGCCACGCGGCTAGCCTACCGCCCGTGTTGAAGGCCGTTCTCTTCGACTGGGGCGAGTGCCACGGGGGAACCCGTGGTTCCCTCGTGCGCCCCCTCCTTCACGCCTCGGCACGGGCCAACGGCTCTCGGCCTCCCGGCGGGCAGGGCCCGGCTCCGGCCAGACTCTGTGCCTCGAAGGCGGCACACGCGGAGGTGCCTTGAGTGCTGCGCGCCGTCCTATTCGATTGGGGCGACACTCTCATGCAGTTTGGGTACGACGAGGAGCTCGTCGAAGCCGGGGCGCGCGCGGGCCTCGAAGCGATCGAACGCGACGGCCTTCCCGAGCTCGAGGCGTACACGGCCCACTTCCGCGAGCGCTATATGCCGCTCTTCTGGATGCCCGGCACGCTCGACGAGATCGAGTACCCGGGCCTCGTGCGCGAGGCGCTCGGTTATTTTGGGATCGAGGTCTCGGACGAGGAGCTCGGTCGCTTCCTCGACGCCGAGCACTCGGCGTGGGCGCCCTCGCGCGTCCTGGGCGCGACGACACACGCCCTGCTCGAGTCGCTGCGCGGGCGGGGGCTGCGACTCGGCGTCGTCTCGAACGCGTTCGACCCCGGCTGGCTGCTGCACCGCGATCTCGAGCAGCTCGGGATCGCCGAGCGCGTCGACTTCGCCGTCTTCTCGTCCGAGCTCGGCAAGCGCAAGCCGCATCCCGCGATCTTCGAGCGCGCGCTCGAGGCGCTCGGCGTGCACGCGAACGAGGCGCTCTTCGTCGGCGATCGCCTGTACGAAGACATCCGCGGGGCCGGCGAAGTCGGCATGACGACGGTACAGGCGCTCTGGTTCCGCGCCGACGAGCACCCGGACGGCGGCGAGCCCGACCACCTCGCCTTCACGCAGATGGACGTGCTCAACATCGCCGACCGGTTGCGAGGCTGACGCGCGACCAAGCATTTTCCGGCGGCGTTGTCAAGTCTTGCGGCCGGCCCCTGGCGCACCCACAATTCCCACATGCGGCGTGTCGTAGCCGACGTCGAGGAGCTCCCTCTCCATCCACAGGACGAGGTCGAGTGCCGGCGGTGCGATGTTCATTGCGACAAGGTGGTGTACCCGTCCGCATGCGTCGAGCGCGGCTGCCCGTTTCTCTACTCGTTCGAGGAGGTCGGGCGGACGTACGTCGGCTGCATGCAGAAGGTGTTCGGCGTCGAGATCGACCTCGTGCTCCTGCTCGAGGCGGAGAAGCGCGGCGAGTTCGGGGCTGTGCGTGCGAACCGGCGGCCGTTGCCGATGTGCCGGGTCGAGGTCGACTCGTGCTACGAGGGCCGCGAGGACGAGCTCGGCTGCCTCAACCCGGAGTTCTACGAGCTCCCGGTCGGGGAACCGACGTTCCGGGTCTTCGCACAGGTCAAGCCGAGCGCCTAGGGCGCTCGTTTTTGTTTCGGCGCAGTTCGGT
>DASQWH010000197.1:0-4714 GCA_035640335.1 Gaiellaceae bacterium | reverse complement strand
CATGTTCGACATCAGCTGGGCGACGCTGCTGATCAGCGTCGTTCCGCGCGATGACGTCGTCGAGGCGAACAGCAAGCTCAGTCTGAGCCGCGCGCTCTCGTTCGTCGTCGGGCCTTCGGTCGCGGGCTTTCTCGTCCAGCTGCTGACGGCGCCGGTGACGCTGCTGCTCGACGCGTTCTCCTTCCTGGGCTCGGCGCTCTTCCTGCGCCGCATCCGTGCACCGGAGCCGTCCGTCGAGGAGGACGCTCAGGAAAGCGTCCTCGCGAGCCTCCGCTCTGGTCTGCGCTTCACCGTCCGCGACGAGGTCATCGGTCCCGCGCTCGCGTGCGTGGCGACGATCAACCTCTTCAACTTCGTCTTCTGGGCGATCTTCGTCCTCTTCGCGACGAAGGAGCTCGGCGTGAGCCCCGGCGTCCTCGGCCTGGCGCTCGGAGCGGGCGCCGTCGGGGGCATCGTCGGCTCGCTCGTCGCCGTGCGGCTCGAGCGGCTGCTCGGCATCGGCCGCGCCTTCTCCGTCGGCGCGGTTCTCTTCCCGCTCCCGCTCGTGCTCGTGCCATTAGCGGCCGGGCCCGAGCCCGTGATCGCCGCGATGCTGGCGACCGCGGAGTTCCTGTCGTCGGTCGGCGTGATGATCCTCGACGTCAACGGCAGCAGCATCGGCCTGCTGCGGACGCCGCACCGCATCCGCTCGCGGGTCGTCGGCAGCTTCCGCTTCGTGAACATGGGCATCCGGCCGATCGGCGCGCTGCTCGGCGGCGCGCTGGGCACCGCCCTGGGGCTGCACGCGGCGATCTGGATCGGCGCTACCGGTGCACTGCTGGGCGTCGTCTGGCTCGTCTTCTCGCCGATCCCGCGTATGCGCGCGATCGCGGAGGCCGCCTGATGGAGACGTCGGTGCTCCGCAGCGGCCCGCTCCGGGCACTCCTCGCGGCCGAGGTCATCTCGACCACCGGCATGCAGATGACCTGGCTCGCCCTGCCCTGGTTCGTTCTCATCACGACCGATTCGCCGGCGCGCATGACGGGCGTGATGGCTGCCGAGCTGGTCGGCTTTGCACTCGCCGGGCTTCCGGCCGGCCCGCTCATTCAGCGCCTCGGCTCGCGGCGGACGATGCTGGCGGCCGACCTCGTGCGGGCACCGCTGATGCTGCTCGTGCCGGCCTTGCACTGGAGCGGGCACCTCGTGTACCCGGAGCTCGTCGTGCTGGCGCTTCTCCTCGGAACCGTCGGCGCGCCTTACTTCACCGCGCAGAACGTGATCCTTCCCGAGCTCATCGGCGAGGACGAGGCCACGATGAGCAAGGCGAAGGCGCTCTTCCAGGCAGCGATCCGGTCGACGATGCTTCTTGGGCCGCCGCTCGGAGGTGTGCTGATCGGGATCCTGGACGCGGCGAGCGTACTCGTCGTCGACGCCGGGACATACGTCGTCTCGTTCCTGCTCGTCGTCCTCTTCGTCCCGCCGTCCGCGCGCACGTCCGAGCCCGACGAAGCGCGCGGGATCCTCGGCGGGCTGCGCTTCCTGCGCCGCGAGCCCCTACTGCGCGTGTGGATCCCGCTGTTCGTCGTCGGCGACGCGGGCTGGCAGGCCTTCTTCGCCACCGTGCCGGTGCTGACCGTCGAGCGCTTCGGGGCCGACGCCAAGATCGCCGGCACGCTCTTCGCCGCGTTCGGCGCGGGCGCCCTGCTCGGAAACTTCGCCTCCTATCGCTTCCTCGCGCCGCGGATCGAGGGGTTGCGGCTGATCGCGCTGTCGGTCCCGTTCCAGGCAGCGCCGCTGTGGCTGCTGACGCTCGACGTCGGTGCGCCAGTCATGTTCGGCGCGGTGCTCGCGAGCGGCATCGCCAACGGCATCTGCAACCCCTCGATCCACGCGATCTGGACGCTGCGGATCCCGGCGGCGATCCGCCCGAAGGCGATGGCGGCGTCGGGGACGATCTGGGGGGTCGGGCAACCGCTCGGGCTGCTCGTCGCCGGTCCCGTCCTGACGCTGTTCGGCGCGGAGCCCGTCCTGATCGGCTTCGCCACCGTCCAGACGGTCTGCATGCTCGGCGTGGCCGCCGTGTCTCTCAGCTCGTCTGCTCGTCCGCTTCCAGCCGGTTCGCCTTCGCACACAGTGCCGTGAACGCGGCCTGCAGGAAGTCGTTGGCCGCCGAGGCGCCGAGGCTCCACACGAGCACCCGTCCGAAGCGCGGAGTCAGCATCTGCGTCGCGGCGAGACCCGCGGCCGACCAGGTACCGACGCAGCGCGTGCAGAGAACGAGCTCGCCGAGGGCGCGCTGCAGCCCCTCGCCGGCCGGCTCCTCCTCTTCGCCGAGCTCCGCCTCGCCCTCGACGAACGGCTGGCGGACGAAGCTCGCGACCCGCTCCCGTGAGAGAGTCCGTGATGCCTTGAACGTTGCCGCCGAGAGCGCGATCAGGTCGAGGGCCGTCCCCGGCGGGGAGCGCCGCGCGAGCGCGGCCACGGTTCCGAGCCCGGCGAAGAAGCCGCCGACGATCGCGGCGTAGGCCTCGTAGGGCGGTCGCTCAAGAGGGCGAGACACGCTCGGTACCCTTCCCCGAAATGGCGCCGTTGAAGACATCGGACGCGTACCGGCCAACGGGCGACCAGCCTGACGCGATCGCCAAGCTCGCCGAGAGCCTCGAGTCCGGCGAGCGCTTCCAGACGCTGCTCGGCGCGACCGGCACCGGCAAGACGGCGACGATGGCCTGGATCATGGAGCAGGTCCAGCGGCCGGCGCTCGTGATCGCACACAACAAGACGCTCGCCGCGCAGCTCTGCAACGAGTTCCGCGAGTTCTTCCCGCAGAACGCGGTCGAGTACTTCGTCTCCTACTACGACTACTACCAGCCCGAGGCGTACGTGCCTCAGGCCGACCTCTACATCGAGAAGGACTCGTCCCAGAACGACGACATCGCTCGCCTGCGGCTCGCCGCCACCTCGGCGCTCTTCACGCGCCGCGACGTCGTCGTCGTCGCGTCCGTCTCGTGCATCTACGGCCTCGGCTCGCCGGAGGAGTGGCGCGAGCGCGTGCTCATCCTCGAGGTGGGGGAGGAGCACGACCGCGACCTCGTCCTGCACAAGCTGATCGACAGCCAGTACTCGCGGAACGACTCCGTGCTCGGGCGCGGGCGCTTCCGCGTCAAGGGCGACGTCGTCGAGGTGCAGCCGGCCAACCAGGAGACGGCCTACCGCGTCTCGTTCTTCGGCGACGAGGTCGAGCAGATCACGCACTTCGACCCGCTCACCGGCGAGATCCTGGCGAAGCTCGACAACGTCGCCATCTGGCCGGCGACCGAGTACGTCACCTCGCGCCCGACGATCGAGCGCGCCGTCGACGAGATCCGGCACGAGCTCGAGGAGCGCGTCAAGGAGCTCGAGTCGGAGCACAAGATGCTCGAGGCGCATCGCCTGCGGCAGCGCACCGAGTACGACCTCGAGATGCTGAAGGAGCTCGGCTTCACCTCGGGGATCGAGAACTACTCCCGCATTCTCGAGGGGCGGCCGCCGGGCTCGCACCCGTTCACGCTCCTCGACTACTTCCCCGACGACTTCGTCGTCTTCATCGACGAGTCGCACCAGACGGTGCCGCAGCTCGGCGGCATGTACGAGGGCGACCGCTCGCGCAAGCAGACGCTTGTCGACTTCGGCTTCCGCCTGCCCTCGGCGCTCGACAACCGCCCGCTGCGCTTCGACGAGTTTCTCGACAAGGTGCCGCAGATGGTCTTCGTCTCCGCCACGCCCGGCCCGTTCGAGCTCCGGCACTCGAAGGTGATCGGTGAGCAGCTCGTCCGGCCGACGGGCATCGTCGACCCGGAGGTCGAGCTGCGCGCGACGAAGAACCAGATCGACGACCTGCTGAACGAGATCCGTCGCCGCGAGGAGGCGGGCGAGCGCGTGCTCGTGACGACGTTGACGAAGAAGATGGCCGAGGACCTGACGGACTACCTGCTCGAGTCGGGCGTCAAGGCGCGCTACCTGCACTCCGAGGTCGACACGCTCGACCGGATCCAGATCATCCGCGAGCTGCGGCTCGGCGAGTACGACGTCCTCGTCGGCGTCAACCTGCTGCGCGAGGGGCTCGACCTGCCCGAGGTGTCGCTCGTCGCGATCCTCGACGCCGACAAAGAGGGCTTCCTGCGCGGGAAAACGGCGCTGATCCAGACGATCGGCCGTGCGGCGCGGAACACGAACGGCAAGGTGCTGATGTACGCCGACAAGATGACCGAGGCGATCAAGGGCGCGCTCGACGAGACGAACCGCCGCCGCGACGTCCAGCTCGCGTACAACGAGGACCACGGGATCACGCCCGAGTCGATCCAGAAGGGCGTGTCCGACATCGCCGAGTTCCTCTCGCTCGAGGCGCCGACGGTGCCGGGTCGCCGCCGCCGCGGCGAGCGCAAGGTCGAAGGGATGGCGCCGAGCGAGATCGAGCGCCTGATCGTGACGCTCGAGGAGGAGATGTTCGCCGCCGCCGAGGAGCTGCGCTTCGAGTACGCGGCGAAGCTGCGGGACGAGATCAAGGGCCTGCGGCGCGACCTGCTCGAGGCGGCCGAGACCCCGGCCTGAACGGCCTCGTCACGGGCTTCTCACCACTCGGCCACCCACTGCATTGCCGACGGGCGTAATATCGCCGCGTCGTTTTTCGGGAGAGGGAGGAGCAGCAGTGACACGTTCGCGCCGCAGACTCGGCGGCAGTGCCGCCATCGCTTTGTTC
>DASQWH010000196.1:0-14608 GCA_035640335.1 Gaiellaceae bacterium | reverse complement strand
ATCTACCTGCGCGACCACGTGACCGGCGACGGCCTCGCCGCGGCGCTGCTCCTCTGCGGCGCCCTGCGCGGTCGCACGCTTCGCGAAGCCGTGTCCGTCCTCCGCCGCTACCCGCAGGCGAAGGAGAACGTCCCGGTCTCGGGGAAGGAGCTGACGCTCGCGATCACGAGCGAGGTCGAGCGCGTGAACCGCGAGCTCGGGGAGCGAGGTCGCGTGCTCGTACGGCCCTCGGGCACGGAGCCGGTCGTGCGCGTGCTCGCAGAGGCGGAAAAGGGCTTGGATGCGGGGGAAATCTGTGCTAGCATCGCAGCTCTCGTTCGTCGAGAGCTCGGTTGACTGACCCCCGATGCCGGGGCCGGGAAATCGGGCTCTTGCACGTTTTCGGGGGGATTCGGGCCAAAAACAACTGAGACAGGTCATCATCTGAAGAGCCGCTGCGGAAGGAGCTCAGGGTGTGCGGAATCATCGGATACGTCGGGCCGAGAGCGTGCAAGCCGCTCCTCGTCGAGGCTCTCGAGCGCCTGGAGTACCGCGGCTACGACTCGGCGGGCCTCGCCCTCCTCGAGAGTGACGGACTCGACTACGTTCGCGCCGTCGGCAATCTCGAGAAGCTGAAGCAGGCCGCGCAGTCGAACGGCTCGGTCGCGAACACCGGGCTCGGGCATACGCGCTGGGCGACCCACGGCCGCGTGAGCGAGGAGAACGCGCACCCGTTGACCGGTTGCGAGGACAGCGAGCTGGCCGTCGTCCTGAACGGGATCGTCGAAAACTTCCGCGAGCTGAAGGGGTCGCTCATCAAGGAGGGCCATTCATTCAGCTCGGAGACCGATGCCGAGGTCGTCGCGCACCTCGTCGAGCGCCACTACGACGGCGACCTCGTCGAGGCGGTGCGCGCCGCTTACCGCGAGCTCGAGGGCCACTTCGCGTTCGTCGTCATCCACCGCGAGCACCCGAACCTGCTCGTCGCCGCCCGCCTCCAGTGCCCGCTGGTCGTCGGCCTCGGCGACGGCGAGACCTTCCTCGCCTCGGCGATGCTCGCCTTCCTCTCCGAGACGCGCCGCGTGCAGCTCGTCGACGACGGCGAGATCGTGGCGATCACGCCCGAGGGCGCCACGTTCTACGACGTCGAGAACGGCATCGTCGAGCGCGAGGAGCTCGAGGCGCCGTGGGACTACGAGGCGGCCGAGAAGCAGGGCTACGAGACCTTCATGCTCAAGGAGATCTACGAGCAGCCCGACGGCGTGCGCGAGACGATCGGCGACCGCGTCCGCCACGGCCGGCTCGTGCTCGACGAGATCGGCCTCAGCGACGAGGCGCTGCGCAACCTGCGGCGCATCGTCGTCCTCGCGTGCGGGACGGCGTACCACGCGGGCGTCGTCGGCCGCTACGTGATCGAGGAGTGGGCGCGCATCCCCGTCGAGCCGGACATCGCGAGCGAGTGGCGATATCGCAACCCTGTCCTCTCGAAAGACACGCTCGTGATCGGCATCTCGCAGTCCGGCGAGACCGCGGACACGATCGCCGCCATGCGCCTCGCCCGTGAGAAGGGAGCGCGCACGGTCGCGATCACGAACATGATGGGCTCGCAGATCACACGCGAGGTCGACTCCGTGCTGTACACGCGAACCGGCCTCGAGATCGGCGTCGCCGCGTCGAAGACGTTCACGGCGCAGGTCGCGCTCCTCGATCTGCTCGCGCTCAAGCTCGCGGAGGTGCGCAGGACGCTGCCCGAGGAGGAGATCGAGTTCATCCTCGACGAGCTCTACCGGCTGCCGGTCCGCATGCAGCACTTCCTCGAGGGAAGCCATCCGATCGAGGAGATCGCGCAGCGCCACTACGACAAGCCGTTCTTCCTCTACCTGGGACGGCACATCGGGCTACCCGTGTGCCTCGAGGGCGCCCTGAAGCTGAAGGAGATCTCGTACATCCCAACCGAGGCGTACTCGGCCGGTGAGATGAAGCACGGGCCGATCGCGCTCCTCGACGACGAGACTCCGGTCGTGTGCGTGGCGACCGACTCGCACGTCTACGAGAAGGTGGTGTCGAACATCCAGGAGACACGCGCCCGCGGTGCACAGGTGATCGCGATCGCGACTGACGGCAACGAGGACATCCAGCACCACGCGGACGACGTCATCTACGTGCCGAAGACGCCGGCCTTCCTCCAGGCCGTGCTCGCGATCCTGCCGTTGCAGCTGCTTGCGTACCGGATCGCGCGGCTCAAGGGCCTGAACGTCGACCAGCCGCGCAACCTGGCGAAGACCGTCACCGTCGAGTAGTCCGTCGCATTTCGCGGGAACCTCTCGCCGTCGTACGGTGTAGAGGTGGCGATGAGGAAGGCGCTCGTCCTCCTGCCGCTCGTCATTCTTGCCGGGCTCGCCGCCGTTGCCGCCTGGCCGAAGGACGAGCCGCGATCGCTGAAGCTCTGGGTCGAGAAGCCGAAGACGGTGCTCGCGCTGCAGTGGAAGCGCGACGCGCCCTACCTCGTGCGCGCGGACGCGCGGACACTGCGGCGGCAGGGACGCGTGGCTCTGCCGCTCTCGGGCCACTGGCTCGGGTCGAGCTTCTCGCCCGACGGGAAGCTGCTCGCCGTCGGCAGCGACGGCTTCGGCGACGTCTGGTTCGTCGACACGAAGCGGCTGCGCCTGGTCGGCACCGCTCAGGCCGAGGAGTACGGGAGCGTGATCGAGACCGCGTGGGCCGGCGGAAAGCTCGTCGCGGTGGTCGACCGGTGCTGCCGTGACGAGGCGACGGACGGCTTGACCGTGACCGTGATCGATGCAGCCCGCCGCGCTCCCGTCAGCGGGCACCGCCTCGACGGGTCGGTCGAGGCGGCTGCGCGCAGCGCCTCGGGGCTCGTGCTCGTGCTCGGACCTCGCGGGCGTGTCGGGACGGCGCGACTCGTCGTCGCCGACGCCGAGGGCGGGCCGGAGAGCGTTGCGCTGGACCGCATCGCCGCAGGTAGCGAGATCCGCGAGGGGCATCCGATCGGGCGCGCGGCGACGCCGGGCGTCGCCGTCGACAAGGCGGGCAACAGGGCGTTCGTCGTCGGCGCGGGCTCACCGGTCGCCGAGGTCGACCTCGAGACGCTGGCGGTCACATATCACGACCTCGCCACGCCCGTGTCGCTGCCCGGCAGACTGCATGACTGGCTCGAGCCCGCAGCCGAAGCAAAGGCGCCCCCCAACGGGCCGCAGCGCTTCGCGCGCTGGCTGGGCGACGGCTATGTGGCCGTCTGGGGTGTCGACAACCAGTCCTGGGTCGACCCGCAGCGCGGCGAGCAGTGGCGGCAGACCTCGGTCGGCATCAAGCTGATCGATACGCACGATTGGAGCGTGCGCACGCTCGACCGCCAGGCCTCCGGGCTCGCGGTCGCCGACCGAACGCTGCTCACGTTCGGCACGCTCTCGGACTCCGCCCTGCCGAAGGCGGCGGGTATCGGTCTCCGCGCCTACCTCGCCGACGGCACGAGGCGCTTCCACCGCTTCGGCGCTGCGCCGCTCGACGCCGTGTACGTCGTCGGGTCACGGGCGTTCGTCGCCGATCGCGCAGGCTCGTACGTGGTGCTCGACGCCCAGACCGGCCGCGCATTCCGCCGCGTCCGCGGCGCGATGCTCGAGCCGCTGCTCCGCTAGTACCGTAGTCCCGCAGTGGGGATCGTCGACGCGGTCGCAGACGGCCTCTGGAACGCGTTCCAGATGGCGTGGGAGGTGGGGTGGGCGCTCATCCTCGGCTTCGCCCTGTCTGGCGTCGTCCAGGCCTGGATCCCGCGTGCCCGCATGGAGCGTGCCCTCGGAGGGCGCGACCTGCGGACGATGGCGCTCGCGACGGGCCTCGGTGCCGCCTCGTCGTCGTGCAGCTACGCGGCAGTCGCGATCGCGAAGTCCATGTTCCAGAAAGGGGCGAGCCTCGCGACGGCCATGGTCTTCCAGTTCGCCTCGACCAACCTCGTCTTCGAGATCGGAATCGTCATGTGGATCTTTCTCGGCTGGCAGTTCACGCTGGCCGAGTTCGCCGGCGGCCTGTTGCTGATCGTTTTCATGTGGGCCGGGATGCGGCTCCTCGTCACACGCCGGCTGGAGGAGGAGGCGCGGCACCGTGCGGTCGCGGCGCAGACCGGCCACGAGCATCACATGGCCGCGACGGAGGGCCTCGGCTGGAGACGGCGGCTGACCTCGCTCGAATCGTGGTCGGACGTCGCCCACAACTTCCGCGGCGACTGGGAAATGCTGTGGAAGGAGATCACGGCGGGTTTCGTCATCGCGGGGTTCATCGCGCTGCTGCCGATGGACTTCTTCAACGCCCTCTTCGTCACCGACGCACCGGGCTGGCTGCGGCTGCCGGAGAACGTGCTCGTCGGCCCACTCGTCGCCGTGCTCTCGTTCGTCTGCTCGGTTGGGAACGTGCCGCTGGCGGCGGTGCTCTGGGCCGGCGGGATCTCCTTCGCGGGCGTGATCGCCTTCATCTACGCCGATTTGCTCGTGGTCCCGATCCTGCTCATCTACCGCAAGTACTACGGGCTCCGGGCGACCGCCGTCATCGCCGGGGTCATGCTGACGGCGATCGTCCTCGCCGCGGTCGCGGTCGACGCCGTCTTCGAACTCACGCGCCTGGTTCCGGACGAGCGGCCGGACATCGAGTCGATCACGGAGCGCGGCATCGAGTGGAACTACACGACGTTCCTGAACATCGTCTTCTTCGTGCTCGCGGCCGGCCTCGTCGCGCTGACGATGCGGCGCGGCGCGAGAGATCCCGTCTGCGGCATGACCGTCGACCGCTTCAAGACGCCGTATCGCACCGAGTACGGCGGCCGAACGGTCTACTTCTGCAGCCAGGGCTGCAAGGACAAGTTCGAGCGTGAGCCCGAGCGTTACGTCGATGCCGCGGGGAGACAGGCGGCGCCGCTCGCGCACGCCGGGGAGCACGGCCACCACCACGGCCACTGAGCCGGCGTTAGGCGGGCGGTAGCCTGAGGCGCTTCGTCTCCGAGCGGCGCCGCTTGGCTTCCAGCCGCCGCTCCCGCGACTCCTTCGTAGGTTTCGTCGGCACTCGCGTGCGCTCGACGCGAAGCGCTTCGCGGAGCGCGTCGGCCAGCCGCTCGACGGCGAGCTCGCGGTTCCGTGCCTGGCTCCGTTCGTCCTGGGCGACGGCGCGCAGCACCGGGCCGACCTTGCCGACGACGCGCTGCTTCTGCCGCGCCGAAAGTGTCTCCGAGGCCTCGACGTCGAAGATCGCCTCGACCCGGGTCTCCGTCTTCTGCGCGTGCTGGCCGCCCGGCCCGCTCGAGCGCGAGAAGCGCAGCTCGATCTCGGAGAGCGGGAGCTGGACCGAGCGCGTGACCCGAATAGACTCGCGCTTCATGGCCGCCATTCTCATGGACATCGACGGCGTGCTCCAGATCTCCGGAACGCCGATCGAAGGCGCCGCCGACGCGGTCAAGCAGCTGCGCGACGCCGATCACCGCCTGCGCTTCTTGACGAACAACACGACGCGCTCCCGAGCCGACCTCGCCGAGGAGCTCCGGAACCTCGGCATCGAGCTCGAGGACGACGAGCTGCAGACGACCCCGCGGGCCGCAGCGTACGCGCTCGCCGGGAAGCGGGTGTTCGCGATGACGATGGAGGCGATCCGCGGCGACCTCGAGGGCGTCGAGCTCGTGGGCGACGACGCGGAGGCGGTCCTGCTCGGCGGCGCCGACGAGTCGCCGCAGGAGACGAGTCGTGTCTTCAACTACGTCAACCTCGCGCGCGCGTTCGCCGAGCTGGAAGCTGGCGCCGACCTCTACTGCCTGCACAAGGAGCGCTGGTGGCAGACCGCGCGCGGCCCGTTGCTCGACACGGGCGTCTTCGTCGCCGGCCTCGAGTATGCGGCCGGCGTTCAGGCGATGGTCCTCGGCAAGCCCAGCCCGAGCTACTTCGGCGCGGCGTTGGACGCCGTCGACGCCGACCCCGCGCAGACGTGGGTCGTGGGCGACGACATCGACGCGGACGTGGCCGGCGCGAAGGTGTGCGGCATGAACGCGATCCTCGTGCGCACCGGGAAGTTCCGGCCGCAGACGCTCGCGCAGGCCGTCGTGCGTCCGGACGCGATCGTTGATTCGATCGCCGACGTGCCGCGCTGTCTCGAGCTCGCTGCTTCCTAGAATCCGGGGCGATGCGCGTCGGCGTCGACCTGATCGAGATCGAACGCGTGCGCCGCGCGCTCGACCGCTATCCCGGATTCCGCGACCGCTGCTTCACGCGGCACGAGCAGGAGTACTGCGACTCCCGCACGAATCCGGCCCAGCACTACGCCGCCCGCTTCGCAGCCAAAGAGGCGGTTGGCAAGGCGCTCGGCTCAGGTGTCCTCTTCACGTGGCGCGAGGTGGAGATCCGCGGCCGCCCGAAGCCGGGCGTCACGCTCTCCGGCCGGACGAAGGCCTGGGCCGACCGCCTCGGCGCGGGCCGCATCGACCTCTCGATGTCGCACTCGCGCGACCTCGCGACCGCGGTCTGCGTGGTCTCGGATGCTTGAGCCGCTCTACACCGCCGATGAGATGCGGACCGCGGAAGCGCGCTATCCGGGCACCGAGGAGGAGCTGATGGAGCACGCGGGCCGCGCAGTGGCCGAGCATGCGCTGCGGGACTTCCCGGAGGCGCGCGTGTTCACGGTCGTCTGCGGGAGCGGCAAAAACGGGGGTGACGGCAAGATCGCCGCTCGCGAGCTGCAGGCGGCGGGGCGCGAGGTGCGTGTGGTCGACGCGAAGCCCGAGGAGGAGCAGAAGGACCTCGGCGCGCCACACGTCCTCGTCGATGCGCTGTTCGGGACCGGCTTCACGGGTGAGCCTCGCGAAGGAGCGACGCGGCTGATCGAGCAGATCGGGGCGCTCGGGTGCCCCGTGCTCGCAGTCGACCTTCCGTCCGGCGTCGACGCGTCCACGGGCGAGGTGGCCGGGGCGGCCGTCGAGGCGGACGTGACGGTCACGTTCCACGCGGCGAAGGTCGGGCACTACGTCACCCCGGGCGCCCACTTCGCCGGCTACGTCGAGGTCGTCGACATCGGGCTGCCGCCTCTCGAGACGCGGCACGCGCGCACGACGAGGGAGATCCTCGGCCTCGTCCCGCGCCGCTCGCCGCGCGACAACAAGTACACCGCGGGCTACGTCGTCGTCGCGGGCGGCTCGCCGGGGATGACCGGTGCTCCGTGCCTGAGCGCGCTCGCCGCGTTCCGCTCGGATGCCGGCTACGTGGCCCTCGCCGGCCCCCGGTCCGCCGTCCCGGTGTTCGAGTCGTGGGTGCTCGAGGCCGTCAAGCGGGGGCTCGAGGAGGACGTCGACGGGCACGTGGTCGAGTCGGCGGCCGAGACCGTGCTCGAGCTGTGCAAGCGCGGCGGCTCGCTTGCGGTCGGACCGGGCCTCGGCCGAAGCGAAGGAACGAAGGCGTTCGCGAGACGGGTACTCGCGGAGGCGGCGGTACCGGCCGTCGTCGACGGCGACGCGCTCTTCGAGCTCGAGCCCGCCGAGTGGCCGGCTGCGCGGGTGCTGACGCCGCACTCCGGCGAGCTGGCGCGGCTGCTCGGGGTCGAGTCCAGCTGGGTCGACGCGCACCGGCTGCGCGCCGTCGACCAGGCGGTCGAGCGGTTCGGCTGCGTGGTCCTGCTGAAGGGCGACGGCACACTCGCGGCCGCGCCGGGCGAGGGAGTGCTCGTCTGCGGCGGTTTCCCGACGCTCGCTACGGCCGGTACCGGAGACGTCCTGACCGGGATCGTCGCCGCCTTTCTCGCGAAGGGCGTCGAGCCGCGCCTCGCCGCTGCCGCCGCGGCGACGGCGCAGCACTGGGCCGCGGTCGAGGCTCAGCAGAAGGACGGGCTCGTCGCCAGCGACCTGCTCGACGCGCTGCCCGCCGCGCTCGCCGGTTAGCCCTCGGAAGGAGGGACGTGTCCGAGCTTGCACGAAACTTCCGTAGGTATGCACCGCTCTGAGATCACGATCGACCTGGGCGCCATCCGGCGGAACGTGCGCAGGCTTCGGCAAGACCTCGGCCGCTCCGAATTCTGGGCCGTCGTCAAGGCGGACGGCTACGGGCACGGCGCGATCGACGTCGCCGGGGCGGCACTGGGCGAGGGCGCGCAAGCCTTGTGCGTCGCGACCGTTCCCGAGGCGCTTCCGCTGCGGCTGGAGTTTCCGGGCATTCGGATCCTCGTCCTCGGGCCGACGTCGGGCCGTGAGATCGCGCAGGCTCGCGAGGCCGATCTCGACCTCGCCGTCCCCGACGAGGCGATCCCCGAGGGCGTGCGCGTCCACCTGAAGCTCGACACGGGCATGGGCCGGTGGGGGCTCTCCGAGATCGTCACCCGGACGCGGGAGGTCGTCGGGGTCATGACGCATCTGGCGACGGCCGACTACGACCTCGACTTCGCCCGGAAGCAGCTCGAGCGCTTCGAGGCGGCGATCGCGGACTTTCCGGACGTGATCCGCCACGCCGCCAACAGCGCCGCGATTCTGCGACTGCCCGAGTCACATCTCGACGCCGTCCGCTGTGGGATCGCCTTGTACGGCCTCTCGCCGTTCGGGGAGGATCCGGCCGAAGATGGTCTCGAGCCGGCGTTGCGCTGGGACAGCCATCTCGCGCAGGTACGCCAGATGGCCGTCGGCGACAGCACGGGCTACGGGCGCCGTTTCGTTGCCGAGGCTCCGACGTGGGTCGGGATCGTCCCGGTCGGCTACGCCGACGGGTTCCGCCGCGACATGACTGGGACTCAGGTGCGCGTGGCCGGCGAGCTCCGCCGCGTCGTGGGGACGATCTCGATGGACGCGTTCGCCGTCGAGCTCGACCGTGAGCTGCCTGTCGGGACGCCCGTCACGCTCGTCGGACACGGGGTGCTCGCCGAGGATCACGCTCGAGTCGCGGACACGATCACGCACGAGATCGTCTGCGGCCTCGAGAGGAGCCCCACCCGCGCGCGGCGCGTGGTGCTCGATGCGTGAGCTGGCTCGGGAGCTCCTCGCGGGTGAGGAAGCGTGGGTCGTCGGCGGGGCCGTGCGCGACGAGCTGCTCGAACGCGACGTGGTCGACCTGGACATCGCGTGCCGTGCGCCGGAGCGGGCGGCGCGTGCGTACGCGAAGCGGTCGGGCGCGGCGCCGTTCCCGCTCTCGGAGCGGCACGGGGCCTGGCGAGTGGCGTTTCCGGACGGCCGCACTGTCGACTTCACACCTCTTCGCGACGGGATCGAGGACGACCTCGCGACGCGCGACTTCACGATCAACGCGATCGCCGAGCCGCTCGACGGCGGCGAGCCGGCCGATCCGTTCGGCGGGCGGGCAGATCTTGCCGAGCGGGTTCTGCGCGCAGTCTCGCCGCGGGTCTTCGAGGACGACCCCCTGCGGCTGCTGCGCGCCGTGCGGCTGGAAGACGAGCTCGGCTTCCGGCTCGAGTCGGAGACGGAGCGCCTCGTCCGCGCACATGCGGGGCTCGTTGGGAGCCCCTCGGGCGAGCGGATCTATGCGGAGCTGATGCGCCTGTCGCCGGCCGGGTTCCGGCGGGCCGCGGAGCTCGGGCTCCTGGAGCCTCTCGGCGGCTCCGTCGAGCGGCTCGATTCGTCCGCGTCGATCGACTCCGCGGATTTCCGCCTCGTCAGCGTGCTCGGCGAGTCGCTGCTGCGGCTGCCGATCCCGAACGAGCTCGCTCGGTACGCGCGCACGCTGCTCCGGGCCGAGCCGCCTGCGGACAATTCGCCGCGCGCGATTCATCGCTTCCGCCGGGCGACGGAGCCGTGGGCGCTCGACGCGCTTGCGTTCGCGGGCGCCTGGGAACGGGCTGATGCGGTGCGTGCGGCCCGGTACGCCGAGCCCGCGGAGCCGCTCCTGCGCGGAGAGGACATCCTCGAGCTCGGCATCGAGCCGGGCCCGGACGTGGGCCGCATGCTCGAGCTGGTCGCGGAAGAGCGAGCCGTGGGGACGGTCTCGACGCGGGAGGAGGCGCTCGCGCTGGTGCGTAAGGAGGCCGGTTCGGCCTCATGAGAGTCGGCACCCTTCCGACTCAGACGGCTGCACTTTTCGTCGTTAGAGTCGCAGTGGGGAGGAGGCGGAGGGCACCATTGAACGGGAGGGTGACGTGACGGAGGCCGACGCCCTCCGCGCGCGCTTCGCCGCGACTGCCGAGCGCCTGGCCGAGCTCGAGGAGAGCCGCCGTGCCGAGCTGACCGACCGGGTCCGCCGCTTCGTCCAGCCCACCGGCGACGAGCGCGCGCTCGACAGCGGCACGGGCACCGGCGCGCTCGCGTTCGCGCTCGCGCTGCACGTCCGCGAAGTCGTCGCCGTCGACGTCGTTCCCGAGCTGCTCGCCGAGGCGCGCAAGCGGGCCCCCGACTTCCCGAACGTCACGTTCGTCGAAGGCGACGCGACGCGGCTCCCGGCTGACCTCGGCGAGTTCGACCTGGCTGGCAGCCTCCGGACGCTGCACCACATCCGCCGCCCGGAGCTCGCCGTCGCCGAGCTGCGGCGGGTGACGAGGCCGGGCGGGCGGATCCTCGTCGCGGACCACGTCGCTCCGGCGGATCCGCTCGTCGCGCTCGACCTCGACCGCTTCGAGCGCACGCGAGACCCCAGCCACCAGCGCACGCTGTCCGATGCCGACTTCCGCCACCTGTTCGAGGCCAACGATCTCCGGCTGCTCCGCGCGGAGTTCGAGACGCGGACGAACGAGCTCGGCGCCTACCTCGACCTGGCCGGGTGCGAAGGCGACGAGCGCGCAGCGGCGCAGACCCTCGCCCCCGGCGGAGACTCCTTCCCCGTGACGGTCGGTTGGTACCTGCTCGCGCGCTAGCGCGTCAGACGATCACGACCGCCACTTGACGGTGCAGCCGACGGGCGGCGTCTCGTGCACCGACGGCTCGCGGCCGGCGAGTACCGCCTCGATCGCATCCCGCAGGTAGCGCTCGGAGACCTGCGTCTCGTCGCGCGAATCGTCGATCGCGCCGTGGTAGACGAGCCGGCGGTCGCGGTCGAAGAGGAAGACCTCGGGCGTCCGCTCGGCGCCGTACGCGCGCAAAGCCGACTGGTCCTCGTCGTACACGTAGTCGAAGTTGAAGCCCTGCTCCCTCGCACGCGCCTGCATCGCCTCGAACGAGTCCTCCGGATACGAGTCAGCGTCGTTCGAGTTGATCGCGACGAGGCGGAAGCCACGGTCGCCGAGCTCACGCTGCAGTTCGACCATGCGCCCTTCCCACGCCTGGACGTACGGGCAGTGGTTGCAGGACCAGACGACCGCGAGCGCTTCGGCTTCTGCGTAGTCGTCGAGCGAGTGGTTGCGTCCGTCCACCCCGGGCAGGTCGAAGGGCGGGGCTTCGGTGGTGAGGGTCAAGGTCATGAGAGCGCGGCCTCCAGTTGTTCGCGGGTCGGCACAGGCGAGACGCGGCCGTCGGGGAGGTGGTAGATGCGGCAGTTGAGCGCTGGCCGCGACTCCGCTCCGGCGGGGTCGACGTCACGGCCGTCGATGCGGATCGTCGGCGAGCCCGGGAAGGCGAGGCGCTCGGCCTCCTCCTGCGTCCGCACCTCCCGCATCGACACGGCCGGCTCGATTCCGCGCTCGCCCAATACCTCTTCGAGCAGCTCCTTCGCCTCCGGATACGACGGGCAGCCCTTCCAGTAGAAGAGCTCGATCGTCACGGGCGCTAACGGTAGCGGCCTGGGCGCACCCTGCCGAGCGACACGGTCCGCGTCAGGAGACCGGGCGCCGCTGCTTGCATCCAGGCGGCCGGCCGGTACCAGCCGGGAACGAAGATCTCCGTCCGGCCGCGGTCGAGCGCGCGCACGATCCGCCGGGCGACGTCGTCCGGCTCCATGACGAGGCGGCGAAACGGCCCCTCGAGCAGGTGATCCTGGGGGAAGCCCTCGGTGACCGCGAACCCGGGGCTGACGGTCAGCACGTGGATGCCGCGGGGGCGCAGCTCGCGGCAGAGGGACCGCGAGAACGCGAGCTGCGCATGCTTCGAGGCCGAGTACGGGCCGAGCGCGACCGAGCCCGCGACTGAGACGACGTTGACCACCTTCGCGTCGTCGGCGGCCTCCAGGCCCGGCAAGAACGCTCGGGCACACCAGACCGAGCCGAGGTAGTTGATGCGCATCAGCTCCTCGATCCGCTCAGCCGTCATGTCGACGAAACCGCCGCGGCGGCCGGCGATGCCCGCGTTGTTGACGAGCAGGCCGATCGCCGGATGGCGCTCGAGGACGGTCGCTGCCGCCCGGCCCACGGCCTCCCGGTCGGCGATGTCGCACACCTCGTACTCGCCGTCGAGCTCGGCGGCGGCCGCGCGTAGCCGTTCCTCGCGCCGCCCGAGCAGGACGCACCGTGCTCCGCGCTCCGCAAGACGGCGTGCAACCGCGAGGCCGATGCCCGTCGAGCCGCCCGTGACGACGGCGACGCCGGCTAGCGACACACGCGGACGCGGCGGACCGCGGTGCTACGGCGGCCGTCGCGGGTGACGACGACCGCGCGCAGGAGATGGCGGCCGCGCTTGGCTCTGCGCGCCGGCCACGTCGCCTGGTAGAGGCCGGCGACTCCGCGGCGGTCGACGCCGATGCGCCGCCTGCCGTCGAGGAATCGCACCGAGGCGACCCTCTGCGTGGAATTGGCGAGCACGAGCAGCGACGCCGTCCCGCGCAGGCAGGACCCGCGCTCCGGCTCCAGCCATGTGACGACCGTCCCGCGCACGGCGCGGAGGCGGGCGTTGCGGAAGCGAGTGTTCGGCATGATGTTTCGCCCGAAGGTCGTCAGGTTCTTCGCCTCCTGGTAGTCCGACGCCGCGAAGATCGCGTTCGTCCGGCCGCGCGGCAAACGGGGCGCGTTGCTCGGCAGCGCAAAGATCGCGAGGCCGGAGAACGGGTCGTATGCCGACGCGAGCACGACGACGCGGCGGTACGCGAGCAGGAGCGAGAACGGATTCACCCCGGCCCCGCCGTCGCGGACCCGCACCGCGATCGTCGGCCGGCCGGCGGCGACCCGCCGCGTGATCAGTCGAATCGTCGGCGGGCGCAGGTCGTTGACCCAGTAGCGGAGGATGTAGCGGCCGCGCAGCGACCTCCCGGTGAAGAGATCCTGCGAGGAGTCGACCGCGACCCACATGCGCCGGAGCCGCGGGAAGACGGCCCCCGCGGTGCCGATCGGCAGCTGGAAGTCGACCGTGAGCGGATTGACGTTGACCGGCGTCGCCGCGTCGCCGAGGACGGCGTTCTCATCGGGGGCGCCGAGCAGCCACGGGTCGATCGACGAGTTCTCCGTTGCCGCGATCACCGCCACGCCGAGGTTGACGACCGGACGATTGAGGTGCGGCACGAGGTAGAGGCGCTCGGCACCGTCCTCGATCATCGTGGGGCCGGTGAAGCTCGGCGGCCACCCGAACGGCGCCGAGGGCCAGCGGTACGCGTTGACGCGTGAGGGAGCGCCGCGGGTGTCGCCGACGACGAGCCGGCGCAGGTTGCCCGGCGCGGGCTTCTCGGCCGCGATCGCCTGGAGCGCGGGACGTGTGACGAAGAACGCATACGGGACGCGTCGCGTCGTCGCTCCGCGCGTCAGCACGACGAAGCCGTAGTCGTCGCCGGCGGCGGCATCGGCGCTCGCCGAGACGGTGACCGGGATGTCGACGGTGCCACCCGGGCCGACCGCGACGAGCCCCGGCGCGGAGACGGTCGCGCCAACGCTTGCGGCCTGCGCCTGCACCGCAGTCGTCCACGTGCCGGCCCCACCGCCCGCGTCCGAGATGCTCAGCAGCAGCGTCCGGCGTTGCGCCGCGTTGCTCACGTTCAGGTCGCCGAACGACAGTGACGAGGGGTCGGTGAAGATCTGCGGCGCGTCGGCCGTGTTGACGTTGACGAGGCCGGCGCCGGCAAGCAGCACCGACGCCTCGCTCGTGCGGGCCGTGTCTCCCCACGCTGAGGCGGCCGTTGCGACGAGCGCGGACTTGATCTGGCGCGGCGTCCAGGCCGGGTGGCGCTGGACGAGCAGCGCCGCCGCGCCGGCGACGTGCGGCGTGGCCATGCTCGTGCCGTCGAACGGCGCATACGGCGACCCTGCGAACTCCGGCAGCGTCGACGAGAGAATCTCGCCCCCTGGTGCGGCGATGTCCGGCTTGAGCCGGTGCTCGAAGGGCGTCGGGCCAGCAGACGAAAAGCTCGTGATGACCCCTGAACGGCCGGTCTTGATCTCGTTCGGGTTGAAGTTGAACCGGGCTGCCGCCCGCCCGCCGACCGAGACGAGGAAGTCGCGGAGCCGGGCGCCGTCGAGGTCGGAGATCATCCCGCCGGGCACGGGCAGCAAGAGCGGGATGCCGTTCGCCTCGCCGGCGCGATTGTCGACCATGACCATGCCGATCGCGCCGGCGGCCTGTGCGCGCAGCGCCTTCGTGACGATCGCGCAGCGGCCGCGGAAGAAGACCGCGATCGCGCCCGTCAGGGACCCGCGCGGGAGCGTCGAGTCGAGCGCGTTCGGATGCCTGACCCCGCACAGGTACCGGTCGACCGGGCGGCCGTCCGTGCCGATGATCGAGCCGACGTCGACGAGCGTCCGGTCCGAGCGCTCCCACTCGTTCATGGCCGGGTTGAGCGCGGTGACGTGAAAAGGCACCTGCTTCAGC
>DASQWH010000195.1:0-7646 GCA_035640335.1 Gaiellaceae bacterium | reverse complement strand
CGGCCGACGCGCCCGACGACGGTGACGAAGTCGCAGTAGCCGCAACGCGAGGAACAGAACGGGAGGTGCACGTAGAGGTGGCGGGCGCCGCTCATCGCTTTGGCTCGTCGAGGTTCAACACGGCGAGGAACGCCTCCTGTGGCACCTCGACCGCGCCGACCTGTTTCATCCGCTTCTTCCCGGCTTTCTGCCGCTCGAGGAGCTTGCGCTTGCGCGTCACGTCGCCGCCGTAACACTTCGCGAGCACGTCCTTCCGCTTCGCCTTGATCGTCTCGCGCGCGATCACGCGCGCACCGATCGCGGCCTGCACCGGCACGTCGAACATCTGGCGCGGGATCTCCTCGCGCAGGCGGTCGACGAGCGCGCGCCCACGCCCGTACGCGCCGTTCTTGTGCACGACGAGCGACAGCGCGTCGACGGGCTCGCCCCCGACGAGCACGTCGAGCCGGACGAGATCGCCGTCGCGAAAGCCGGCGAAGTCGTAGTCGAAGCTCGCGTAGCCGCGCGTCCGCGACTTCAGCTGGTCGTAGAAGTCGAACACGATCTCGCCGAGCGGCAGCTCGTAGACGAGGAGCACTCGCTCCGGCGAGAGGTACTCCATGTGGTCGAACCGCCCACGCCGCTCGGTGCACAGCTCCATCACCTGGCCCACGCCGTCCTTCGGGACGATGACCGACGCCTGCACGTATGGCTCCTCGACGCGCTCGACCTCGTGCGGCATCTCCGCCGGGTTGTGCACCTCGACGACGTCCCCGCCCGGGCGCTCGACCCGGTAGGCGACGTTCGGCGCGGTGACGAGCAGGTCGAGGTCGAACTCGCGCTCCAGCCGCTCGCGGACGATCTCCATGTGCAGCAGGCCGAGGAACCCGCAGCGGAAGCCGAAGCCGAGCGCCTGCGAGGTCTCCGGCTCGTACGTCAGCGAGGCGTCGTTCAGCCTCAGCTTCTCGAGCGCATCGCGCAGCTCCGGGTAGTCGTCCGAGTCGGTCGGGAAGAGGCCCGCGAAGACCATCGGCTTCACGTCGCGGTAGCCCGGCAGCGGCGCGGACGCCGGCGACGCCTGCGCCGTCAACGTCTCTCCGACCCGCAGCTTCGCCACGTCCTTGAGGCCCGTGATGATGTACCCGACCTCGCCGGCGGCGAGCGAGCCCGCCGGTTGCATCGTCGGCGAGAAAAAGCCGACCTCCTCGGCCTCGAACGTCGTGCCCTGTGCCATCGCGCGCAGGCGCTCGCGCGCGCGAAAGCTGCCGTCGACGACGCGCACGAAAGCGACGACGCCGCGGTACTGGTCGTACGAGGAGTCGAAGACGAGGGCGCGCGGGGGCCCGTCGGCGTCGCCGGCCGGCCGCGGGATGCGCTCGACGATCGCATCGAGGACGTCCTGCACGTTCTGGCCGGTCTTGGCGGAGACGCGCAGGACGTGGTCCGGCCTGTCGCCGACGAGCTCCGCGATCTCGCGCGCGGCCTCGTCCGGGTCGGCCTGCGGGAGGTCGATCTTGTTGACGACCGGCAGCACCTCGAGGTCGTTCTCGATCGCGAGGTAGGCGTTCGCCACGGTCTGCGCCTCGACGCCCTGCGCCGCGTCGACGACGAGGACGGCGCCCTCGCATGCCTGCAGCGACCGCGAGACCTCGTAGGTGAAGTCGACATGGCCGGGCGTGTCGATCAAGTTCAGCTGGTGGCCCTTCCACTGGACTCGGACCGCCTGTGCCTTGATCGTGATCCCCCGCTCGCGCTCGAGCTCCATCGAGTCGAGCAGCTGCTCGCGCATCTCGCGGCCGGTGACCGTCTCCGTCACCTCGAGGATGCGGTCGGCGAGCGTCGACTTCCCGTGGTCGATGTGGGCGATGATCGAGAAGTTGCGGATGCGGTCTTGGTCCATGCGAAATCAGTCTCGGCGCGCGCGGGATCGCAACGATAGCAACGCCTCGAGCTCGCGAACTCCCAGCAAACGGCAGGAAATCAGGTAGGCGGCGCCGCCCGCGATGAGCGCCGTCCCGACGGAGAGGAGCTGACCGCCGAGGGAGCGCCCGAGCACCTCGTCCAGGCCTCGCCAGACCGGGAAGGCGACTGCGGCGAGCACCGCCGACGCCGCGGTGATGAGGAGCGTGGCACGAGCCGTCTCGGCAAACTCGATGCGGCCGACTCGCGAGCGCAGGAGCATGAGCAGGGCCGCCGTAGCCGCGATGTTGGCGAGCGAGATCGCCAGCGGGATGCCCCAGGTCCCGACGCGGTAGAACGCGACGTAGAGGACGGTGTTGAGCACGAGGTTGCCGACCGCGACGAGCGTCGGCGTCCACGGCGACTGCAGGCTGAAGAAGCCGCGGTTCAGCATCAACATCATCCCGTTGAACGTCAGCCCAAGCGAGAACGCGGCCAGGGCGCCCGCGACGACGGTCGTCTCACTCGCCCCGAACTCGCCGCGCTGGTAGAGCAGGCGGACGATCGGCTCGGCGAGGACGGCAGAGATGACGCTGGCGGGGACGAGCGTGAAGGCGATCTGGCGTAGTCCGACGCCGACGGTGTGCCGGAAGCCGTCCAGCTCCGCGCTCGCCGCCAGCCGTGCGAGCCGAGGGAAGAGCACGGTCGCGACGGCGACGGAGAACATGCCCTGCGGGAGCATGTAGATGCGGAAGGCAGCGTCAATCGCGCTCGGTGCGAGGTTCGGGTCGATGAAGCGCGCGGCGAAGAACGACCCGATGACCGCGTTGAAGTTGATCAGCCCGAGCCCGAGCGTCACCGGCACCATCAGGGCGAAGACCTGCTTCACGGCCGGGTCGCGCCAGTCGATGACGAGGCTCAGGCGGCCGTCTCGCCCCGCCAGCCAGGGCACTGGCAGCAACACTTGAATGACCGTGCCGATCAGGATCGAGCCGGCGTAGACGTAGAGCTTCCCATCCGCGCTGTCGGCCTGCGGGACGCCGATCACGAGCCCGGCGATGATCGCGAGGTTCCAGAGGACCGGGCTCAGCGCGGGGACCGTGAAGTGCTCGTAGCTGTTCAGGATGCCGACGACGATTCCGGAGACGCCGAGCAAGGCGACGATTGGAAACAGGATCTGTGAGAGCGTGACCGCGAGATCCTCGTCGGCGAGGTCGAAGAGGCCCATGACCCACGGCGCGACGACGATGAAAAGCGCCGTGAGCCCGCTCAGGCCGAGCAGGAGCAGCCAGAAGAGGCTCGACGCGACCCGCCACGCGCGGGCGCGCTCGCCCTTCTCGAGCAGCTCCGTGAAGACCGGCACGAAGGCGGACGAGAGCGCGGCGTCGGCGACGAGTGCACGAACCAGGTTCGGTACCTGGAAGGCGACCGTAAACGCGTTGATGCCGGCGCCCTCGACGCCGAAGTAGCGGCGCGCGACGATCTCGCGGACGAGGCCGAGGATGCGAGACAGCCCGGTTGCGAGCGAGAAGATCGCCGTCGACCAGGCGAGCCGCCGGCCCCAGGCCCGCTTCTCCACGCGGCGAGTATAGGAACGAGGCCCGTCGGCGCCTCCGAGCCCGCGTGCCCGTCTGGGCAGTCGGACTTCATGCCCGCGCGGCTCTCTCTCGGCGGGCCGCTTCTTATGGCGCAGCCCACCTCCTCCCCGCTGCGATCGTATCGGCGAAACTTTCCCGGGTGGGTGACGGGTCCGCGCCGAAAGTGCGCTGAGTACCTCTGCTAGCATCGCTCGGCCCGCGTCGCGCGGGCATTTGTTCGAGATGCCGAATATCCGACAGCAGAAGAAGCGCGTTCGCATCGCCGCCGAGGAGCGGCTCGAGAACCTGCGCTATCGCTCGACCGTGAAGACACTCACGCGACGCCTGAGCGAGGCCGTCGAGACGGGCGACCAGGACCGGATCGCGAGCGAGCATGCCGCGCTGCAGCGCTGGGTCGACCGCGCCGTCGCGCGCGGTGCCCTCCATCGCAACACCGGGGCCCGCAAGAAGGCCCAGGCCGCACGACTCGTCTCCGGGCGCTCCTAGCCGGCGCCTGCGCCGGCGCGCGCCGCCGGGCGCGTGACGTCGATGAGGGCGCGCTCGAGCTCGAGCTCCGGGGCGAGCCGGCTGTTGCCCTTGAGGGCCGCGTCGAGCTCGGCAAGCCGGACGAGCGCTCCGTCGAGCTCCTCCGTGGAGTAGTTCTCCGCGTGCTGGACGGCCTTTCGGGCGGGAAACTCGCTGCGGTAGCGCAAGCGCTTCGCGATCTCCTTCGTGCCGACGCCCTCCCGGGCGAGCAGCTGTGCGGCCCGGACGCGCGCGACGTGCGACGCGAGTGCCACGGCGAGCGAAAAGGCGTCCTTGCGCTCGAGCGCGAGCTCGGACGCGGCGAGCAATGCGGGCAGGTCGCGTGCGCCCCATGCATCGGTCAACGCCCACGCCGTCGCTTCGCGACCGCCGGCGGCGAGCACCTCGACCTCCGCGCGGCCGATCGGCTCGCCCGCGGCCCACGCGGCGAGCTTGTCGACCTCGGCCGCGAGCGCGACGGGATCGTCGCCGCAGATCTCGACGAGTGCGTGCGCAGCCTCGGCGTCCGCGTTCGCGCCTGCTTGCTCGAAGCGTGACCTGACCCACGTCGACAGGTTCCGCTTCGGAACCTCGTACTGCAGCACCTCGCCGTGCTTCTTGCAGAGCGTGGCGAGAGACGAGTCGCGCGGCGTCTGCTCGGCGACGAGCATGAGCACCGTGTCCGGCGCCGGCTGGGCGAGGTAGGCCGCCAGCGCATCGATGTCGGCCTTGCGCCACTGCTCGACGCCGTGGACGACGACCGCACGCCCGCCCGTTTCCGCTGCGAAGAGGCCCAGCGCGTTGCACGCGGCGACGGCGTCCTCGCCGGACGAGGAGTCGGCTGCAAGCGTCTCGACCGAGTCCGCGCCGACCCGCTCGCGGAGGCGCTTCAGCGCGAGCGTTCGCTTCGGTTGGTCGGTCCCGCTCAGGAGGTACACCGGCTGCAGGGGAGCCTCGGACACGCGCCGGAGGATAGTCAGCGCTCGACGCGCACGGAGATGCGCTCGCCGTCGGTCTCGACGACCACCCGTCCGTCCAGGTCGGTGCGCCGTACGTCCAGGCCCGGCACCGCGGCCAGTGCGGCGAGCGTCGATGCCCGCGGGTGGCCGTAGTCGTTCCGCGCGCCGACGGAGATGACCGCAAGCCTTGGCCGGAGCGCGCGCAGCAGATCGGGTAGGCCGGGGTCGGCCGAGCCATGGTGGCCGACCTTGAGGATCTCGACCGGCGGCACGGCGAGACGCCCGGTGACGTTCGACTCCGCGTCGGCCGGCAACAGGGCGTCGACGTTGCCGAACGACGCCAGGAGGACAGTCGCGTGGTCGTTCGGGTCGTCGGCCGGCGAGGCCCCGTCCTCCGGCCAGAGCACGCGAAGGCGCAGACGCCCCAGCATGAACGTCTGGCCGGCGCGGGTGACGGTGATCGGGATCCCTCGGGCCCGCGCGCTGCGGAGCGCGGCCGCGCCGAACGGGTTCGGGAACGGCAGCGCCGGCTCGAACACCCGGCCGACGTCGAGGCTACGGACGATGGACTCGGCGCCGCCGATGTTGTCGCGCGACGGATGCGAGAGAACAAGAGCGGCGAGCCGCTTCACGCCGAGGCGCCGCAGCTGGCCGGCTACGTCAGCCTCGGGCGGCCCCTCGTCGACCACGATCGAGCCTTCGCGCACCTGCACCAGCGTCGCATCGCCCTGCCCGACGTCGAGAAAGACGATCCGCAGGCCCGTCGGCGGCGGCAACTCCTGTGACGGTCGGCCGAAGTGCCAACCGGCCACGACCACGGCGGACAGCGCGGCCAGCGCAGCGGCCCGCGGCCCACGCGGCGAACGCAGGCGAGCGAACACGAGGCCGGCGCAGACGAGCACCGCAGCGCCGAGCAGCGCCGTCAGCGCGGACAGCCGCGCATACGGGAGGCCGCCGACCACCCGTGCGCAGAAGGCGAGCCATGCGGCGAGCCAGCCGTTCAGCCAGCCGAGCGTCTCCGCCAGCCAGGGCGCGACCGGCTCGATGAGGGCAGCGGCGAAGGCGAGGCCGAGGAGGGGCGCCATCGCCGGTGCGGCCAGCGCGTTCGCGGGCACGGAGTACACCGGCACCGCCCCGAATTGCAGGAGCAGCACCGGCGCCGTCGCGACGCCGCACGCCGCCGAGACGGCCACGGCCGAGCGCAGCCAGCGCGGACCTGGATAGCCCTCCAGCAGGCGCTCGAGCGGAGGGACTCCGACGAAGATCGCCGCCACTGCGCCGAACGAGAGCTGGAACCCCGGCTCGAGCAGCGAGTACGGATTCCACGCAAGCAGCACTGCCGCACCGACGAGGAAGAAGTACCAGCGGTCGCGCGGACGCGCCGCGAGCCACGCCAGGCATGCGAGCGCCCCCGCGACCCCCGCGCGGACGACAGACGGCTGCCACCCGACGGCGAGAACGTAGGCGCCGATGGCCGCGAGGGCGCCAAGCTGGCCGACCGCTCGTGGAACGCCGAGCAGCCAGGCGAGCAGGAGCGCGCCGCCGGCGACGAGCGCGACGTTCTGCCCGGAGACGGCCAACAGGTGATAGAGCCCCGAGGCACGGAACCGCTCCCGGAGCTCGTCGGACAGGCCCTCGTCCTCACCGAGCACCACGCCGGCCAGCACCGCTCGCCGCTCACCACCGAGCCCGGGCGCCATCGATCGCGCGAGGCGCGCGCGCAACCGGTCGGCGAGGCCGGCGACGCCGCCGCGCCGTCCGACCACCCGGAACCGGTCACCGCGGATGACGACGTGGACACCCTGGCGACGCAGCCAGCGCCGCTCGTCGAAGCCACCGTCTTCAGGTCCGCGCGGGAGGCGGATCTGCCCCGTCAGCTCGACGATGGCGCCCTGCGGCGGCGAGCGCGCGGGCGGCAGCCGAAGGAGGACGTCCTCGCGCATCGGACGCCCGCGGAACCGCCGCACCTGCGCCGGCACGCGGACGGCGAACTCCGAGCGTCGAGCCGGGCCGGTGATCGCCAGGGTGAAGCGTCCCGCCTCGCCGACGTCGGCTGCGAGCACGCTGCGGTCGAGCGCCTCCAGCCGCAGGCTGCCGCACCACAGCCCCGTAGTGAGCAACGCGGCCGCGAGCAGGGCGAGGCGAGGCCACCCGAGAGTGAAGGCCGCGCCGAGCGCGAGCGCGGAGGCAACGAGCACAGCACTCGGCGACGTGACGCGCATGGCGTTCGCACCGGCGAGGCCCGTGCAGAGCGCGGCGGCGAGCAGATGCGGCCCGGCGCGATAGAGCAGGCCGATCACGGCGCCGCCACCTCGCGCAGCTGCTCGAGGCGGGCCGGACCGATACCGGGAATGGCGTCCAGGTCCTCGACCGAGGTGAACGCCCCATGCTTCTCGCGGTAGTCGAGGATTTTCTGGGCCGTCACCGGCCCGACGCCGGGCAGTGCATCCAGGTCCTCGAGCGACGCCGTGTTCAGGTGCACCGGGCCCTGCGCAGGCGCGTCTCCGCCGGTCGCCGCGGAACTGCCACCATCCACCGCCGCCTCGCGCGCCGGAACGACGACCTGCATCCCGTCCGCAACCGGCGCGGCGAGGTTGAGCAGCGAGAGGTCGGCCCTCCTCGTGGCGCCGCCGGCCCGCTCGACGGCGTCAGCCGTCCGGGAGCGACCCGGGAGCCGGTATAAGCCCGGACGCCGCACGGCGCCGAC
>DASQWH010000194.1:0-14487 GCA_035640335.1 Gaiellaceae bacterium | reverse complement strand
GCGGCGCCGCCTCCGCCCGGGACCGGGACGACGACGACGGGAACGACCACGACTCCCGCACCGGCCGACGGCGCGACGACGACCACGACGACGACGGAGCCTCCGCCCGTCGAGGCGCCGCCGCCCGCCGGGGCGAGTGCGGCCGGGGCACCGGTGAACTAGGTCATGGCTGCCAAGTTCGATCCCAAGGCGAAGGCGAAGAAGCAGAAGATCGTCGCCGCCGTGCTCGGCGTCGTCCTGCTCGGCGTCCTCGCCTGGCAGGTGCCGTCCATGCTCAAGGTGATGAACAAGAAGCCGCCCGCCTCGACCGCGCCGGCTCCGGCCGCGCCTGTTCCCGGCACGCCGGTCCCACCCGCGACTGGGACCGCGCCGACCGGCGTCGCGACCGCGGTCTCGAACGGCACGCTCGCCGACTCGGATCCCGCTGCGCAGCCCGCCGGTGGGCAGCTGCTGTCCTTCGACCGGTTCGCGAGCAAGGATCCGTTCGCGCAGCAGCTCGGCACTCGGGCCGCGCCCAAGTCGTCGAACCCGGCCTCTGCTCCGAAGCCTGCTCCGGCGCCTCCGCCTCCGCCCGCGGCCGCCAAGTCGCCGGTCGCCGCTCCGACCTCGGCCCGGATCTCCGTCAACGGCGCCGCCGAGCAGATCGCCGTCGGCGGCAGCTTCCCGCAGGCCGACCCGCTGTTCGTGCTCGTGTCGGTGAGCGGGACGACGGCGAAGGTGCGTCTCGCGGACGGCACGCTCGACAGCGGCGCCGCGACGGTGACGCTCCGGAAGGGCAAGAAGCTGACGCTGCAGAACACCGTCGACGGCGCCCGCTACGAGCTCCGCCTGATCTCCACCTCGTAGCCGTTGCGGCCGGTGCCCGCACCTCTTAACAGGGTCTTAACAGGGTCTGACCCTGTAAAGAGAACGCACCGCCTTGAAAACTTCTTCGGCGCCGCGCGAGCGGCCTCCATCGAGCGCGCCGTACATTCAGCTGAATGCCTCGGCCGGCACGAATTCAGGCCCCTGGTGCGCGCTACCACGTGACGACGAGGAGTGCCGCGAGGCGGCCGATCTTCCTCGACCGGCATGATCGCGAAGCGTTCATGGCCATCGTGGCCACGGTCGTCCGTAAGCACTTCTGGACATGCACGGCGTACTGCGTCCTGAGCACGCATTACCACCTGCTCATCGCGACCCCGGAGGCCAATCTCGCCGCAGGGATGCAGAAACTCAACGGTGACTACGGACGCACCTTCAACCACCGCCATGGGACGAAGGGGCACGTGTTCGGCAGCCGGTACCACTCCGAGCTGATCGAGGCTGACGGGCATCTCCTTGAGGCATGTCGATATCTCGCGTTGAACCCTGTCCGTGCGGGCCTCTGCGACGAGCCCGAGAGTTGGCCCTGGAGCAGTTATCGGGCTGCCGTCGGGGTCGGGGCCGCGCATCCGGCCGTCTCGGTCGATCCACTACTGCGTCTGTTTGCGCGCCGTCGCGAGCGGGCACAGAGTCGGCTGCGCGAGTTCGTGGAGGAGCCGCTTGCCGAGATCCTTAACGGGGTCTGACCCAGGAAGGTGGGCCACAGGAAGCGCCCCGCCTTGGCGGGTTAGCCGGTGGATTGATCGAATGTGGACGCCTGGCGGACGAATGTGACCGCCAGGTTGGCGGCGTCCCGCACGACGATCGTGATCTTCTTCACCGGCCGCCCGCCGGTCGGCGTCGTCGAGACGATGTACGTGTCGACGCGGTAGCTCTTGCGATCCGCACCCGTCACGACCCGGCTCGGGTTGCACTCGTCCGGCGGCCCCGAGCAGGTGGCCGTGATCAGGCTCGACGTCGAGTTCGGGCACGCGCCTCCCAGCGTCGCGTCGCACAGGTACGTGTTGTCGACGCCGGCCACGGCTGTCGAGTCGAGCCGGATCGCGCTGTACGTGAGCGCACGGTAGAGCTCCATCTGCTGGTCGGCGAGCACGGACGCTGTCGTGATTCGGCTCGCCCGGTTGAGCGAGACGATCCCGGATGAGAACGCCGCGACCACGGCGAGCAGGCCGATGTTCAGCATCAGCATCGCAATCAGCAGCTCGACCAGGCCGAAGCCGCCCTGGGACCGCAGGCGCGTGCGCACGAAGTCGGTATCGGCAGCCGGCGGACATCTCTCAAGTGCACGAATCCCCCTGCCGATACGGAAATCCGGTGTCCCCTGCGGTCCTGACCTAGATGGCTGCGTACGCCTACAGCGCGATCAACGCCGACGGCCTCGAGCTGCGCGGCGAGATCCACGCGCCCGACGTGAGCGCGGCGCGCGAGCAACTGCGAATGCGCGGCCTGCTCGCGCAGAGCCTCGACGAGCTGCCCGCGGAGGGCGAAGAGGGCGCGCGCACCTTCTTCAAGAAGATCAAGCCGAAGTCGCTCCAGGTCTTCTCGAGGCAGTTCGCGACCATGATCGACGCCGGCCTGTCCGTAGTCGGCGCGCTCGTCATCCTCGAGGAGCAGACCGAGGACAAGTACCTCGCCGCCGTCATCTCCGAGCTCCGCGCCGACGTCGAGGGCGGCCTGCTCCTGTCACAGGCGATGGCCCGCCACCCGAAAGTCTTCAGCCGCCTCTACATCGCGATGGTCGAGGCGGGCGAGGCCGCGGGAATCCTGGAGCAGGTGCTCGACCGCGTCGCCTACCAGATCGAGAAGGAGACACAGCTCAAGCGGCGCGTGAAGGGCGCGATGATCTACCCGACGATGGTCCTGATCTTCGCGACCCTCGTCCTGATCGGGATGCTGCTCTTCCTCGTCCCGATCTTCGTCGACATCTTCAAGTCTCTCGGCGGCGACCTGCCGAAGCTGACGCAGTACGTCGTCAATGCTTCGAACTTCCTCCGCAACGAGTGGATGTTCTTCTTCCCGGCTGTCGGCGCGTCCATCTTCGGGCTCCGCCGGCTGAAGCGGACGGAGCAAGGCCGCCGTGTCTGGGACCGCATCAAGCTCCGTATCCCGATGAAGATCGGCGGGGTCGTCCTCAAGGTGACGATGGCCCGCTTCTCGCGAACGCTCTCGACGCTCGTCGCCGCCGGAGTCGACATCATCAAGGCGCTCGAGATCACGGGCCAGACCGCCGGCAACTGGGTCGTCGAGGAGGCGCTCGGCGGCGTGCGCGCCAAGGTGCACGAGGGCATGCCGATCGCGCAACCGCTCGTCGAAAACCCGATCTTCCCGCCGATGGTCGGCCACATGGTCCGGATCGGCGAGGAGACCGGAGAGCTCGAACGGATGCTCGGCAAGATCGCGGACTTCTACGAGGACGAGGTCGACTCGTCCATCCAGACCCTGACGTCGATCATCGAGCCGCTGATGATGATCGCCGTGGGCATCGTCGTCGGCATCATCATCATCTCGATGTACCTGCCGATGTTCAAGATGCTCAGCCTCGTGAAGTAGCTGTCGCCCGGGCCACCTGGGGACGTCAGTCCAGCTTGGCCATGACGTGCTTGACCTGGGTGTAGTCCTCGAGCGAGTAGAGCGAGAGATCCTTCCCATAGCCCGACTGCTTGTAACCGCCATGCGGCATCTCGGACACGAGCGGGATGTGGTCGTTGATCCAGACCGTTCCGAACTCGAGCCTGCGCGCGGCGTTCAACGCACGGCCGATGTCGCGCGTGAAGACGGAGGCCGCGAGGCCGTACGAGACGTCGTTCGCCCACGCGAGCGCCTCGCCGTCGTCGGCGAAGCGCTGCACCGTCACGACGGGGCCGAAGACCTCGCGCTGCACGATCTCGTCGCTCTGGCCGACGTCCGTGACGACCGTCGGCTGGACGAAGAAGCCTCGGTCGCCGTTCGAGCCCCCGCCGGCGACGACCGTCGCACCCTCGGCGCGGTCGAGAAAGCCGAGCACGCGCTCCTGCTGTGCCTTCGAAATCAAAGGCCCCATTTCGATCGCTTCGCCTTCGGCCGGGTCGCCGACCTTCATCGACTCGATCGACGGGACGAGCTCTCCGAGTAGCTCGTCGTAGATCTTCGGGCCGGCGACGATCCGCGATGCAGCAGTGCAGTCCTGCCCCGCGTTCCAGTAACCCGCGACCTTGATCGCGTTCGCGACCTGCGCTGGATCCGCGTCGTCGTACACGATCATCGGCGCCTTCCCGCCGAGCTCGAGGTGCACGCGTTTCAGGGTCTCGGCAGCGGCTCGCGCGACCTCCTTCCCTGTCGCCACGTCGCCCGTCAACGAGACCATGCCCACGTCCGGGTGGCGCACGATGCCGGCGCCTACCGGCTCCCCGTCGCCGGTGATGACGTTCAGCACGCCGGGCGGGAGGACGTCGGCCGCGAGCTGCACGAAGCGGAGCGTCGTGAGCGGCGTCTGCTCCGATGGCTTGAGCACCGAGACGTTGCCGGCGGCGAGTGCGGGCGCGAGCTTCCAGACGGCCATCATCAGCGGGTAGTTCCAGGGCGCGATCTGGCCGACGACGCCGATCGGCTCGCGGCGAATCCACGACGTGTAGCCGCGCATGTACTCGCCGGTCGAGCGGCCTTCGAGGATCCGCGCCGCGCCTGCGAAGAAGCGGAGGTTGTCTGCGCAGACGGGCATCTCGTCTCGCGCGGCCCCGAGCGGCTTGCCGACGTTCTGCGACTCGAGTCTGCCGAGCTCGTCGGCGTACTCGTCGATCACGCGCGCGAGCTCGAGCAGTGCAGCGGCGCGCTCGCCGGGAGTCGTCTCCATCCACTCGGGAAGCGCCTTCTTCGCCGCCTCCACGGCACGGTCGACATCCGCCTGCGTGCCGTTCGGCACCTCGGCGATCGTCTCGCCCGTCGCAGGGTTGACGACCTCGGCGGCGCCTCCGTCGACGGCATCGACCCACTCTCCGCCGACGAAGTTCTGGTAGCGGGCAACCGTCACGCTCATCCAGGCGCCCTCGCATCGGCAAGGGCCTGCGCCAGGAGCTCGAGGCCGCCATCCAGGTCCTCGTCCGTGACGGCGAGCGGGACCAAGACGCGGATGACGTTGCCGTGCATCCCGCACGAGAGCAGTACGAGCCCGAGCTCTCGCGCGCGCGAAGTGACCACGTTGGCGAGGCCCGCGGCGGGCTCCTTCGTCTCGCGGTCGGCCACGAGCTCGAGCGCGAGCATCGGCCCGAGGCCTCGAACTTCGCCCACGTTCGGGCTTGCTTCGGCGAGTTCGTCCAGGCGGCGGCGGATTCGCCGTCCGACCTCGTCCGCGCGTGCACGGAAGCGCGGCGACGAGACCTCGTCCAGCACCGCGAGCGCGGCGGCGCAAGCCACAGGATTGCCCCCGAACGTCCCGCCGAGCGTGCCGGGCTCCGGCGCGTCCATGATCTCCGCGGGCCCGGTGACAGCGGCTAGCGGCAGGCCGCCGCCGAGCGACTTGCCCGAAAGCAGCAGGTCCGGCTCAACGCCGTAGTGCTCGAGCGCCCAGACGGGGCCGGTCCGGCCGACGCCCGACTGCACCTCGTCGTCCACGTAGAGCGCACCGTGCTCGCGGCAAAGGTCGCGCAGGCGGCCGGGGAAGTCCTCGGGTAGGGGAATGAAGCCCCCCTCACCCTGCACGGGCTCGACCACGACGCAGGCGATCTCCTCGTCCGCGAGGAGGCGCTCGACGCTCGAGAGGGCGTCGTCCGAGCTGATACCGCGGTACGGATACGGGCCTCGCGCGCGATGCACCCCGGGCGCGAACGGGCCGAAGCCGCGCCTGTAGCTGTCCTTCGCCGTCATGGTCAGCGTGAGCAGCGTGCGGCCATGGAACGCGTTCTCGAGGACGACGACGCCCGGTCGCCCCGTTGCGGACCGCGCGATCTTGACCGCGTTCTCCACGGCCTCGGCGCCCGAGTTGACGAGCAGGCTCTTCTGCTCGTGGCCCCGGCACGGCGACAGCTCTCCGAGCCGGCGACAGACCTCCACGTACGGCTCGTAGACGCCGACCATGAAGCACTGGTGCAGGTAGGTGTCGACCTGCTCGTGGATCGCCGCGACCGCTGCCCGAAAACCGTGACCCACGTTCTGGCAGCCGAGCCCGCCGGCGAAGTCGATGTAGCTGCGGCCGTCGACGTCCTTGAGACGCGCGCCTTCGGCGCGGGCGACGACGAGCGGCGTCGTCGCGATCCCCCGCGGGACATGACGCTCACGTGCGTCGAGAACGCGCTCGGACGCGGTTCGCTCCTCGATCGCCACCGCTTCGATTCTCGCACTTCTCCTCAGCGAATCTGGCCATCCTGGTTGAATCGGACAGTGATCGCGGTCATCGGCGCGGCGGGCACGATCGGCGAGCGGGTCGTCGCCTTCCTGTCCGAGTGGGGAGTCGACTTCGCGCGCCGCGACGCGCGGCTCGAGGGCCTCGAGCGTGTCGACGCCCGTGATCCGGGCTCGCTCGCGCGTGCAATCGAGGGCGCGACCGTCTGCGTCAACTGCGTCGACTACCGGCTCAACCTCGGCGTCATGGAGGCCTGCCTCGCGGCCGGCTCGCACTACGTCGACCTCGGCGGCCTCTTCCACGTGACGCGGAAGCAGCTCGAGCTCGACCAGGGCTTTCGCGAGGCGGGTCTCACGGCAGTGCTCGGGCTGGGGTCGGCCCCCGGCAAGTCGAATCTGCTCGCGCGCGCGGGCGTCGAGCGGCTCGGTGCGCCTCCCGTCGCGATGCACATCTGGGCGGCGAGCCGCGACCCGGCTGCGGCCGACCACCCGTTTCCTGCCCCGTACTCCGTTCGCACGCTCCTCGACGAGCTGCGCATGCGCCCAATCGTCGTCGCCGGGGGCGAGCTGCGCGAGGTGGAGCCGGTCACGGGCGAGGCCGAGCGCGAGTTCCCGGAGCCGATCGGTCGCGCGCGGGGCATCTACACGCTCCACTCCGAGCTGGCCACGCTTCCGATCGCGTATCCGAGCCTCGAGGAAGCGAGCTTCCGCCTCTGTCTGCCGGGCGACCTGCTGCACAAGCTGCTCGCGCTCGCGGACGGCGACTTGCCCGAGCCGTATCGGCAGTCGGCGCGGGCGGTGGCGGCACACGTCGTCGACGTACGCACGGCGGACGGCCGGACCGTGACGGGGACGGCCTGCACACGCGGCGGAAGCGCACGCTCGACGGCGGAGCCGGCCGCGCGCGGAGCGGTCGAGCTCGCCGAGGGCCGCCTCGAGAGGCCCGGAGTGTCGGCGCCGGAGTCCGCGGTGGCCGATCCGGAGGAGTTCCTCGGTCTGTTGGAGACCGAGGTCAGCTGGTCTTAGATCGTCTCGAGCGTCGCGCGGCGGCGGCCGTCCGCCTCGAAGAAGCGCAGGAGCACGTACGCGACGAGGGCGTACACGAGGCCGATCGCCGCCTCCGTGAGGACGAGGCCGGACACGTCCGCGAGCGAGGCCCCTGCGGCGATCTCGCGCGCCGCCTGGATCCCGTGGGTCAGCGGCAGGCCCTTCGCGACGGTCTGCATCCAGTCGGGCAGCGAGTCGAGCGGGACGTTGACACCGCAAAAGAGCAGGAGCAGCAGCGCGACCAGGTTCGCCAGGAAGAAGACGTCTCGCGCCCGCAGGCCGACCGCGCCGGTCATCAGCCCCAGCGCCGTGCAAGCGAACGAGCTGACGACGACGACGAGCGCGATCGCAGGGATCTCGCCGGCACTGAGCTCGAAGTCGAGGAGGGCCCAGCCGACGGCAAAACCGAAGGCGGACACGAGCACGCCGTTCGCGACGAGCGGGAGGGCCCGGCCGAGGAAGAGCGCGATCCGGTTGGCCGGTGTCGCGAGCAGCGGCGAGAGGGTCTGTGTCCAGCGCTCGCCCCCGATCGTCATCGCCATCCCGAAGATGCCCGCGAGGGCCGAGGCCTGGACGGCGTTGCCGACGACGAAGAACTCGTCGTTGCGCAGGTTCGCGTAGCGCCCGATGTACGCGAAGAACAGGATCTGGAAGACCGGGCCGCCGAGCATCGTCGGCACGTAGATCGACGGCCGCAACCAGGTGAAGAGCGCCCGGTAGGCGAGGTAGCCGCCGACGAAGAAGACGCGGAACGAGTTCATGCGAAAGCCAAGGCGCCGCTTGCGGCGCCGACCTCAGGTCGCCGGGCTTCGCTCGGCGACCGTCTGAAATGACCGGTCGACACAAATGACCTCATCACGCCAGCGTCAAAGTCGCTTTCTCCCGCGCGAGCCGCTCGAAGTAACCCAGGCAGAAATGGCCGATGACGAGGTAGGCGGCGCCGAGGACGAGACACATCGCCACCGCGAACGCCGGGTCGCCGCCGATCGCCGCCTCGCGAAGGGCCTTGACGCCCCACGTGGGCGCGAGAACCCACGACAGAGGCCGCGTCCAACCGGGCAGGAGGGCGAGGCCGGTCAGCAGGCCCGTGACGAGCCAGATCGGATACTCGAGGAGGTTCGACAGGGCGTTCGCGTGCCGGTAGAGGACGAACGTCGACGCGAGCACGAGGCCGAGGAGGCCGAGCGCGAGCACCGAGACGGGCAGCGCGACGGCGAACCAGGCCGGGTGGGCGAGCTCGAAGGGGACGTCGAAGAACAGCCAGCCCCAGACGAGCGTTGCAGTGAGCGAATAGAGGCCGATCGTCGCCGTCGCGATCGTCAGCGGCAAAACGACCCAGATGAACGGCGGCGGCACCGCGATGCAGTATTCGAGCGTCCCCTGCCAGCGCTGCCACGCGATCGCGCCGCCGCCGCCGAACAGCACCGAGGACCAGATGCCCATCATCCCGGCGCCGATCGCCACGAAGAGCAGCGAGCCCGGACGCGCTCCTGCCCTGAACATCAGATACGCGATCGACGCGAAGATGACCGGCGAGATGATCGAGACGATGATGAAGAAGCCGGAGAGCGTCAGGCTCTTCAAATTGAACGCCCAGCCGACGTAAAGGAGCCGCGCGAGCCTCATGCGATCTGCACTGAGGCGCGCTTGCGGCTCTCGCGCTCGAGGAAGCGCAGCAGGAGATAGCCGACGATGGTGTAGGCGACGCCGATCACGGCCTCGGTCGCGAGCAGCCCGCGCACATCGCCGAGGGGGGCGCCGTTCGCGACCTGCCTCGCCGCCTGGATCCCGTGCGTGAGCGGCACGCGCTCCGAGATCGCCTGCATCCAGCCGGGCAGCTCGTCGATGTCGACGTTCGCCCCGGTGAAGATGAGCAGCAGGCCGAAGATGATGTTGTTCAGCACCGCGGTCTCGCGCACACGCAGAGCGATCCCCGCGCAGATGAGGCCGAGGCCCGTGCAGGAGAACGTGGAAACGAAGATGACGAGCGCGATCGGCCCCCACGCCGAGAACGGGACGTCGATGTGGAGCAGCGCCCCCGAGACGAACAGCGAGAAGGCGGCCACGAACATCGCGTTCGCGATCACCGGCAGCGCGCGGCCGAGAAAGAGCGGCAGTCGCCCCGCCGGCGTGACGAGGATGTACATCAGCGTCTGCTGCGAGCGCTCGCCCGCGATCGCGTTCGTCATCGAGAAAAGGCACGGGATCGACGCGTATTGCACGGCGTTCCCGACCACGAAGAACTCGTCCGACTGCACGCCCGCGTTCCGGCCGATGTAGACGAAGAGCAGGATCTGGAAGATCGGCGCGACGACGAGCGTCGGCACGAAGATCCACGGCGAGAGCCAGTTGATCAGGGCGCGGTACGCGGTCAGGCCGCCGATGAAGAAGATGCGGAGCGAGACGGTCACGTCAGGGACAGGCTGGCGCTCGCACGTGCCGAGCGCAGGACGCTTTCCGTCACGAGGACGCCGATCGCGACGTAGATCCCGCCGAGGAAGAAGCACATGCCGACGTCGGGGAGGGGCGAACCGCCCGTCGCCGACTCGCGGATCGCCTGCATGCCCCAGGTCGGCGCGAGCGCCCAGGAAATGGGATGCACCCAGCCGGGCAGCAGCGAGAGCGGGACGAGGAATCCGCAGATGAGCCAGATCGGATACTCGGTCATCGCGCCGAGCGACCACGCGGCTCGGTACCGCGCGAAGGAGACGCCCATCAAGAAGCCGAGCGCGCCGATCGACAAGATCGTCGCGGGGATCGCCAGGGCGAGGAGCAGCGGCTGCTCGAACGCGATGTCGATGCCGAACGCAAACCGTCCCCAGAGCAGGGTCGTCGCCATGCAGTAGATCCCGATCGCGGAGGTCGCGAAGGCGAGCGGCAGCAGCACGAGCGAGAAGTGCGCAGGCGCCGCGACGAGCAGCTCGAGCGTGCCGAACCAGCGCTCGCGCTGGAGTGCGGAGCCCGCGGAGACGCTCGTCGCCGTCCAGATCCCCATCACGGCGGCGCCGAGCGACGCGTAGACGAGCGCGTCCGGATCGCCGCCCGCCCGGAACATGAAGAACGCGACCGTCGCGAAGAAGATCGGCCAGAGGATCGCGAGGAGGCCGTCGAACGACGACCGCGAGAGCTGCTTGACGTGCAGCAGCCAGCTGACGCTCAGAAGCCGCAGGGTGCGCCTCACGCTCGTTCCAGCGTGGCGTGCCTGCGACCCTGCCACTCGAAGAAGCGCAGCGTCGCGTAGCCGACCGTGAGGTAGGCGAGCCCGATGAGGACCTCCGTCCCGAGCGTGTCGGCGACGGTCGAGAAGGCGGCGCCGTCGGCGAGCTCGCGCGCCGCCGCGATCGCGTGCGTGAACGGCAGGACGTGGGAGACGGCGCTCAGCGCGTCGGGGAGCTCGTCGAGCGGCACGTTGGCCCCGGTGAAGATGAGCAGGAAGCCGAAGATGACGTTCGAGAGGACGGCGTTCTCGCGTACGCGCAGCGAGACGGCAGCGTTGATCAGCCCGAGGCCGGTGCACGAGAAAGCGGCGACGGCGATCGTGACCGCGAGGCCCGGGATCGCGCCCGCGGGGAGGTCGACGCCGAGGATCAGGCAGCCGGCGGTGAACGAGAATGCGGACACGAAGGCGGCGTTGCCGATCACCGGCAGCGCCCGGCCGAAGAAGAGCGGGATCCGGCTCGCCGGGCTGACGAGGATCGCGCTCAGGGTGTTCTGGTAGCGCTCGCCGCTGATCAGCTGCGACATTGCGAATAGGCACGGGATTGCGGCGTACTGCAGCGCGTTGCCGACGACGTAGAACTTGTCCGACTCGAGTCCGGCCGAGCGGCCGATGTAGGCGAAGAGCAGGATCTGGAAGATCGGCGCGACGACCAGGCTCGGGATGTAGATCGTCGGCGAGAGCCAGTAGAAGAGGGCGCGGTAGCTCGTGATGCCGCCGACGAAGAACAGGCGGACGGCGGCGGTCATGTCAGCGAGAGCGCGGCGCGGCGGCGAGCCGCGTCGAGGACGCGGTTCGTGACCAGGATGCCGAGGGAGACGTAACCGGCGCCGAGCGCCGCGCACACGAGGAGGTCGTTGAGCGGGTCACCGCCAAGGGCCGACTCGCGGATCGCGTTCATCCCCCAGGTCGGGGCGAGCGCCCACGAGAACGGGCGCACCCAGTCCGGGAAGAAGACCAGCGGCACGAGGAAGCCGCAGATCAGCCAGACGGGGTACTCGAACAGGTTGCCCAGCGCCCACGCTGCGCGGAAGCGCACGAAGCAGACGGCGAACAGGAACCCGAGCGCGCCGAAGGTGAGGACGGTGACCGGGATCGAGAACGCGAAGAGCAGCGGGTGGACGACGGAGATGTCGATGCCGAACAGGAGCCAGCCCCAGAGCAGCGTCGCGACGAGGCAGTAGATGCCGATCGTCGCCATCGAGATCGTGATCGGGAGCAGGATCAGCGCGAAGTGCGGCGGGGTGGCGACGAGGCTCTCGAGCGTCCCGTGCCAGCGCTCGCGCTGCATCGCAGACCCGGCGGTCGTCGAGGTCGCCGACCACATGCCCATCCCGGCCGCACCGAGCGACGCGTAGAGCAGCGTGCGCGGGCTCTCTCCCGCGCGGAAGACGAAGAAGGCGACCGTCGCGAAGAAGAGCGGATAGATGACCTGGCCGATGCCGTCGAAGGCCGACCGCGACACGATCTTGAAGTGGAACAGCCACCCGACGCCGAGCAGCCGAAGAGCTCTCATTCCTCCGTGACCAGGGCGACGTACGCGTCTTCCAGCGTCGGCTCGCGGTGCGAGACGCGGCCGACGTTGGCGCCGTTCAGGTGCCCGAGGATCGCCGCGGTGAGCTGAGTATCGGCCCGCGTCTGGACGCTCAGCACCTGCGCCTGCTCGCGCTCCTCGATCCACACGGCGAGCACGCCTTCGAGCGTCTTCAGGCGCTCGACGGTCTCCTCGGGTACGCCGTAGACCTCGACCTCGGTGACGCTGCCCGACGCGACTCGGCTCTTCAGCTGGCGCGGCGTGCCCTCCGCCACGATCTTGCCCTGCGTGATCACGGCGATGCGGTCGCAGAGCGCGTCGGCCTCGAACATGTAGTGCGTCGTGAGGAGGATCGTCTTGCCCGCGTCCGTGAGCGAGGCGATCGTCGATCGGAGCTCGCGCGCGCCGACGGGGTCGAGCCCGATCGTCGGCTCGTCGAGGAAGACGACCTCGGGATCGTGGAGGAGCCCGCGCGCGATGTGGAGGCGCTGCTTCATGCCGCGCGAATAGCCCTCGGCGCGCTCGTGCTCGCGGCCCTTGAGGCCGACGAGCTCGAGCAGCTCGTTGATCCGTCGCTTCTGCTCGCGGGCGGGCACCCCGTAGAGCTCGGCGAAGTAGCGCAGGTTGTCGTAGCCGGAAAGGCGCTCGTAGACCCCGCGCTCGCCGCCGAAGACGTAGCCGATCCGCTTGCGCACCTCGCGCGCCTGCTTGACGACGTCGAAGCCGAGCACGGTCGCGGTACCCGACGTCGGGATCAGGAGCGTGATCAGCATCTTGATCGTCGTCGTCTTGCCGGCGCCGTTCGGCCCGAGCAGCCCGAAGAGCTCGCCCTTCTCGATCGCGAAGCTGACGCCGCGCACGGCCTCGATCTCCTTCGCCCGGCGGCGGAGGGTTCCGGTGTGCGTGCGATAGGTGCGGTAGAGGTCGTGTGCCTCGACGACGGCCATGCCCAAGACACTAGCGGGAGGCTGCGCCGTACCCGCCGCCGCCGGGGGTCTCGATCCGGACGACGTCGCCGGGCTGCAGGTCGCGCGTCGCCTTGGCGGGTAGCTCCTCGCCGTTGAGGGCGTTGCGGCCCGGGGCCCCGGGTCTGCCGCCGTGTGCGCCCTGGGGAGCTCGGCTCCGCCGCTCGGAGATGATGGAGAGGCGGCACGGCTCGCGCGCTTCCAGCTCGCGCACGATGCCGTCGCCGCCACGGTGCTCCCCGTCGCCGCCGGAGCCGAGCCGCAGCTCGTGGCGGACGACGTGGAGCGGGTAGGCGAGCTCGAGCGCCTCTGTGGGCGTGGAGAGCGTGTTCGACATCGTCACGTGCACGCCTGATGGGCCGTCGCCGTCGGGGCAGGCGCCCTGGCCGCCGCCGAGCGTCTCGTAGTAGGCGAAGCGGTCGCTGCCGAGGGTGACGTTGTTCATTGTCCCCTGGCCCTGCGCGGGAACCGGGAGGGCGTGGCCGAGCGCGAGCAGGCACGTGTCGACGATGCGGCACGAGGTCTCGACGTTCCCTCCGGCCACTGCGGCGGGAGCGCGCGCGTTGACGAGGCAGCCCTCCGGCGCGCGGACCGTGACGGGCGCGTACGCGCCTCCGGACGCCGGGAGGTCCGGGTCCGTGACGCAGCGGACGACGAAGTAGCAGGCCGATCGAGTCACCGGCAGCGGGCAGTTGAGGTTCCCGTCGTGCTGCGGTGAGGTGCCCGCGAAGTCGAACTCGACGGCGTCCTCGTCGATGGTGACGGCAACGCGGACCTCCAGCTCGCCGTCGGCCGCCTCGACGACGTCGCTCGCCTCGTAGCGGCCGTCCGGCAGCGCGGCGAGCCCGCCGCGGACGATCCGCTCCGAGTGGGAGAGCAGCTCGTCCATCGCCGCGACGACCTGCTCGCGGCCCCTACGCGCACAGAGGTCGGCCACGCGCCGCTCGGCAAGCCGATGCGCGGCGAGCTGGGCGCGGAGGTCGCCCCGGCGCTCATCGGGGTTGCGGGTGCGGGTGACGAATTCCGCGACGAAGGCATCGTCGACCTTCGTGGGCGGGATGACGACGCCCTCGTCGGCGAGAGTGCGCGAGGCCGCGGGCATGCTCCCCGGCTCGAGGCCGCCGACGTCGGCGTGGTGCGCGCGCGTCACGGCAAAGCCGACCTCAGTGCGCGAAACCATCGTCAGGTCGGGCAGGTGCGTGCCGCCGGTGTAGGGATCGTTGAGGACGAACACGTCGTGCGGTCCGGGCCCGTGGCGCATGACGGCCGCGACGGCGTCGGGCATCGCGCCGAGGTGGACGGGAATGTGCTCGGCCTGCGCGACCATGCGCCCGCGCTCGTCGAAAAGCGCGGTCGAGCAGTCGCGCCGCTCCTTGATGTTGGCCGAAAACGCCGACCGCACAAGCGCGGCGCCCATCTCGTCGGCGATCGAGCGGAGGGCGCTGCCGAGAACTTGGAGCTCGATGTTCACAGTCGCGTCAGCCTCCAGATGCCACCATCCCTAACCCCCACCCACCCTTGGGGGAGCCAGGCGGTGGCGCCGTCTA
>DASQWH010000193.1:0-29413 GCA_035640335.1 Gaiellaceae bacterium | reverse complement strand
AGCTGGACGAGAAAGCCCGCGACCGAAGGCCCGACGACGAACGAGAGCGCGCGGCTCAGACTGAGCTTGCTGTTCGCCTCGACGACGTCATCGCGCGGAACGACGCTGATCAGCAGCGTCGCCCAGCTGATGTCGAACATGACGGTGAACGTCCCGACCGCGAACGCGACGGCGAGCAGCTGCGGAAACGTGAGCAGGTCGAAAGCTGCGGCGAGGGGGACCGAGGCGAGCAGGGCGGCGCGCGCGACGTCGGCGAGGATCATCAGGTGCCGCCGGCGCGTCGAGCGCTCGATCCATACGCCCGCGAAGAGGGAGAAGAGCAGGTGCGGCATCAACTCGGCCGCGGTCAGGAGCCCCATCTCGGCGGCCGACGCGTCGAGCGTCAGGACGGCCGCGAGCGGCAGCGCGAGCAGCGTGATCTGGTCGCCGAGCTGGGAGATCGACTGGGCGGCCCAGAGCTTGAGGAACTCCGGCTGACGCCGCAGAGGCGGCGATTGAATAACCCCTTCGTGCATGTCTATGCGTGGCGGACGTAGATGTCCCCGCTCATCGACGTCGCCCGCAACTCGACGGACGCGCCCTCGTCGTCGGAGGGCTGGCCCTGGAGCTCGAGTTCGGACGTCGTCTCGCCGCTCATCGACTTCGCGTCGATCCAGAGGCTGACGCCGTTGGCCACGCCGACCTGAATGTCACCCGAGGCGGACTGCAGGGTGACCTGGCCCTCGACGATGCTGCCGACCTCCTGGTCGCCCGAGGCGGTCTGGACGCTGAGGGACGAGTTCGCCACGCGGACCGAGACGTCTCCGGACGCCGAGCGGATCTTGCCCCTGCCCTCGAGGCTCCCCAGCTCGACGTCCCCCGAAGCACTGTTCATTGTCGCGTCGCCTCCGACGCGTTCGACGCGGAGGTCGCCGCTCGCGACGTTGACCCTCGCGTCGCCACCCACGTCGTCGAAGCGCGCGTCGCCGGAAGCGCTGTTCACCTCGAGGTGCCCGAAACGGCCGCGTCCTTCGACGTCCGCGGAGCTCGTCGAGCACTCGACGTCGGCTCCGTGCGGCGCGCGGACGCGTAGGCGGTACTCGCCGTTTCCGGACCCGAGCAGGCGGAACTTCTTCGGGGCCTCGACGACGATCTCGTGGCCGTCGGCGCGCTGGCGCTCCTCGATCGTGGCCGCGGCGAGCGCCTCCTCGTCGCGGGCGTCGAGCTCCACCCGCGTCTCCGGCTCGTCGTGCGTCTCGATCTCGATCTCGCCCGACGGGATGTTCAGCTTCAGACGGACGGTTCCGCGCGTTGCGAAGGTCTCAGTGCGCACGGCGCGGTCGCCCCCTCCGCTTCACCGGCCGAGTGTCGATTCGAACTTCCGCATGTCCCATCAACAGCGGCATGAACGTGATACCCATGTCGTGCCCCCTTCTCCTAGCCGCGGGCAAAGCCCTGAAGCCGGTTGCTCGAGCGCTGGACGGACGACGACGACGAAAGGCTGCGGTTGAGCGCGCGCACCAGCCAGCTGTTCACCGACACGTTCTCGCGCGCGGCGGCCGCCTCGATGCGCTGCTTGAGCGTCTCGGGCAGCCGCAGCGTGATCCGCGACGTCATCCCGTCGTCCTCGGCCGGCGCGGGCTCGGCCCGCTCCTCCTCGGCGACGTAGACGAGCGCCGGATCCGACCCCGTCAGCCGCACCTCCACGTGGCCGCTCGGCAGCTGCGCGCTGACCTCCAGCGCGACCTCGCCTAGGGCCTCGAGGAGCCGCAGACCCGCCGAGCTGCGGAGCGCCTGGATCAGGCGCTCCGCCGCGCGGGTGGTCGCCTCGTCGCCGACCGCCGCCACCGCGGCGAGATCGGCTTCGAGCTTCCCCACGAAGTGTGACATCTCCATGGCGCCACTATGACATCATTCATGCTGTCTGTCAAGTGTCTTTTGGATGTCATGTGTGACATCGCCAGATTCGAGTCCTAGACTCGTTTCGCGGGCGTTCCGCGAGGAGCACAGCGTCCCTCGAGCCACCGCGGGACGGTGGAGCACGCCGTGAAGACGCCCCTCAGCGCGTGACGAGCGAGTCGACGACGCTGCGTACGAAGTGGTCGAGCTCGTCGAGCGAGCCGTCGTTGACGTACGCGAAATCGGCGCGGCCGGCCTTCTCCTCGTCGGGGAGCAGGCGGGCCTCACGGTCGTCGAGCCGTTCGCCGGCCCGGGCCTCCCGAATCTCGTGTGGCGCGGTGACGACCACGACCGCGTCGAAACGATCCTGCGAGTTGGTCTCGTAGAGAAGCGGCACCTCGTTCACGGCCAGCGCGGGCGGGTCGGGCTGGGCGGAGAGCTCCTCCAGCCAGGCCTCGGTGCGCGCCATCGTGCGCGGGTGCAGCAGCGCCTCGAGCCACGCGAGCTCCGCGGGATCGGCGAACACGATCTCGCCGAGCGCGCGCCTGTCGACCTCGCCGGCGGTGAAGACCCGATCGCCGTAGCGCTCGCGCAGTGCCGCCCGCACGCCGGGGTCGCGGTAGAGCTCGTGCACGACGTCGTCGCTGGAGATCGTCGCCGCGCCGTGGCGCGCGAACGCGGCGAGCGCCTCGCTCTTCCCCGCTCCGATGCCGCCAGTGATCGCGACGGCGAGCGGTCTACTGCTCAGGCTTCTGTTCCGCCTCGTCCGGTGCGTACGGCGCGTGGCCTTCGGAGTCGCCCGGGCCTTGATGCTCCGGGTCGACGGCGTCGGCGTCGATGCTCTGGTCGGTCTGCTCGGGCTCGACCTCGGGCTCGGCGGCCGGAATGTCCGGTGTCGACTCGGCGACCGGCTCCGTCCCCTCGGCCATGGCCTCAGCAGTCGCCTCCTCCCCACTTCGCTCCTCGACCGGAGCTGCCGCTTCGTCCATCGGCGCCTCCGGCTGGGCGACGGCCTCGTCGGCGAAGACCTCGTCCGAGAGGTCGATCTGCGGCGGCTCCGGAGTCTCGAGCGGCTGGCCGTCCGCGCGCGGCTGGACGTCGTCCGACTCGTCGACACGCTTGAGCGACAGCGAGAGGCGGCGGCGGTCGGCGTCGACCTCGATGATCTTCACGTTCACGACCTGGCCCTGCGAGACGATCTCGCGCGGGTTCTCGACGTGGTGCTGCGCGAGCTCGGAGATGTGCACCAGCCCCTCGACGCCGGGCAGGATCTCGACGAAGGCGCCGAACGTGACGACCTTCGTCACCTTGCCTTGCACCACGTCGCCCTCGTTGTAGGCCTCGACGACCTGCTGCCACGGGTCGGACTGCGTCTGTTTGAGGCCAAGCGAGATGCGCTGGCGCTCACGGTCGATGTCGAGCACCTTCACCTTCACGTCCTGGCCGATCTCGAGCACCTCGGATGGATGGTTGACGTGGCTCCACGACAGCTCCGAGATGTGGATGAGGCCGTCCATCCCGTCGAGGTCGACGAACGCGCCGAAGTCGACGATGTTCGAGATCTGGCCCTCGATGACGTCGCCGGGCGAGAGCCGATCGAGGATCGCCTGCCGCATCTCCTTGCGCTCGTCCTCGAGCACCGCGCGGCGCGAAAGCACGACGTTGTTCCGCGAGCGGTTGAGCTCGATCACCTTGCAACGCAGCTCCTGGCCGAGGAACTCGTCCAGGTCCTGCACGCGGCGGATGTCGACGAGCGACGCCGGCAGGAAGCCACGCACCCCGAGGTCGAGGATCAGGCCGCCCTTGACGACCTCGATCACCTTCCCGGTCACGGGCTCACCGCTCTCGGCGGCGGACTCGATCGCCTTCCACGCAATCTCGAAGCGAGCGCGCTTCTTCGAGAGGATCAGGCGACCGTCGGCGTCCTCCTTCGTCAGGACGAGCGCGTCGAGCTCCTGGCCGATCTGTACCTCGTCGTCGGGGTTGACGGAGCGCCGGATCGAGAGCTCGGAGACGGGGATGACGCCTTCCGACTTGTAGCCGATGTCGACGAGCACCTCGTCCTTGTCGACCCGCACGACCTTGCCGTGCACGACCTGTCCCTCGTTGATCTCCGGGAAGGTCGCCTCGTAGTTCGGGATCTGCTCGCCGTCGGGACCGGTCGTCCAGACGTCTGCGTCGTCCATTGTGGCCTGGTTCGTGTCCACCGTATCGTTCGTCATCAGGTCGGCGGAGTATAGCCCCGCTTCGTTGAGCGCTTTCAGGGCCGCGGGGGGCCTTTCAGCAGTCGACGCCGCGGGGAGGCCCCGCCTGGATCGTCGTCGGGTTTCCGGGCGCGTCGCCTCCGACCGAGACGACCGTCGCGGCCCAAATGGCGTAGCCGCCTGCGAGCGAGACAGGCGACGGCTCGAACGTCAGGCCACGGGCCGTGAACCGCTTGCGATACGTGCCCGTGATCTGTGGGCCGGTGACCTGGATGACCCCGGTCTCGCCGATGTAGCGGTTCGCCTGGAAGTGCGGCCGCCACGTGTAGGTGATGCGCATCGTGCAGCCGTTGACGGTCGTCTTCGGCGCGAGCGCCTGGAGGTAGAACGTGACCGAGCGCTGCGGCTGCGTCGTCTCGGCGGTCGAGTCGCCGTCGTCGCGCGTGAGCGCAAATGCGGCTCCGGCGGCGGCCGCGAGGAGCGCCACGACGACTGCCGCTCCGATGAGGATGTGCCGGCGCTTGCCCATCAGCAACAGGCGCAGACGCCAGATCAAGTCGTCGCTCCCAGCGGTCGCAGAAACCGTCGCACGGCATCGAGGTACGCGGCCTGCGCCTCGACGAAGCTCATGTGCCCGACGCCCGGCAGGACGACGAGTTGGCTGCCGGCGATGCCTTCGTGCAGGACGCGCGCCGCCCGCAGCGTCGTGCAGCGGTCGTGCTCACCGACAATGACGAGGGTCGGCCTGGCGACTCGGGCGAGGTCGGCCGTGTAGTCGAAGTCGCCGTACCCCTCGTTGGCGAAGTGGCGCAGGACGTCCGGGCTGCCGATCGTGTCCTCGCCGTAGCCCGGCGGGACCTCGCCCGCGAAGTGGAACGGCAGCTGCACGCGCAGGAGCTCGCGCAGCTCCTCCTCCGTGCCGACGGTCTTTTCCTGCTCCCAGCTCGCGGCAATCGCGCGACCCGCTTCGCCCATGGCCTCGAGCGACGCCTCGACGTCGGCCAGCAGGTTCCCGCTGGAGTCACCGCCTCCCGAGATCACGTACGCCTCCGCCGTCCCCACGTTGATCGCGTGCCACGTCGTGACGATCGCGCCGAAGGAGTGGCCGAGCAGCGCATACCGCTTCAGATCGAGCGCGTCCGCCAGCAGGTCGACGTCGCGCGCGAACGTCTCCACCGTCAGTGTCGATGCGTCGACTCGCTCGCTGCGACCTTGGCCGCGCTGGTCGACGTAGAGCAAGCGGAAGTCGTCTCCCAGAGGATCGAGGTATGGGCGAAAGCCCGTGTGATCGAGGCCGGGCCCGCCGTGGAGGACAACGAGCGGCAGGCCGGTGCCCAGCTCCTCGACGAAGAGCGTGACACCGTCCCGCAGCTCGACGTTCAGCGTCGCCTTCTAGTTGCTAGTAGGCCCGGGCAGCCCGCGCAGGTCGAGGCGCGCGACCTGCGGGTCGTGGTCGGACGCCTGGTCGGCGAACTCGGAGTTGACATGCACCGGGTCGTAGTCGATCGGGAAGCCGTCGAGCAGATTGTCGCTGACGAGGATCTGGTCGAGCACGTGCGAGTTGCCGTCGAAGACGTACGAGTAACGCTCCGACTGCGGCAGCGTCTCCATCAGCGTCGTGAGCGCGTCGCCTTCGAGGATGTCGACGGTCTCCGAGAAGTCGAAGTCGTTGATGTCGCCGAGCACGACGATGTTCGCGTGCGCGTCGGCCTCGAGGATGTCGTCGACGAAGTCGTTCACGACCTGCGCCTGGGCGTGGCGAGCGACCTCGCTCGAACGCGCCGGCCGAAGTGGTTCGCGACCACGAAGAGATGCTTGCCGTGCGCCCTGAACTCGCCGGCGAGTGACTTCCTTGTGCTGGTGAAGGCCGCGTCGCTTGGCGCGATGCGTCCGGGGCTGGACGAGAGCTCCGGCCCCGAGGCCGTGCCGACGACCGTCGTCGGCGTCGTCGGGCCGCCACCCGGACGGTCGATGAAGTGGACGCCGTGGTCACTTCGGGTCAGGAACCCGACCCTGATGTTGCCGCCGGGCTCGCCCCCGTCTTGGTCGTCGACCGGGTCGATCTGGCGGTATTCGTAGCGCGGCCCGCCGGCGGCGACGATCGCGTCGATCAGCATCGTCCAGGTCACGGACGCGTCGGTAACCGCGGTGTTCGTGGCGCCGTCATTGTCCTGGATCTCCTCGATCGCGATCACATCGGGCGAGCGCAGGTGGTTGACGATCAGGTCGGCGTGACGCGCGAAGGAGCCGTCGTCGGGGTCGAGGTTCTCGACGTTGTACGTGGCGACGGTGATCTCGTACGCGGTGGACTCGCGCGTGGCCTCGTGCCGGCGCGAAGCGCCTGTCCGCGCTGCGGCTCGCCGCAGTGCGGACCAGTGGAGGGGGCCTGGGGGAACCGGGAGGTTCCCCAGGCAAGGCGTACCGCGGCCGCGTTTATGTCTTGGCCTCGTTCCAGTCGTCGCCGACGCCGACGTCGACTGCCAGCGGCGGGTCGAGGTCGTAGGCGCCGCACATCTCCTCGCGGACGAGCTCGCGGACCGCCGAGACTTCGGCCTCGGGCACCTCTAGCAGCAGCTCGTCGTGGACCTGCAGGACGAGCCGCGCGCCGCGGCCCTCGGCCCGCAGCCGCTCGTGGATGCGCACCATCGCGATCTTGATGATGTCCGCGTTCGAGCCCTGCATGACGAAGTTGACCGCGAGGCGCTCCCCGAGCGACCGCGTCTGCCGGTTCGACGCCCGGAGCTCCGGCACGGGCCGCCGCCGGCCGAGCAGGCTCGTGGCGAACCCGTCGCGCTCGGCCTGCTCGATCGTGCGCGCGATGAAGTCCTGGACGTGCGGGAACCGCGCCAGGTACGCGTCGATGTACGCCTGCGCCTCCTCGCGCGGGATCTCGAGGTTCTCCGAGAGGCCGAAGGACGAGATCCCGTAAACGATGCCGAAGTTGATCATCTTCGCGATCGATCTTTGGGCGGTCGTCAGCTCGGCCGGATCCGCGCCGAGCACTTCGGCAGCCGTCGCGCGGTGGATGTCCTCGCCGCGCTCGAAGGCATCGCGGAGCTTCGGCTCGCCGGAGACGTGCGCGAGAATCCGCAGCTCGATCTGCGAGTAGTCGGCGGAGAGCAGCTTGCAACCCGGCTCCGCGACGAAAGCCGAGCGGATCTCGCGCCCGAGCTCGGTGCGGATCGGGATCGCCTGCAGGTTCGGGTTGGAGGTCGACAGTCGCCCCGTCGCGGCCACCGCCTGGTTGAAGGTCGTGTGCAGCCGGCCGTCGTCGCCGATCAGCTCGGGCAGCGGGGCGAGGTACGTGTTGATCAGCTTCGAGTACTCGCGCCACTCTTCGATCACGCCGACGACCTCGTGCTCGCCGCGGATCGTGCGCAGGACGCGGGTGTCGGTCGAGTAGCCGGTCTTCCCCTTGCGGCCGGGCGTGAGGCCGAGCTTCTCGAACAGGATGCGCCCGACCTGCTGCGTGGAGCCGAGCATGAACTCCTCGCCCGCCAGCTCCTGCGCGCGGTTCTCGAGCTCCTCGACGCGCTCGCGGAGGCGGGCCGTGATCTCGCCCATCCGGTACTGGTCGATCTTGACGCCGGCTTCCTCCATCGCGGCAAGCACCGGCGACAGCGGCAGCTCCACCTCGCGGTAGAGGTGCTCCATGTCCCGCTCGCGCACGCGCGAGACGAGCAGGTCGGCGAGGAGCAGCGTCGCGGCCGCGTGGCGGACGAGCGCCGCGGTCTCCTCCTCGGCCGGAGGGTCGGGCTCGAGCTCGAGCCCGTACTCGGCGGCGAGCTCGTCGAGCGGGTATTCGGGCCGCGACGGCTCGATCAGGTAGGCGGCGAGGAGCGTGTCGTCGGCGGCCGGGATCCGCTGCGCCTTCGCGTCGTGGACGACGAACGTGCCCTCGAGGCGCTCTGGCGCCGGCGAGACGACGACCTCGGTCGCGTCCGCCACTGCGATCCGGTCGCCTGCCCGCGCGATTCCGCGCCGCTCGGGTCCCTGCAGCAGGCTGTTCGCCAGCTCCTCTCGCCACGCCACCGCGGTCTTCTCGAGCCTCATCGGCGCCGCAGGGACCGCCGCGTCGAGCTCGTCGATGCGGTGCAGCAGGTTCCGGAACTCGAAGCGGCGGAAGATCTCCTTGAGCTGCGAGCGGTCCGGCGGCGCGAGGACGAGCTGCGAGGGGTCGCAGTCGAGGTCGAGGTCGCGCCGCATCGTCGCCAGCTGCTTCGACTGCCGCGCCTGCTCGGCGTGCTCGAGCACGTTCTTGCGGCGCGCGGGCGAGAGCTCCTCGGCATGCTCGATAACCTCCTCCAGCGAGCCGTACTGCGCGACCAGCTGTCCGGCCGTCTTGTCGCCGATGCCGGGGATACCCGGGATGTTGTCGCTCGTGTCGCCCTTGAGGCCGATGAAATCCGGGATCTGGTCCGGCCGGATTCCGTATCGGGCCTCGACGCGCTCGGGCGTGTAGACGTGGACGTCGGAGACGCCGCGCGGGGTCATCATCAGAGCGACGTTGTCGGAGACGAGCTGGAACGCGTCCCGGTCGGTCGAGACGACCGTCGTCTTGATCCCGGCCTCGTCAGCGAGTGTTGCCAGCGTGGCGATCACGTCGTCGGCCTCCCAGCCCTCGAACTCGAGGTTGCGGTAGCCGAACGCTTCGACGATCGGCCGGAAGTGCGGGAACTGCTCACGCAGCAGGTCGGGCATCGGCCGGCGCTCGGACTTGTAGTCCTCCGAGATCGCGGCCCGGTGCACCGCGTGCGTGTCCCAGGCGACGGCGACGCCCTTCGGCTTGTAGTCCGAGAGGAGCTTGAAGAGCATGTTCGTGAAGCCGAGGAGCGCGTTCGTCGAGAAGCCCTCGCTCGTCGCCAGCTCTTCCGGAAGCGCGAAGAAGGCCCGGTAGGCGAGGTTGTTGCCGTCGACGAGGAAGAGCTCCGAGTCGCGCGCAGGCGCATCGTCGAGCTGGAGCTCGGCTCCGGTCAGGGTCTTGGGCACAAGGGCAACGGTATCGTCCGAGCGCGATGCCCGGACTCGAGATTCAGGCTTTTTCCGACGACTATCTCGGGGACGCGGCGGCGTTGCTCGCTGCCCGTCACGTGCGGCACGTCGAGGTAGAACCGCTGCTCTCGGCGCGGTGGTCCGAGCCGGCCGCGGCCGGCGACGAATTGGCGCGGGTGTGGAATGTCGACAACGCCTCGGGCGCCGTCGCGCTTCGTGGCGGCCACCTCGTCGGATACCTCGTCGGAGCGCCGCGCGACGAGCCGATCTGGGGCGAGAATGTGTGGGTCGAGGCGCCGGGCCACGCCGTCGAGGAGGCGGAGGTCGTTCGCGACCTCTACGGCTTCGCCGCCGCACGTTGGGTCGACGAGGGCCGACCACGCCACTACGTGCTCGTACCGGCGTCCGAAGAGGAGCTGCTGCAGGCTTGGTGGCGCGTGTCCTTCGGCAAGCAGCACGCGCACGGCGTGCGTGAGGTTCCTGCGGACACTCGGACGGCGATCCCGGATGGGTTCGAGATCCGCGAACCGGACGTTGCCGAGATCGAGGACCTGATCGACATCGACCTCGCGCTGCCGGCGCATCAGCGCGGGTCGCCGGTCTTCGGCGGCCGCGCGCGCTACACGCGCGAAGAATCGCACGCCGAATGGCTCGAGACGCTCGAGCGCGGCGAGGAGAAGATCCTGATCGGTGCTCAGAACGGCCGGGCGGTCGCGTGCTGGGCCGTCGTCCCGATCGAGCGCTCGAGCGAGCACCGCGGCCTGCTCGCTCCGGACAAAGCCGGCTTCCTCGGCTTTGCCGCAACGCTTCCCGCTGCTCGTGGCTCAGGAATCGGAGTCGCGCTCACCGAGGCCGCGCTCAACTGGGCAGCCGACGAAGGCTACGCCTCTATGGCCACCGACTGGCGCGAGACGAACCTGCTCGCGTCGAGGTTCTGGCCTCGGCGCGGCTTTCGCAGGACGTTCTTGCGGCTCTACCGGTCGATCCCGTAAGGGCCGTGAAGCTCCCGCTCGCGTCGGGCTCACGACTCACCCTCGTCGACGCCGGTCACGACGCCGTCGTGCTCGCGCCACCGCCGCCGGTCGACGAGATCGCCGACGTGGCCGCCGCCGTGCGCGACGCGCTCCGCTTTCCGCTCGCCGGCGAGCCGCTCGAAGCGCTCGTCCCCCGCGGCGGCCGCGCGACGGTGGTGGTCGAACTGCCGATCCTGCCTCTGCCGGGGTCGACGACGGATCCGCGGCGGACGGCGATCGCCGCGACGATGGAGGAGCTCGCACGAGCCGGCGTGCCGTTGCGGAACCAGACGCTGCTCGTCGCGGGCGGGCTCGCGCGCCGCGCCGGCAGCCGGGAGCTCGAGGCGCTCGTGCCGCCGGAGCTCGCGCGCCGCTTTCACGGCCACGTCGAAGTGCACGACGCCGAGAGCCCCGACCTCGTCGAGCTCGGCTCGGTCGGCCGCGTGCCGCTGCGCGTGAGCCCGGCCCTGCTGCGAACGGACGCCGTCGTGACGGCCACGGCCGCCGAGACCGTGATCAACGGCGGCCCTGCCGCGCTCCTCGGCGCAGCCGGAGCGGAAGCCCTGCGGGCCGCGGACGCCTACTCCTTGCTCGAGACGGCCGCGTCACGAGGCTGGCGGATGGCGGTGGCGCTCGAGCAGGCGCTCGCGCGCCGCGTCCCGGTCGTGGGCGTGTCGCTGACGCTGAACACGCCCGCGCTGACCGGGATCCTCGACGGGTACCCACACGACCCGGCGGCAGTGGCCCGAGTCGCGAGCTTCCCGGTGCGAGGCGCGTTCGATCTGCTGCCGCGCATGATCAGGCTGCGCGTCCTGCGCCGGCTGCCGTCCGAGATCTCGGCGTTCGCCGCGTTCGCGGGGCCGCCTTCGGTCGCGCACGCCGAGGCCCTGCTCCGCGGCGTCGAGTCCCGGTCGGCGACCGTCGACAGCCGGCTCGACGCGATCTGCATCGGCATTCCCCACGTGACCCCGCACGTGCCTCGGGAGGCGCCGAATCCCGTGCTGGCAGCCTACCTCGGGCTCGGGCTCGCGCTACGGCTCTGGCGCGACGCGTTCCCGCTCGTCGAGGGCGGCACGGCGATCCTCCTCAGCCGCTTCACGCGGCGGTTCCCGCACCCGACGCAGCAGCCCTACCGCCGGCTCTTCCAGGCGTTCGCCTCCGGGGCCCGGGAGCCGGAGGAGCTCGTGGAGGTCGAGCGTGAGGCGGCAAGCGACGAGCGCGCGCTCACCGCGTACCGGGACGGCCGCGCCGCTCACCCGCTCCTGCCCTTCGCCGAGTGGGCCGCGTGCCAGCCGGCGCTCGGGCGCCTCGGCGCTGTGCTGGTCGCGGGCTGCCGCGACGCGATGGCGGCCCGCCGGCTCGGGTTCGTGCCGACGAGGGGCGTGCCGGCCGCGCTCGAGATGGCGCACGGCCGCGCCGGACGACCGCCGCGCGTCGGCGTGCTCCTGTCCCCTCCGTACTTTCCTTTACGCGTCAGCGACGAGAGCTAATCGACGCCGAGGTAGGTCTTGCGGACCTGCTCGTTGTCGCGGAGCGCCTTCGCGTCGTCCGACAGGACGATGTTGCCCGTCTCCATCACATAGCCGCGGTCGGCCGTGTCGAGCGCCATCAGTGCGTTCTGCTCGACGAGCAGGATCGGCGTTCCCTGCTCGTTGATCTCGCGCACGATCTCGAAGATCTTCTCGACGAAGATCGGCGCGAGGCCCATCGACGGCTCGTCGAGCATGAGCAGCTTCGGCCGCGCCATCAGCGCCCGGCCGATCGCGCACATCTGCTGCTCGCCGCCCGAGAGCGTGCCTGCCTTCTGGTGCTTGCGCTCCTCGAGGCGCGGGAAGAGGGAGAAGACGCGGTCCATGTCCTCCTTCTGACCAGCCCGCTCTCCGCGCTGGAACGCGCCCATCTGCAGGTTCTCGATCACGCTCATGCGCGGGAAGAGTCGGCGGCCCTCGGGCGACTGGCTGATGCCCATCTTGACCACGTTGTGCGGAGCCTCGTCCGTGATGTCCTTACCCTGGAAGCGGATCGCACCCTCGCGCGGGTGGTTGAGGCCGTTGATCGAACGCAGGGTCGTCGACTTGCCCGCGCCGTTCGCGCCGATCAGCGTCACGATCTCGCCTTCGCGGACGTCGAGCGAGATTCCCTTCAACGCCTCGATCGAGCCGTAGAACGTATGGACGTCCTCGAGCTCGAGGATCTTGCCTCGGTCGGTGCTCACGCCTCCGCCACCGCGGCGGCTCCGAGGTAGGCCTCGATCACGCGCGGGTCGCGCTGCACTTCCTGCGGCGTCCCCTCGGCGATCTTCTCGCCGTAGTCGAGCACGGTCACCCGGTCGGAGACGCCCATGACGACGCGCATGTCGTGCTCGATCAACAGCACGGTCAGATTCTGCTCGTTTCGCAGCTTGGCAACGAAGGACGTGAAGTCGGCGGTCTCCTGCGGGTTCATGCCCGCCGTCGGCTCGTCGAGGAGCAGCAGCTTCGGCTTCGTCGCGAGAGCGCGCGCGACCTCGAGGCGCCGCTGATCGCCGTACGAGAGGTTCCGCGCAAACTCGTTGTGCTGCTCGCGGTCCAGGCCCGAGAACTCGAGCAGCTCGCGTGCCACCCTGCGCGCGGCTTCCTCCTCGCGCTTGAGGCCGCGCGTCTTGAGCACGCTGCGCACGATCCCGCCGCGCAGCCTGGCGTGCATGCCCACGAGCGTGTTCTCGAGCGCCGTCATGTTCTGGAAGAGGCGGATGTTCTGGAACGTGCGCCCGATCCCCCGCTCGGTAATCGCGTGCGGCGGCTTGCCGGTCACATCGGCCCCGTCGAAGTGGATCCGGCCCGCGGTCGGCTTGTAGACGCCGGTCAGCATGTTGAAGAACGTCGTCTTCCCGGCCCCGTTCGGGCCGATCAGGCTGACGATCGACTCCTCCGGGATCGTGAAGTCGACGTCGTTGACGGCGACGAGCCCGCCGAACTCCTTGCGCACGTCCTCCGCGGTGAGGATGTCGGCCATCAGTGACTCACGTCGTAGAGCGGCTGGTCGGCGACGCCCTCCTCGAACTCGGCCTTGCGGCGCGCACTCGGGATCAGGCCCTCGGGCTTGAAGAGCATGACGATGACGAGGATGACCCCGAAGATGCCGTACTGGTAGAGCGGCACGTCGATGTCGGTGCTCCAGAGCTGCACCCATTCGGCACCGCGTTGGCCGCTGAAGTGGTCGTTCAGCCAGCCGCCGATGTTGCCCAGGCCTTCCTGGTTCAGGTAGGCGAGGAACGAGCCGCCGAGGATCACCCCCCAGATGTTGCCCATGCCGCCCAGGATGACCATGCAGAGGATGAAAACGGAGATGTTGAAGAAGAAGTCGTCCGGGAATGTGCCGCTCTTGAAGCTCGCGTAGTAGGCGCCGGCGATGCCGCCGAAGAACGCTCCTGCCGCGTACGCCCATGTCTTCGTTCGCATGAGCGGGACGCCCATCGCGGCGGCCGCGGTCTCGTCCTCGCGGATCGCGATCCAGGCGCGCCCGAGCCGCGAGTCACGCAACCGGACCGAGCAGAAGACGGTGAACAGGACGAGCACCAGCGCGGTCCAGTAGTAGAGACGCAGGCTGTCGCTCAGGAACGGAAAGGCGTCGCTGCCCGGGGTCAGGTACGACTCGGGCAGACCGATGTTGCCAAGCGTCGCGCCGAACCCGGGCGGATCGATCGGGTTGATCCCCTGCGGCCCGTTCGTGAGGTTGAACCCGGTGTTGAACAGGTTGTCCCCGTTGCGGGCGATCTGGGGCATGATCTCGCCGAAGCCGAGCGTGACGATCGCGAGGTAGTCGCCGCGTAGTCGCAGCGTCGGCAGCCCGATGATGACGCCGATGATCGCGGTGAAGATCGCGGCGAGGATCAGGATCAGCCAGATCGAGATGTGGAAGCCCTGCGCGTTCGGGTTGACGCCGACGGAGCCGAGGTGGAACTTGACGCTCTCGCCGAACTGCGGCGACGCGAACCACGCGGCCGTGTAGGCGCCCATCGCATAGAAGGCGACGTACCCGAGGTCGAGCAGCCCCGCGTAGCCCACGACGATGTTCAGGCCGAGGGCCATCATCACGAAGATCATCATCGTGACCGCCGTGTCGACGGTCGGGAACTCGCCGAACACGGGTATCTCGAACATGTCCGGTTGGTAGTACGGGTAGAGCACGGCCGCTAGCAGCGCCACCGTGAGCACCGCGACCCGCCCGTACGGCACCCGGTTCCACGCCGGGATGTAGACGAGCCATCCGAGGAGGAGCGCGAGCACGAGCGTGAACGTCGCCCCGGCGAGGAGGGCGATGACCAGGAAGCCGACGGCGCCGGCGATCAGGCCCTTCTTCACGCGTGGGCGGCTATCGCGGATGAACGCGTCGCGGTCGAAGCTGAAGTCGGGCCGCCGCACCCTAGCCTCCTTCCGGCGTCCGCTCGCCGAGCAGGCCCTCGGGCCGGAAGACGAGGATCATGATCAAGATCGCGAAGATGATCGACGTCGTCCAGTCGCTGCCGGGCGTCGACCAGCCGAGCCCGTTGTTGAACGACTCGATCAGCCCGATCAGCACCGCGCCGAGCACGGCTCCGGGCAGGTTGCCGATTCCGCCCAGCACGGCGGCCGTGAACGCGATCAGGCCGAGGCGGAACCCGGTCGTGAAGTGGACCGTCGTCGTGTAGAGCGCGAAGAGGAGCGCAGCGACACCCGCCAGGGACCCCGCGATGAAGAACGTGAACGAGATCGTGCGATTGACGTTGATGCCCATCATGGCCGCGGCGTCCTGGTCCTGAGCCGTCGCGCGCATGGCCTTGCCCTGCCGCGTCTGCTGGACGAGCCAGATCAGAAGCAGCAGGGTCGGCGCCGTGACGAGCAGGACGATGAACTGCCGCCACGTATAGGCGACGCTCGTCCCGCTGAGCGTGACCGTGAAGACGTCACCGGTCGGGAGGATCGAGTCGACGGACGTGGGCCGGGCGCCCTTCCAGACCAGGCCGATGTTCTGGAGGATGAACGACATCCCGATCGCCGTGATCAGCGGCGCGAGGCGAGGCGCACCGCGTAACCGCCTGTAAGCCACGAGCTCGATCGTGGTGTTGATCGTCGCGCAGAACGCCATCGCGATCAGAAGCATCGCCAGGATGCCGAACCAGAGGCCGGCGTCGCCCGCCCCGGCGAGGCCCCAGCTCGCGACCATCGTCGCCACGAGCATGCCGCCGAGCATAAAGACGTCGCCGTGCGCGAAGTTGATCAGCTCGAGGATGCCGTAGACGAGCGAGTAGCCGAGCGCGACCAGGCCGTACACGGCTCCGTTCGTGAAGCCGATCAGGAACAGGCGGTAGAACTCGGCCGGCTCCTTGACGAGGTTGACCGCGAGCCAGACGATGACGAGCAGGACCAGGAGGGAGCCGATCGCCGCCAGCGGACTTGGCCGGTATGCCGCTGGTAACCGGATCCTCGACGCCTCCGTGGACACCCAGTTCCTCCCCTTAGCGCTGGGGGGAGGACATTCGCGTCCTCCCCCCAGTCGTCATCGGTGGTTCTTCGGTTCTAACCCTTCACGAAGCTGAGTTCCGGCGTGATCAGCTTGTTGAACACGCCCTTGCCGCCCTGAATCCTGAAGACGGCGACCGTGCCGAGCGTCGTGTCGCCGTTCTCGTCGATCTTGAAGTCGCCGAGGATGCCGTCTTTCACGTCGCGGTTGAAGAGACCTTCGGCGACCTTCGGACGCGTCCCGTCCGAGTCGGCGATCGAGTCGAGCATGATCTGCGCAGCCTGGGCCGCGTAGTTCGTGTACGGATCGGGCGCGTGACCGACTTCTGCCGTGAAGTCGTCGACGAACTTCTTCCCGGCCCCCTTCAGCCGGTCGGGCGGGATGCCCGGCTGCGTGATGTACATCCCCTCGGCTGCCTGGCCGGCTCCCTGCACTGTCGCGGAGATCGGCGTCCAGCCGTCAGGCCCGACGATCGTGACGTTCGCACCGAGGCCGGCCCGCAGGTCCTTGATCAGTTTCCCGCCGTTGTTGCAGACGATCCCGCCGAGGAAGACCGCGTCGGCGCCGGATGCCTGGATCCGGCTCGCGATCGCCTCGTAGCTCGACGCGTTCTTGTCCCAAGCCTGCGGCGTGCCCGGCAGGGTCTGGACCCCGAGCTTCTTCGCGTACCGGACGAACAGGTTCGCGATCCCGTTGCCGTACGTCTCCTTGTCGGTGAGGACGTACACCTTCTTCAGCTTGAGATCCTGGGCCAGCTGCGCGCCGGCGGCGCCCTGGAACTGGTCGTTCCAGACGACGCGTGCGTAATTGCGCTTGCCCGTCGGGTAGTAGTTGTCCGGCTCACCCTGCTCAGTGCCCGGTCCGCCGATCGTCAGTCCGGGGTACGTGTTCGCCGGGCTGATCATCGCCAGTGGCCCGTCGGGGGCTCGGTTGTTGACTGGGATCTCGAGCTTCGCGCAGCCCGAGTTGAACGTCCCGATCACGCCGATGACGTCCTCGTTGTTCGCATACGCGCGGGCGTTCGACGAGCACTTCGCCGAGTCCCAGCTGCCTGCCTGCGCGGTGGAGTCGTCGCAGGACTGGTAGCCGATCTTGTAGTCGCCCGCCTTCCAGTCGCGCTGCTTGAGGATGAACTCGATGGCGTCAGCCATCTCGGTTGTCAGCGCTCGGTTCGCTCCCTGCAGCGGGAGGTCGGACGCGATCAAGTAGTCCGGATCGCCCTCCCCCTCGTACCGGATCGCGCCGCAGGAGGCCGACGGGAGCGCCGTGACGCCACCACCGCCTCCGTCGTCGTCACCGCCGCACCCCGCGGCTGCGAAGGCGAGGACCCCGAACACGAACGCCACTAGGAACCAGAATCCGCCTTTTCTCACGTGCCCATTCCTCCCTCTCGTCACCGATGACCATGGCCGACGGAGCAACGGCGGCTCAACCGAGGCTTCCGCCCTAGGAGCCGAGAAGTATCGAGACAACCAGGCGCGCTTGCAAGCTAGAACGTGCGGCCGCGCGGTAAGCCAAGTGCCGAAGGTGGGACTCGAACCCACACGGGCGTTAGCCCACCGGATTTTGAATCCGGCGCGTCTACCCAGTTCCGCCACTTCGGCTGGTGGAATCCATGGTAGCCCTGTATCTGACTGACAGACTTGCGGTGTGAGCAAGGTCGGCGTCCTGACGGGCGGCGGGGACTGCCCCGGGCTGAACGCGGTCATCCGCGCCGTCGCGCGCCGGTCGCTCGACCGCGGGGACGAGGTGGTCGGCGTCCGGTCGGGCTGGCGCGGCCTCGTCGACGGCGTCCTCGAGCCGCTCGGGTGGCGGGAGACGTCGGGCATCCTGCCGCGCGGGGGCACGATCATCGGCACCTCGCGCACGAATCCCTACAAGGTCGAGGACGGCGTCGACAGGGTGCTCCGGAACTTCGGCGACGCCGGCCTCGACGCGCTCGTCGCGATCGGCGGCGAGGACACGCTCGGCGTCGCGGCGCGGCTCCACGACGAGCACGAATTCCCGGTCGTCGGGGTGCCGAAGACGATCGACAACGACCTCTCGGGCACGGACTACACGTTTGGCTTCGACACCGCGGTCTCGCTCTGCACGGACGCGATCGACCGGCTGCACACGACGGCCGAGTCGCACAACCGCGTGATGGTCGTCGAGGTGATGGGTCGGCACACGGGCTGGATCGCGGTCATGAGCGGTATCGCGGGCGGCGCGGACGTGATCCTCATCCCCGAGCAGCCGATCACCGTCGAGCGCGCCTGCGAGGAGATCCAGCGGCGCCATCGCCGCGGCAAGGACTTCTCGATCGTCGTCGTCAGCGAGGGTTACGAGCTGACGTATGAGTCCGGCGAGCGGCGGCAGGTCGCGCTGGAGGCGGCTCAGGATGAGTTCGGGCACATCCGTCTCGGCGGGGTCGGAGCGGCGCTCGCCAACGACATCGCCGAACGCACCGGCTACGAGACGCGCGTGACCGTGCTCGGGCACGTGCAGCGAGGCGGCAGCCCGACGCCGCGCGACCGGATCCTCGCCACGCGCTACGGCCTGAAGGCCGCCGACCTGGTCGCGGACGGCAAGTTCGGACGGATGGCCGCGCTGCGGGGCGACGCGATCGTCGACGTCTCTCTCGCCGACGCGACGAAGGAGCTGAAGACGGTGCCGGAAGACTGGTACTCGGTAGCGAAGGCGTTCTTCGGCTGACGCGCGGTGTCAGACACCGGCGAGCAGCTGTCCGTCGGAGCAAACGCTCCGAACCCGGTGTCTGACACCAGAGCCTGAAGAGTCCGTCACTCCAAGAACAGGAGCGAGTCCGTCGGCGCGTAGTCGTCCGTCAGGACGGGCACGTCGCGCGTCTGGATGAGCGAGTCGACGCGGTCGCGCACGGCCCGGCTCAGATCGACGGCGCGCGGCACCCGACGGCGGGTCTCCGCCCAGCGCGCCGCGAGGACGTCCTTGCCCGGCGCGGCGCCCTCGGTCGCCACGGCGATGATGTTGCGCAGCGGCCCGTCCTCGTCGGGAAGGATCACGGGGTGGACGGCCACGGTCGGGAAGGCCGCGCGGTACGTGCGGTACATCGACCGAAAGAGCTTCGACCCCTCGCCGGCCACGGCGCCGATCAGGTTGCTGGCGACGACACCGCCCGGAGTAAGCCGCGAGCGCACGAGCTCGAGGAACTCGACCGTGGTCAGGTGGAAGGGCAGCGAGTCCGAGAAGTACGCGTCGATGATGATCGCGTCCCACTTCTTCTTCGTGCGCGCCAGGTAGCGCCGCCCGTCCTCGGCCTGCACGCGCAGGCGCGGGCTGTGCGGCAGCCGGAAGTAGCGGTACGCAACATCGACGACGACGGGATCGAGCTCGACGACCTGCAGCTGCAGGTTCGGGAAGTCGCGCCAGACCCGCTTCTGCGCGGAGCCGCCTCCGAGCCCGATGAAAAGGACGTTGCGGGCCCCGGGGTTGTACGCGAGGGCGAGCTGGAGGTAGTCCGTGTACCGGTAGCGCGTCCGGAACGGGTCGGCGCGGTACATGCCGCTCTGGAACGAGCTCTCGAACCGGAGGTGCCGCGAGTCGTCGTCGTCGACGACGGTCAGCCCGTGGTAGCGCGTGTTTTTCGCGTAGACGAGCCGGAAGCCTTCGGGCGGCGCCTGGACCACGTCTCCCTGACCGCGCAGCCGATAGAGCGGCGACCAGTTCTGCGCGGCGACGCCTGACAGCCGTCCGCCGGTGTCCGGCGCGAGGGCGAGGGTCGCGAACACCGACCCGACGAAGAGCGCGAAGACCGCGAGCGCCGAGACGAGCATCCCCTCGCCGAGCGCGACGACCGCCGCGGCCACGAAGAGCGCCGTCGCGAGGATGCCGAGCAGCTGGTTCGTGCCGAGCTCCGGGATCAGCCAGAACGCGGTCACGAAGGTGCCGGCGATGCTGCCGGCGGTCGAGACGGCGAACAGCCGCCCCGCGGTCTTCCCCACGCTGGCGAGCGACCTCGCCCGCAGCCTCACCGCGATCGGCGTCGCCGTCGCGAGCACGACGCTCGGCACGCCGAAGAGCAGGATCGCGGCGAGCAGCGGATTGAGCCGCGGGCCGGGATCCCACCGGACGATCGCCTCGAGCACGGCGTCGTCGATCACCGGCACGAGCATCGTCGCCCCCGCTCCAAGGGCGAGCACGAATAGCAGGAGCTGCGGCGCGGGAATCCGGTCCGCGAGAGCGCCCCCGGTCCAGTAGCCGACCGAGAGCCCGGCGAGGACGACCCCGATCAGCGCGCCCCAGACGAAGATCGAGTTGCCGAAGAAGGGCGCCAGCACCCGGCTCGCGGCGAGCTCGACGCCGAGCAGGACGGCCCCGGCGAGGAACACCGCGGCACCGATCCCGAGGCCCGAGCGGTCGGCGCGGATCGCCGCCATCTACGCCCTCAGCTCCGCGAGCGGGAACGAGCGGTGACGGCGTGGCGGGACGAGGAAGTTCTGCCGGTGCGTCGTCTGCAGGACCGAGTTCAGCCCCTGCCCGCGCGCCCGCGCCGCGAAGGGCAGGCGCGTGCCGTCGGGCAGGACGCCGTCCATCGCGAGGCGACCGCGGTGGAAGTCGTCGCTCGACGGGTTGAAGACGACGAAGTGGAGGCCGGCTGCGGGACCGTCCGTCATCCCGTCGCGCTCGGGCTGCGAACTCCAGAAGAAGGGGTTGTCGAGCGTGTTGAAGTCGGCGCGCTGTGGCACCGCCGTCCCCCTGCGGTAGAGCGTGCCGTCCGCGCCCATGACGTCCGCCTGCAGGCGCGTCGCCGCCTGCATCGACGAGCTGTGGCCGATCGCGCCGAAGCGGCGGAAGTCGCTGCGTACGTCACGCGGGGAGGCGGCGCTCTGCGGCGGCTGCGGAACCGTCCTCGTACCGGGCTCGACGCGCAGCCGCGGCCGGAACGTCGTGTCGACGCGCTCGGCGAAGTCGAAGTCGAGGTACCAGGCCTCGAGGTTCTCGTAGATGTGCGAGAGGTGCATGTGCGTGCCGCCGTGGAAGTATCCGCGCGGGCCGAGGTCGACGAGCCCGAGGGTCTCGAAGTTCACGATCCGCGGCGGGCCGAGCGCGTGCCTCTGCGTCGACGTGAAGCCGAGGAAGAGCTCCGAGCCGTCGGGGATGAGATCGGCTCCGGGCACTCCGGCGGCCTGCGCGAGGGCCTTCGGCAGCCCCTTGCCGCCCTCGAAGCCGCCGCCGGCGAACCCCTTGCGGATGCTCGTCGGCTCGAAGATCCCGTCGAGCCTGTCGATCACGCGCGTCGAGCCGGACTGGATGTGCTCGAAGCGGTCGCTGCGGAAGAGGAACGCGGCGTCGTTGTCCTCGAGGATCGTCTCGCCCGGGTCGCTCGGGAAACGGATCGCATCGAGCAGCGCTCGCTTGGGACGGCCGCTTGCGGACGCGCGGCGATCGATCGGGAGGTGGCGGTTGGCTGCGGCGGCGACCTTCGCGCGGAAGTAAGGCAGACCCCACGCGACGGTGACGGCAAGGCCGGCCGGCGTGTCCTCGTAGTCGTCGTCGAGGCTGCGCAGCACGTCCTCGAGCGTGCGCTGCGCCTCGCGAAGGTCGGTCAGGCCGGGCGCGAGGCGCGCGGTGACGATCTGGTGGTGCAGCGTCGGCACGACGATCTCGACGCCGTTGTCCTCGGCGATGCGCATCCCGTCGAGCAGGTGCTGCTCAGGCGCGCGGCCGCCGCCGAACCGCCGCACCGGCTTCTCGGTCAGCTCGTCGACGAGTTCGTAGACGCCCGCCGCCGCCACGGCGGTCGCCGCCGCGCCTCCGACGAGGAGCTCCCGCCGTGTCAGCTTCAACTCAGGCCGCCGGGTCGACGCGAACGAGGCCGCGCACGAGCCGGTCGAGATCCGCGACGACGCGGCGGTATGTGAGCGGCTTCGCGACGTGCTGGCTGACCGTGAACAGGGAGCCGCCCGAGCGCCAGAGGTAGAGGACGTGCCACTGGTCGACGCCCTCGTTCACCGTGTACGGCGTGACGCGAAACCGGCCGATACGGCGGGCCGGCTTCGGATCGCGGAAGCAGGCGATCAGCCGTCGCCGTCCGGGCGGCGCGTTGTCGTCCTCACAGAGCGGCATCTTCGTGCGGCCCGGGTAGCCGCGGAAGTTGACGTGCACGTCCTGCGCCGGGGGCTCGTGCCAGAGGAAGCTGACGAGATAGCTGCGATCGCGGCGAATGGAGACACCGTTGTCCCACTGGCCACCGATGCGGCCGTCGAGCGGCGACGGCATCCAAGTCGGGCAGTAGACCGCCACGTCAACGCGGTTTGCGACGCGCTGCCAGCCGGGCTTCCAGCCGGCCGGGCAAGCGGTCGCCTGCGGCCTGGGAGCCGCAGCGGGCGCCGATTCGTCGCTCGAGCACCCTGACGCCGCTGCCGCAAGGCCCAGAACCAGCGCCGCGAGCGCGAATGCCCTCCCGCGGATCACGAAATCACGATAGCCGGTAGACCTCGACCCAGTGCCCACCGAGGTCGCGGTCCGGGCGAACGCTGTAGATGCGCGTCGCGTCGCGGCGCAGGTCCTCGACGAAGCGCGTCTCGCGTGGATAGTGGGCGCGGGCGTCGAAGACGCGGTCCTCGACCGCGCCGGTCAGCACAACGAAGCGGATCTGCCGGTCGCGCAGCTTGGCGACGTTGCGGTTGCCGTCGGGCGGCTCGCCCGGCCGCGGAAGCAGCAGGTGCAGGACGCGGTAGCCCGTCAGGTCGGCGGTCGACGGGTCGACGGCGACCCGGGCCCCCTTTGGCACGTTGTCCTCGATCCAGCCGTGGGCGACGACGCGCGCGTCGGTCTTCGTCAGCTCTCGCGCGTCGCGGATCGACCAGGTGAGCGGCACGAGCAGGAGCAGCAGCGTTACCGGCGCGAGCGATCGAATCCGGCCCGCGAGCGCGCCGAGCGCGGGGACGAGCGGGAGCACGTAGCGGTCGAAGTGCGCCTCGAGCGTGAGCAGGTCGGCGAAGTAGACGAGGCAGAAGACGGCGAGGACGAGGTCCGCACGCGTTCGGCGCGTGAGTGCGAGCACGAGGCCCGCGCCGGCGACGAGCAGAGCCGGCCCGAACCCATCCCAGAGCCGCTCGGCGAACGCGATCGGAGCGGCGTGATCGTGCTCGAAGCCGAGCCACCCCTCGCGGGCGGCCTGCTGGACCCGCCAGGCGTCGTCGGAAGCACGACCGAGGTCGAGGATCACGTACGGGCTCGTGAGCGCGAAGGCGAGCACGGCGAGACCGGCGGCAGCGGCGAGACGCCACCACCGCCTCCAGCCGGCAGCGACGAGCGGCGCGAGCAGGAAGACGCCCGGGTACTTCGCGCTCGTCGCGAGCCCCGCGGCGAGGCCGGCAAGCTCGATGCGACCCGTCACCATCAGCGCGAGCGCGACGGCGACGCCGAGGCTCAGCGCGATGTCGGTCACCGCCATGCGCGAGTACGCGACGTGCGTCGTCTCGACCGCCGTCGCCGCCGCGGCGACGAACCCGGCCAGCGTCCCGTACGCGCGCGAGCCGAGCCACCAGGCCGCGGCGACGCTGCCGACGCCGAGCGCTGCGACGACGAGGCGGGCGGTCAGGTACGACGGCTCGTCGTGCCACCACTGGAACGGCGCGACCACGTACAGCAGGAGTGACGGGTAGTCGAACCAGTTGGGATCGGCGCCCGCGCCGTGCACCATCCCCCACGCGCGCGGGACGATGTTGCGCTCGTCCGGGTTCAGCAGCGGGAACGGCAGCCCGTTGCGGATGCCTACGAGCCGAAGCGCGGCGGCGAGGACGAGCACGCCGGCGAGCGCGAGCCACGGCCCTCCCCAGCGGCTCTCCTCGAGGTCAAACCTCCGGAGGCGCCGCACTACGGCGTCGCTTGCGATGCCGTTTCAGAGGCCGTGGCGGCTTTGCCGGCGCGGCCGGCTTTACCGCGCGTCGAGCGCGACCAGGCGCTCAAACTTCCGGCGGCGCCGCGCCTACGAGACCCGCCACGTCGCTCGTCCCGACGATGACGGCGTCGAAGCCGGCGCGCTCGAGCTCCGCGACCTCCTCGCGACTCGTGACGCGCACGTCCGCGATCGCGAGCTTGCCCGCGGGGACGTCGGGGAGGAGGTCGAGCACCTGTTCGAGCGCGTCCTCGCCGTCGGCCTGTCCGCCGGGCGAAAGCAGGAAGATCTCCGGGTCGAGCCGTTCGAGGGCCGCCTCGAGCTCGTCGTCGTCGACAACCCCGACGACACACTCCAGGCCGAGGTCGGTCGCCTCGGAGTAGCGCCGCTCGACGTGCGGGGCATCGTCCTCGAGCTGCCGAGCCGTGACGAGGCACGCGTCGGCGCCGAGGCTGAGGGCCTCGGCCGGAGAGCTCGGGCGGCGCCACAGGATCGGCAGGCCCGTCGCGTCGCGCACGCCGGCGAGGTCGCCGTCTACGACGACTCCCTCGGCGCCGTCACCCTCGGCGCGCCGGACCGCCTCGAGGTCGACTGCGGGCACGAGCAGCGAGATTCCGTCTCCCTCGGAGATGGCCTGGCTCAGGCGGCGCTGACCGGTCACGACGGCGGATGCTAGACGCCGATCGGGTGCCAGACCGTCTTCAGCTCGAGGAACGCCGCGACGTCCCAGGGGCTTTGCGAGTCCGGCGAGCCGTGCACGACGCGCTTCACGTTGTCGGCGGCGAGGCGCTCGAGCTCTTCGACCTGCCCGTCGGCGCCGGCGAGATCGAGCGCATTGACGTCCATGTGTGCCGCGAGCACAGGCGCCAGCTCGTCGCGGTAGCCGGTCAGGACGTTCACGACGCCGCCGGGTACGTCCGACGTGGCCAAGACCTCGGCGAGCTCGACCGCGGGGAGCGGCGAGTGCTCCGCGGCGACGACGACGACCGCGTTGCCGCCGACGATGGCCGGCGCGACACGCGACACCAGGCCCTCGAGCGGCGGTTCCTCGGGGGCGACGATGCCGACGACGCCGGTCGGCTCGGGCACGGTGAAGTTGAAGTACGGGCCGGCAACCGGGTTCGAGGAGCCGAGCACCTGCGCGAGCTTGTCCGACCAGCCGGCGTACCAGACGAAACGGTCGATCGAGCGCTCGACCTCCTTCGGGCCGGACGACAGCTCGGCGAACTCGGCCCGTCGCGCCTCCATCATCTCGGCGATCCGGTAGAGCACCTGGCCCCGGTTGTACGCGGTCATGCCCGCCCACTTAGGGAAGGCCTGGCGCGCGGCACGCACGGCGTCGCGAAGGTCCTTGCGCGACGCGCGGGCGACGTTCGCGCCCTGCGCCTCGTACGCACGGCCGGACTCGGAGCGCGGGAACTCGCCGCCGACGTAGAGCTTGTACGTCTTCTTGACCGGCAGCCGGGCCATCAGTCGAACTCCAGGTACGGCTCGAGGCCGTGGCGCCCGCCCTCGCGGCCGAAGCCCGACTCCTTGTAGCCGCCGAAAGGCGAGGCGGGATCGAAGCGGTTGTACGTGTTCGCCCAGATCACGCCCGCCTTGAGCCGCTGCGCCATGGACAGGATGCGCGAGCCCTTTTCCGTCCAGACGCCGGCCGAGAGACCGTACGGCGTGTTGTTGGCCTTCTCGACGGCCTCGTCAGGCGTCCGGAAGGTGAGGACGGAGAGGACCGGCCCGAAGATCTCCTCCTGCGCGATGCGATAGCTCTGGGCCACGTTCGTGAAGACCGTGGGGACGAACCAGTAGCCCTTCTCCGGGAGGCGGCACGGCGGCTGGTAGATCTCGGCACCCTCCTCCTCGCCCGAGGCGACGAGCTCCTTGATCTTGTCCAGCTGCTGGCGCGAGTTGATCGCGCCGACGTCTGTGTTCTTGTCGAGCGGGTCGCCGACGCGGAGCGTCGCCAGCCGCCGCTTGAGCTTGCCGATGACCGGCTCGTAGATCGACTCCTGCACGAGGAGGCGCGACCCCGCACAGCAAACGTGGCCCTGGTTGAAGTAGATGCCGTTGACGATGCCCTCGACCGCCTGGTCGAGCGCAGCGTCGTCGAAGATGACGTTCGCGGCCTTGCCGCCGAGCTCGAGCGTCAGGTGCTTCTTCGTCCCGGCGAGCTCGCGCTGGATCGCCTTTCCGACCTCGGTCGAGCCGGTGAAGGCGATCTTGTCGACGCCCTCGTGCTTGACGAGCGCGGCGCCCGTGCTGCCGTCGCCGGTGACGATGTTGACGACGCCCGGCGGGAGCTCGGCCTGGCGGAGGACATCGGCGAAGAGGAGCGCGGAGAGCGGCGTCGTCTCCGCCGGCTTGAGCACGACCGTGTTCCCGGCCGCGAGCGCGGGAGCGATCTTCCACGCCAGCATCAGCAGCGGGAAGTTCCAGGGGATGATCTGGCCGGCGACGCCGACCGGCCGCGGGTTGCGGTTCGGGAACGCGTACTCGAGCTTGTCGGCCCAGCCGGCGTAGTAGAAGAAGTGGGCTGCGGCGAGCGGCAGGTCGACGTCGCGGGACTCGCGGATCGGCTTGCCGCCGTTCAGCGACTCGAGGACGGCGAACTCCCGTGAGCGCTCCTGGAGGATGCGTGCGATGCGGAACAGGTACTTCGCGCGCTCCGGAGGCGAGACGTCGGACCAGCCGTTCTCGAAGGCGTCGCGCGCGGCCGTGACGGCGAGCTCGACCTCTGCCTCGGTCGCCTGGCCGACCTCGGCGAGCGGTTCCTCGCTGGACGGGTCGATCGTCGTGTAGCTCTCCTTCGGCTCGAGCCAGTCGCCGCCGACGAAGAGCCCGTAACGGTCGCGGAGCCGGACGAGATCACGCGCCTCGGGGGCGGCGGCGTAATCCCACGCAGCCGGGACCGGCGCACGGTCTTGCTTGCGCTCGAGCTCGGTCACGCGGCACCTCGGCCGGCAGCGGCGTCTAATTCCCGAGCCCGGGTGAGAGTCCGGCCCGGCGCGTTCCCACCACCATCCCCCCACCCACAAAGGGTGGGGCTTGACGCTAGCGCTCCGAGCGTCGCGCGAAGGTGGCGATTTCGAGCCGAATCAGTCAACGGTGAAGTAGTCCGGGCTTTGGTACCTGCCGGTCTTCTCCTTCCGGATCTGCATGAGCACGTCGTTCAGCAGCGTGGACGCGCCGAGCCGGTAGAGGTCCGGCGTGAGCCACTCGGGCCCGAGCGTCTCGTGCAGCTGCACGAGGTACTGCACCGCCTGCTTCGCCTGGCGGATGCCGCCCGCGGGCTTCATGCCGACGCGCCGCCCGGTCTCGTCGTACACGTCGCGAATCGCCTCGAGCATGCACAGCGTCACCGGCAGCGTGGCGGCCGTCGGCAGCTTCCCAGTCGACGTCTTGATGAAGTCGGCTCCCGCGGCCATGGCCAGCAGGCTCGCGCGCCGCACGTTGTCGTACGTGCCGAGCTCGCCGGTCTCGAGGATCACCTTGAGGTGCGCGTCACCGCAGGCCTCCTTCACCTGCACGACCTCGTCATACACCTTTGCGTACCGGCCGGAGAGGAACGCGCCGCGGTCGATGACCATGTCGACCTCGTCCGCCCCCGCCTCGACGACGTCTCGCGTCTCCGCGACCTTGACGTGGGTCGGCGACTGGCCCGACGGGAAGGCCGTCGCCACCGAGGCGACCTTGACGCTCGTGCCGCGCGTCCGGTCGACCGCGGTCGGCACCAGGTTCGGATAGATGCAGATCGCGGCCACCGACGGCACGCTCAGGTCGGCGGGGTCGGGACGGATCGCCTTCGTCGCGAGCGCCGCGACCTTCCCCGGCGTGTCGGCGCCCTCGAGAGTCGTCAAATCCATCATCCGCACCGCGAGATCGAGCGCGAACAGCTTCGCCTCGCGCTTGATCGAGCGCTTGGCCAAGGTCGCCGCCCGCTCCTCGAGCGCGACCGCGTCGATGGAGCCCACTCGGGGCAGCCGCGGCTCGAGCGGAAGCTCGAAGCCGGCCGGCAGTGCGGGCGCCTTGGCCATCGAGTCCAGTCTAGCCCGCTGCTGCCGCGTTACTTCCTCCGGAGAGCGGGAAGAAAATAGGTTGGACAAATCCGGCCCGCCCGCATTTGAGAAAGGGGAGAACGATGAAAAATTTGTGGGCGCTAGGAGTGGCTGTGGCAGCGCTCACGTTCGCGCCACAGGCATTCACGCAGCGGCCGCTCGTCGTCGACGACGACCGCGCGCAATGCCGCAACGCGCAGTACACGCGCATTCAGGACGCTGTGAACGCCGCCGGTCCGGGCGCTCGGATTGACGTCTGCGCAGGCACATACTTGGAGGAGGTTGTCATCGCGACGGCAGCGAAGAACAACCTCCGGCTACATGCCCGCGGCCGGCCCGGGAGCGTCGTCGTCGACGGGAACAACACGATGATGCACGGGTTCGCGCTCGAGCACGTGAACGGCGTCCTGCTCGAAGGGTTCGACGTCCGCCGCTACCACGACGACATCGTCCTGGAGGACGCGGATCACAACACCCTTCGCTTCAACCGGACGTCGGCCGCCTGGGACCACGATGGCATTGTCGTCACGGGCGGCTCTGACGCGAACAACATCCACCACAACGTGTCGTTCAACAATCAGCGACCGATCGGCTGCGGAATCAGTGTCGGAGGCGGATCTCGCGACAACCGCGTCCACCACAACGTCACGTTCGGGAACATGAACGCCGGCATCCTGCTCGGCGGCGGGCTGCTCGGCCCCGCCGGGCCCGGCAACGTGATCTCGCACAACAGGATCGTCGACAACCCCGGGCACGGGATCCTCAACTCACTCACAGGAGGGTCGCGCATCCACCACAACTACATTCGGCACAACGGCTTCAGGGCCGACCGGCCCGGTCACGGCGTCTTCCTGACGGGCGCAGGTACGACGGCAGTCCTCGTCGCGCACAACCGTATCCGGAACAGCACGCTCGACGGGATCAGCCTCGCAAATGGTGACAGCAACCAGATCCGTCGCAACCACAGCCGAAACAACGGTCGCGACGGGATCCGGGCCGACTCGGCTTCGACGGACAACACCTTCTCCCGCAATCACATGCGGCAAAACACCGAGCACGACTGCCACGACGACTCCGTCGGCGGCGGAACCGCCGGTACGGCGAACTCCTGGCGTGGCAACCACGGCCGCACCGAGAACCGGCCGGGTCTCTGCCGGCGCTAAACCGCTCTCACGTCTAGTCGAGCAGGGCGGCGAAAGCCGCCCCGCTCGTTCGCCTAGATCCCGAGCCGCTCGAGCAAGCGCTCGTCGCGGCGCCACTTTGGCTTGACCTTCACCTGCAGCTCGAGGAAGACGGCGTGGCCGAGCAGCGCCTCGATCTCCGGCCGCGCGCGGACGCCGACCTCCTTGACGACCGAACCGCCGCGGCCGACCACGATCTGCTTCTGCGACTCGGTCTCGACGTAGATGCTCGCCCGCACGACCTTCTCCCCCAGCTCCTCGACCTCGACCGAGATCGCGTGCGGTACCTCCTCGCGTGTCAGCGCGAGCGCCTTTTCGCGCACGAGCTCGGCGACCTGGTCGTCGACGGACAAGTCCGTCCGCTCGTCCGCGGGGAAGTACGCGGGCCCCTCTGGCAGCAGCCCGACGAGCTCCTCGCGGAGCTCGGGAACGCCGTCTCCGGTCTTGGCGCTCACCGGGTGGAGCGCGTGGAAGTCGCCGAGCTTCGAGGCCGTGTCCATCTGCGTTGCGATGTGCCCCGGCTTCAGCCGGTCGACCTTGTTCAGCGCGATCACGACTGGAACGCCGAGGGCGAAGACGCGCTCGGCGATGAAGCGATCGCCCGCGCCGATGCGCTCGCGCGCGGAGAGCACGAAGAGGACCGCGTCGACGTCCTCGAAGGCCTGGTCGACGGTGCGCTGCATGCGCTCGGTCAAAGGATCGCGCGGCCGCTGGAAGCCGGGCAGGTCGACGAGCACGAGCTGGTGGTCGT
>DASQWH010000192.1:0-40266 GCA_035640335.1 Gaiellaceae bacterium | reverse complement strand
ACGTGGGAAGCGGCAGCGCGCGGCGAGCACGTGATCGTCACGACGGGCACGGCAAGCGGCAAGACGCTCGCGTTCAACCTGCCCGTGCTCTCGGCGCTTGCGGAGAACCCGAAGCAGCGAACGCTCTACCTCTATCCGACGAAGGCGCTCGCGCAGGACCAGGTGCGCGCGTTGAGCGGCCTCGGCCTCAAGCGCGTGCGGCCGGCGATCTACGACGGCGACACGCCGAGCGAGCAGCGCTGGCAGATCCGCAAGTGGTCGAACCTCATCCTCACGAACCCGGACATGCTCCACGTCGGCGTCCTGCCGCACCACGATCGCTGGGGCGACGTCCTCACGAACCTTCGCTACGTCGTCGTCGACGAGGCGCACGTCTATCGCGGCGTCTTCGGGTCGCACGTCGGCAACGTCCTGCGCCGGCTACGCCGCCTCGCACGCGTCTACGACGCCGACCCGCAGTTCCTCTTCGCGTCGGCCACGATCGCGAACCCCGGCGAGCTCGCGCATTCGTTGACGGGCCTCGAGACGACCATAGTGGGCGACGACGCGGCACCGCGGGCCGAGCGCACGATCGCACTCTGGAACCCGCCGCTGCTCGACGAGGATCTCGGCCTCCGCGGCAGCCCGCTCGCCGAGGCGTCGAAGCTGATGGCCGACCTCGTCTCCCGCGGGCTGCGCTGCCTCGTCTTCGCGAAGAGCCGCCGGTCCGCCGAGCTCATCCACCGCTTCACGGCGGAGCGGCTCGGCGACGGGTCGATGCTCTCGCCGTACCGCGCCGGGTATACGCCCGCCCAGCGGCGCGAGATCGAGCAGCGGCTCTTCCACGGCGAGCTGCTCGGCGTGAGCGCCACGAACGCGCTCGAGCTCGGGATCGACGTCGGGCTCCTGGATTGCGTGATCTCCGTCGGCTTTCCGGGCACCGTCGCGAGCGTGCGCCAGCAGTGGGGCCGCGCGGGCCGCACCGGGCACGGGCTCGCCGTCCTCGTCGCCAGTGAGGACGCGCTCGACCAGTACTTCATGCGGGAGCCGGAGACGCTGCTCGGCCGCCGCGTCGAGGCGGCCATCCTCGACCACGAGAACCCGCGGGTTCTCGACGGCCACGTTGCAGCCGCAGCGTTCGAAGCTCCGCTCGACGAGGCCGACGCGGAGATCCTCGGGGCGGAAGCGCTTCGCCGCGCCGCCGCTCATCCGGACCTGAAGCGGACGGATGCCGGTTTCGTGTGGGCCGGACGTGATTACCCGGGGGGGCGGTTCGGGCTGCGCTCGACCAGTCCGGACACGTTCGCTGTCGTGGAAGCGGCCACCGGCACGGTTCTCGGCTCGATCGAGCGCGAGAAGGCGTACTCGACGGTGCACGAGGGCGCGATCTATCTCCACCTCGGCGAGCAATACCGCGTGCTCGCGCTCGACCTCGAGGCGCGTACGGCCGTCATCGAGCCCTTCTCGGGCGACTACTACACGCAGGCGAAGAAGGAGACGACGACCGCCATCGAGGAGACGCTGCGCGCCGAGCGCCGCCTGGGCCTCGACCTCGCCTTCGGTCGGGTCAGCGTCACCGAGCAGGTTGTCGGCTACCAGAAGAAGTCCATTCGCGACCAGTCGACGATCGACCTCGTCGCGCTCGACCTGCCGCTGACGACGTTCGAGACGGAGGCGGTCTGGTACCTGCCGGAGCCCGAGATGCTCGCCGGTCTCGAGCAGATGCCCCGACTGCTCGGAACGCTGCACGCCGCAGAGCACGCGATGATCGCACTGCTGCCGCTGTGGGCCATGTGCGACCGGTGGGACATCGGCGGCCTCTCGACGAACCTCCACTTCCAGACGAACCGGCCGACGATCTTCGTCTACGACGGGCACTCTGGCGGCGTCGGGATCACCGAACGCGGCTTCGACGCGTTCGAGGGCTGGGTCGAAGACACGGCGAAGCTGCTCGACGGCTGCCCGTGCGAGAGCGGGTGTCCCTCGTGCGTGCAGTCGCCGAAGTGCGGCAACCTGAACGAGCCGCTCGACAAGGAGGGCGCACTGACCCTCCTCGAGCGCATGCTGGCACATCGAGCGTGAGCATCCAGATCGTCTTCGAGACCCACTCGACGAGCACCGACAACGAGGCCGGCGTCGCGACGGGGTGGTCGGACGGACGGCTCTCGGAGCGGGGGCAGCGCCAGGCTGTGGAGCTCGGCGAGCGCCGCCGGAACGACGGAATCGCGGCCGTCTTCACGTCCGACCTCGGCCGCGCCGTCGAGACGGCACGAATCGCCTTCGGCGGCTCGGGCATCCCCGTCCACCGCGACCCGCGCCTGCGCGAGTGCGACTACGGAGAGCTCACGGGCGCGCCCAGGTCGGTGATCGAGGAGCAGCGGCTGCGGCACATGGACGAGCCGTTTCCCGGCGGCGAGAGCTACCGGCAAGCGGTCGAGCGCGTGCGGGCGTTCCTGAGCGACCTGCCTGCGGAGCTCGACGGGCAGCGCATCGTCGTCGTCGGCCACGCGGCGACTCGCTGGGCGCTCGAGCATCTGCTCGGCGGCAGGGATCTGGCCGACCTGCTCTCGGCGCCGTTCGAGTGGCAGGAGGGCTGGGAGCTCAGCCTCGACGTGCCGGGACGAGGCGCAGCGCCAGCTCAACGGCCTCCTCGGGGCTAGACGCGCGCTCGATCCCCTCCCCGGCGACCTCCCAGCCGGGCTCGAGCACGACGACCGGGCGACCCAGACGCCGGGCGAAGGCGATCTCGGCGAGCGTGCCCCAGCTACCGCCGACCGCGATCACGGCGTCGCCCGAAGCGACGACGGCGAGGTTGCGCGCGTGCCCGATACCGGTCACGACGGTGTGGTCGATCCACTCGTTCGCGGCCGCTCGCGACTCGCCCGGGAGGATTCCGATCGTCGTGCCGCCCGCCGCCTTCGCACCGCGCGACGCCGCGGCCATCACCTCGCCGTGCCCTCCGGTGACGACGACACAGCCGCGCTCGCCCAGCAGGCGCCCGACCTCCTCGGCGCGACCCTCGTGCTCGGCGCCGCTGCCGACGACGGCAACCTGCGTCTTCCTTGGGTCCGGTACCCCCAACCTCCTCCCCACAGCGAGCATAACGGCGGATTCGTGACCCATGGGTGCCACGACCGTGCCGAATGTGTGACGGCTGCGAGAGTCCGCCCACGCGCCCGCTGGTACAAGACAGCGCGTGGCAGCTCGGCGGCAGGCCCGCAGCGGCACCCTGATCCTCGGGGGAGGCTTCGCCGGCGCGTACGTCGCGCGCTACCTCGGCCGTCGCGGCGCAACGATCGTCAACCCGGAGAACTTCATGCTCTTCACGCCGCTCCTCCCCGAAGCGGCGTCGGGGACGCTCGAGCCGAGGCATGCGGTCGTGCCGCTCCGGCAAATGTGCCCGCACGCCGAGCTCGTCGTCGGACGAGTCGTCGGCGTCGACCTCGGGGCGGAAACCGTCCGGATCGAGACCGAGGAAGGGATCCGGCCTGTCTCGTACGAGCGGCTCGTGGTTGCGCTCGGCGCAGTCTCGCGCGTACTCCCGATCCCCGGCCTCGCCGAGCACGGTCTCGGGTTCAAGGACCTTGCGGACGCGATCCATCTCCGCAACCACGTCCTCCGCCGGCTCGAGGCTGCGGCGACCGCGTCGACTGAGGCACACCGACGGCGGGAGCTCACGTTCGTCTTCGTCGGCGCGGGCTATGCAGGCGTCGAGGCCCTCGCCGAGCTCGCCGACCTCGTGCGCGACGCGATGCGCCACTACCCCGAGCTGCGGGACGTCCCGCGCCGCTGGGTACTCGTCGACGCGGCGGCGCGGATCCTGCCCGAGATTCCCACCCGCCTCGGCGAGTACGCCGCGGAGCAGCTCACGCGCCGCGGGGTCGAGATCCGAGTCGACACGACCCTCGAACGGCTCGACCCGCACGCCGCGACGCTCTCCGACGGTGAGCGCATCTTGACGAGCACGCTCGTCTGGACTGCGGGCGTGCGCCCCAGCCACGCGCTCGCGGAGCTCGGGCTGCCGCTCGACGACCGCGGCCGCGTCGAGGTCGACGGCACCTTGCGTGTGCGCGACCACTCAAACGTCTGGGCGCTCGGCGACTGCGCACGCGTGCCGAACGCCGCGACGCCCGGCGTACCCGACCCCCCGACCTCGCAGCACGCGCTCCGGCAAGCACGCCGGCTCGCGAAAAACCTCGCCGGAGACGCGCAGCCTTACCGGTACAGGTCGCTCGGCCAGGCGGCGACCCTCGGCCGCTACAAGGGCATCGTCGCGCTCGGCGGCATCCCGATCCGTGGCTTTCTCGGCTGGTTCGCGACCCGTACGTACCACCTCTTCCAACTGCCGCTTCTGTCGCGGAAGCTGCGCGTCGTCACCGACTGGACGGTCGCGCTCTTCTTCCGGCGCGACATCGCCGAGCTCGGCATGCTCGGCCATCCGCGAGGGCTGCGTGACGGCTGAGCTCGACCGCTGCGTCGCGTTCCTGCGCGACTTCGCGCTGCGCACCGCCGAGCGGACCGCTGAGGGTCGCTTCGGTATCGCCGTCTTCAACGACCGCCTCGCGCGCGTGTGGAGCCTCAACTACCTGCTCGCTGAGCGAGACCTCGACCGCGTCAGCGCGGGCGAGCTCGCGCACGATGCCGACCGGCTGCTCGGCGCCGCCGGCCTCGTCCACCGCAAAGTCGAGGTCCACCAGGGAGAGGCCGGCAAGCGGCTGGAGCCAAAGTTTCGCGCCCTCGGCTGGTCCGTGGAGCACGACCTCGTCATGCCGCACAGGCGCGCACCCGACCGCGAGGCCGACATCGGCGCCGTCGAGGAGCTCAGAGCCGACCAGCTGGAGGAAGCGTGGGCGGAGGGCACTCGCGGCGAGCCCCACGGACGGGACGAGGAGGTCGTTCGTCAGCTCGTCGAGCAGAAGCATGTCTTCGCAGCGGCAGGCGCGCGCTTCTTCGCCGCGCGGGCCGAGGGCAAGATCGCGACGACGTGCGACCTCTACTCGGACGGGCGCACCGCGCAGATCGAGTCGGTGCTGACGCTCGAGCGCTTCCGAAACCGCGGCCTGGCACGCGCGGTCGTCTCGAGAGCCCTCGCGGAGGCACGCGCGGACGGGCACGATCTGACCTTCCTGCTGGCGCACCACGACGACTGGCCGCGGCACCTCTACACCAAGCTCGGGTTCGACGAGGTGGGCTCCGTCTACGACTTCCTCCTACCGGGCTGAAGAGACCCCCGATCGGGGGATGAGCGACACCGGGATCGCCCCGAGAGTGCGACTGATGCGGCCCCGCGGCACAGCCGAGCGTTTGCTTCCGCTCCTCGTCTTCGGAGGGGCCACGGCGGCGTTCCCGCTGGCGGCGCTGCACTTCTTCTCGCGGCAAAAGGTTCAGTTCGGCGGCTACGTCCACTTCGCCGGCGTCGGCGTCACTGCGGCAGTCGCAGCCGTCGCAGCCGTCGCCCTGACGATCGTCGGCGCGCGACGCCGCGACGGGCGCACCGTCCTCGTCGGCACGGCGTTCACGGCGATGGCGGCCCTGCTCGCGCTCCACGGCATCGCCACGCCGGGCATCCTCGTCGGCTACAACGGCATCGTCGCCTTCACCGGCGGTGCGACCCTCCCCGTCGGTGGCGCCGTGCTGGCGCTGTCGGCGCTTCCGCTCTTGCGCAGGCCGACCGGCGTCAAGCCGCTGATCCTGCTGCAGGTCACGCTGCTGATCGTGATCATCGCTCTCGGTGCGATCGGCATGCTCGTCCCGAGCGCGGTCCCCGGCGTGCCTGAGGCCGGGAGCCGGGCGGCGATCCTGCTGCTCGTCGTCGGTCTCGGCTTCTACGCGATCCTCGCCCTCCGCGCGCTGAGAACGTTCCTGCTCACGCGGCGCGTCGCCGACCTCGTCGTCGGCGTCGGCATCGTCTGGCTCGCGGCCGCGCTTCCGCCGGCGCTGCTCCTGAACTACCTCGAGCTCGGTTGGTGGCTCGGCCACGGCCTCGAGCTCGTCGGCATCTTCGTCGTCGGCCTGCCCGTCGCCCTCGACCTTCGCCGCGCTGCGCAGTCGCGGCCGCTCGTCGGCGACGTCTGCGGGGTCGATCTCGTCGCGGCGGAGGCGTCCTTCCTCGGTTCCCACGTGCGCGCCTTGACCGTCCGTCTCGCCGAGAAGGACGAGTACACGGAAGAGCACACCCGCCGGGTCGCGCTGCGGGCCGTCCAGGTCGGCGAGGAGCTCGGCCTCTCGCCCGGGCGCGTGCGCGCGCTTGCGACCGGAGGGCTCGTGCACGACATCGGGAAACTGTCGGTGCCCGACGCGATTCTCAAGAAGCCCGGCCCGCTGACGGACGGGGAGTTCGCCGTCGTCCAGCGCCACGCCGAGTGGGGCGACAGGATGCTCCGCGATCTCGGCTTCGCCGAGGAGGTCCGGCAGCTCGTCCGGAGCCACCACGAGCGTCTCGACGGCTCCGGATACCCGCACGGCATCGCCGGCCCGGTGATCCCGCTCGACGTGCGCATCCTCGCCGTGTGCGACGTGTACGACGCGCTCATCTCGCGCCGGGTCTACCGCGACGCGTGGTCGCACGAGCGGGCGGTCGCCCTCCTCCGCGAGGAGAGCGGCAGCGCGTTCGACCCGAAGTGCGTCGCCGCGCTCGAGCGCGTGCTCGCCCGCGAGAGCGCTCCGCAGGCCGTCGCGGTCTAGCGCAGCGCCGACAGCGCCTTCGAGAGCGACTGCTTCGTCTTCAGCACGCCCTCGAAGAGGTCCCCGCGCTGCCGCACGCGCTCCAGGACGACCTCCATCGTGAACGCGCGCGGGTCGAGCGACTCGTTCACCTCGTCCCAGCCGAGCGGCGTCGAGACCGGGGCTCCGGGCTTCGGGCGCACCGAGTAGACCGAGGCGATCGTCTTGCCTTCTCCGTTCTGGTTCGCGTCGACGAGCACCCCGCGCCGCTTGGCCTTCGACCACTCAGTCGTCACGAGGCCGCGATGCCGCCGAGCCAGCGCGCCGGCGATGATCTCGGCGAACTCGCGCGTGTCGTCGTACGTGTGGCGGCGTGCGATCGGCACGAGCACGTGCATCCCCTCCGAGCCGCTCGTCTTCGGGTAGCTCTCCAGCCCCAGTGCGTCGAGCGCCTCCTTGACCAGCAGCGCGACCTCGACGGTCTCGGGGAAGCCGACGTCCGGGGATGGGTCGAGGTCGAACAGCACCCAGTCCGGCCGTTCGGGCTTGTCGACACGCGAGTACCACGTGTTCATGTCGATGCAGCCCATGTTCACCATCCACAGCAGCCCGAGCTCGTCGTTGACGAGCGGAGCCCGGATCTTCCGGCGCCGGCGCGGCGTCTCGCGGGTCGTGACCTCGACCTCCACGGTCGGAATCCAGTCGGGCATGTGCTTCGGCGCGTCCTTCTGGAAGAAGAACTCGCCCTGCCACCCGTCGGGATAGCGCTTCAAGGTGAACGGCCGGTCGCGTAGGTGCGGGACGAGCACGTCTGCAGCTGCCCGGTAGTACGTGAGGAGATCGCCCTTCGTGATGCCCTCGTCCGGCCAGAAGACCTTGTCGAGGTTCGAAAGCCGCAGCGTGCGGCCGCCCTTCGTGATCTCCCTGGCGAGCGGCTCCTCGCGGCGCACCTCCTTCGGATCCTTGTCCTCGCGCAGCCCCTTGTACGCGGGCGCGCGCAGGTGGCCGTCGTGCGTCCACTCGACGAACTCGACGTCCGCGACGAGGTCCGGTTCCACCCAGACGACGTCGCCCTTGCGAACGCGCGGCATCTTCGGAACGACGCGAAGCGGCGGCGTGTCGCGAACGAGCGGCCGCAGTTTCTCGAGCAGACGGTCGATCTCCTTCTCGGTGAAGCCCGTCCCGCAGTTGCCGGCGTAAACGAGCTCGCCGCCCTGATATGCGCCGAGCACGAGCGATCCGAGCGTCCCTTCTCGTCGCCCCTTCCCGCGCGTATAGCCGACGATCACGAACTCCTGGCGGTTGCGGGCCTTGATCTTCAGCCAGTCACGCGTCCGCCTGCCGGGCAGGTACCGCGAGTCGACGCGCTTCGCCATGACACCCTCGAGCCGCTGCTGACGAGCTGCCGCGAGGAGCGCCTCGCCGTCGTCGAACGCCTCCGACAGGCGGACGTCGTTGTTGCGACGATCGAGCAGCTGCTCGAGCCGCTCGCGCCGTTCCGTCAACGGCAGGTCGACGACCGGCTCTCCGTCGACCTCGAGCAGGTCGAAGACGTAGTAGACGATCGGCGTACCGGAGCCCGCCTGCTGCATCGCGGAGAAGCTGGGGCGTCCGTCCTCGTCGAGAGCGCACACCTCGCCGTCGACGACGCAGTCCGGCGTCCTGATGGCTTTCGGGAGCGCCCGCGCGACGTTCGCGAAGCGTGCGGTGTAGTCCTGGTCCTTGCGCGTACGGAGCTCGGCGTCGCCGCCGGAGAGCGAGGCGACGATGCGGTAGCCGTCCCACTTGATCTCGAACGCCCAGTCGTCGCCCTTCGGCACGTCCTCCGCGAGCGTGGCGAGCATCGGCGCGTACCGGCGCCGCTTTCGGGTCTCCTTCGCCGCTTCGGCGGACAGGTCCTCGCGCTTGCGGACGATGAGCCAGTTCTTCGGGTCGCCCGAGAGCTTGGCCGGCACGAGGGCGTACGTGCCGCTGAGACGCTTGCCGTCGAGCCGGACCGTCAGGCCGCCGTTCGGCTTCTCCTCGACGAGCTCGTACGTGCCCGAATCCCAGATCTCGACGGTGCCCGCGCCGTACTCGCCCTTGGGTATCTCACCCTCGAACGTCGCGTACTCGAGCGGGTGGTCCTCGACGTGGACGGCGAGGTGCTGCTGACCCGGCTCGAGCGGCACGCCCTTCGGGACGGCCCAGCTCGCCAGCGCACCGTCCCGCTCGAGCCGAAAGTCGTAGTGCAGGCGGCGGGCGTCGTGACGCTGGACGACGAAGATCGGCCTCTTCCCACGCTTGCGGCCTCCGAAGGGCTCCGGCGTCTTCTTCGGGTCGCGCTTTTTCCTGTACTCGCCGAGCTTCGCTTTTGCCATGCCGCCCTAGCTTGCCTTGTGGATGCGTCGCCTGCTTTGACACCGAGGACGCGTACCCGAGCATGCGGCGCGAAGGCGCCGACGTCGGACTTTCAGGCGGGGATCGACCCTCTGCAGCGTCGTCTCCGTAGCCGCCTGAGAGCAGGGAGAACTCAGTTGTTCAGGTCCGATGTTTGCGTTTTGGCGGCGGGGACATATATCGGCTACAACAGGGGACGATACTTCTCTAAAAGATTGTCCCTACACCAGGGGGTCAACGCTTGGGGCCGGTTTTCCGGCCCCAGCGTGTTTCCGGGGTCCGGGGAAAAGGCTGTGGACGCTGTGGACGGCCACTCCCTGTGGAAACTGTGGAAAACCGCCGCAAACCCGCTCAGCGCCGAGGCTGAACGGCCGTTTCCGCGCCCGCACGCACCCCGTAGATGCCGAGCCCTCGGAAGCGATCGCGCCGGCGGCGCCGCAGCTCCTCGCCCGGCACCTTGACGACCTCGTCGAGGGCGGACTCGAGCGCCTCGCCGAGGAGCCGGGCGGCCTGGTCGTAGTCCTTGTGCGCCCCGCCCTCAGGCTCGGCCACGATTGCGTCGATCGCGCCCAGCTCGAGGCAGTGGACCGCGTCCGGCTTCAGCGCCGCGGCCGCCTTCACCTTCTCCGCGCCGTCGCGCCAGAGGATCGCCGCGCAGCCCTCCGGTGAGATGACGGAGTACATCGCGTTCTCCTGCATCAAGACGCGGTCGGCGAGGGCAATCGCCATCGCGCCGCCCGAGCCGCCCTCACCGATGATGCAGGCGATCGTCGGCACCGTCAGGCGCGCGAGCAGCGCCTGCGAGCGCGCGATCGCTCCGCCCTGGCCGTGCTGCTCGGCGGCGACGCCCGGATAGGCACCCGGCGTGTCGACGAGGGCGATGAGCGGGAACCCGTGCCGCTCCGCGATCTCCATCGCGCGCATCGCCTTCCGGTAGCCCTCCGGGTACGTCATGCCGAAGTTGCGGCGCTGCCGCTCGCGTGCGCCGCGCGGAGGGTCGCCCTTCTGATGGCCGATGAGGGCGATCGTGCGCCCGGCGAAGCGGCCGAGCCCGGTCACCACGGCCGGGTCCTCGGCGCGGGCGCGGTCGCCGTGCAGCTCGACGAAGTCCTCGATGAGCCGCTCGACGTAGTCGAGGGCGTACGGCCGCTCCGGGTGGCGCGCGAGCTCGACCTGCCGCCAGATGTCCTCGTCGGTCTCGCCGGCCTCGATGCGCTCGAGCTGCCGCTCGAGCCGCTTCAGCTCCTCGGAGACACGCGAGCCGCGCAGCAGCGGCAGGCTGCGCAGCCGGCTCAGCCGCTGGCGCAGCCGGATCTCGGCTTCACCGGCCATTGGCGAAGAGGCCGAGGACCTTGGCGAGAAAATCACGCAGCTCCGGGCGCGGGACGATCGCGTCGACGTGGCCGAAGCGGAAGTTCGACTCGGCGAGGCCGAAGTCTTCGGGGAGCTTCTCCCTCGTTGTCTGCTGGACGACGCGGGGGCCCGTGAACGCGAGCAGCGCGCCCGGCTCGGCCACGACGACGTCGCCGAGGCTGGCGAAGCTCGCGAGCACGCCTGCCGTCGTCGGGTGCGTCATGACGGTGATGAAGCCGCACCGAGCATCGCGAAGGTCCTCGACCGCGCAGACGGTCTTCGGCAGCTGCATCAAGGAGAGGATGCCCTCCTGCATGCGGGCGCCGCCGGATGCGGTGACCGTGACGAGCGGCACGCCTCGCTCGGCCGCGCTCTCGCAGGCTCGGGCGAGCTTTTCGCCGACGACGCTGCCCATCGAGCCGCCCATGAAGGAGAAGTCCATGACCGCCAGCTCGCAATCTCGCCCCGCGACCGAGCCCGCGCCGATGACCATCGCGTCCCCGAGCCCCGTCGACAGCTCGGCCTCGACGAGCCGCTCGGGGTAGCCGCGGACGTCGAAGAAGACGAGCGGGTCCTCCGAGCGGAGGTCGGCGGCCTCCTCCGTGAAGCTGCCCTCGTCGGCGAGCTGGTCGATCCGCTGGCGAGCGCGCACCGGGAAGTGGTGACCACAGTGCGGACAGACGTGCAGGTTGCGCTCGAGCTCGTCCTGCCGGTAGTGCGAGTCGCACTTCGGGCAGGTGTTCGGATTCGGCTGGTCGTTCCGGCTCGGCTCGGGCAGGTTGCGATGCTCGATCGAGACGTCGATGCGCTCGGCCATCGGCCGATTATTCCTGAACTTGTTGGTAACGCACGTCCGTCCTGGCCACGTGCATCCCGGCGCGCTCGTAGAGGCGCACGGCGCCGGTCGGATTCTCCGCGTCGACGCTCAGCCCAGCCTTGACGAGGCCGTGCGCCGCAAAGTGCCGGAACACGTGCTGGAGCAGCGCGATGGCGAGCCCGCGGCGGCGATAGGCCCGCAGGACACCGAGGATGTCGACCCACCCCAGCTCGGGCTCCGCCTCGGGGACACGGCAGAGAGCAATCGCCGCGAGGTCGTCGCCGCTTTCGACCACGAACCAGTGCTCGGGCTGGAAGTGCTTGCCGAGCGTCCAGTGCGCCCACGACTCGAACGGCGCCTCGACGAAGCCCCACGTGTCGGCGAAAGAGTCCATCTGCGCGCGGTGCACACGGCGCTCCTCGCCTTCTCGAAACGGACGCGCAACGAATCCGTCGGGCCACGACGGCTCCGGCAGCCCTCGGTCGAGCTCGATCTCCATCCGGAACGAGTGCCGAATCGGCTCGAAGCCTGCGCGCGCGTAGGCCTCGTGGAGCAGACGATCGTCCTGGTTCGCCCAGCCGCGGACGTTCTCCTTGCCCTGGGCGGCCGCCCGCTCGACGGCCGCGGCGAGCAGCGGATCGTATGCGGCCTCCTCCGTGCCGCGCACGTCGAGCCACGAGGTGTCGCCGAACGCGATCGCGTCGGCATAGCCGACCAGCGTGCCGTCGGACTCGGCGACGAAGACGTCGTCCGGGAACTCGAACTCGGGCGCCCGCCAGTCCTCCTCGAGCTCGGCGGGCGTCGTGTTGGGGACGCCGTGGAGCCGCAGCGAGTGCGCGTTGAGGACTTCGGCCGCGGCGGCAGCGTCGTCCCGCCGGGCGTTGCGGACTGAGATCGTCACGCCGGTCGGAGCTCGTCGAGGGCGTCGGGCAGGGTGCTCAGGTCGGGCAGCTCCCGGGTCGGCTCGGGATCGGCCTCTTCGCCCAGCCTGTTGATCCAGACGGTGTCGACGCCGAGCTCGGTGGCGGGCGCAATGTCGTGGAAAAGGCTCGCGGCGACGTGGACGTGGCGCTCCCGATCGGCCGTCGTCGTCTCGAGGAAGCGCTCCCAGTGACCGTGCGCCGGTTTGTACGACCGAACGTCCTCGGCCACGATCACGAGGTCGAACGGGACTCCGATCTGCCGCTCCGATGCGAGGATCAGGTCCCGGTCCGAGTTCGAGAGAACGGCGAGGCTCCACCCACGCCGCCTGAGCTCTCCCAGTGCGGCCGGGACCTCGGGAAACGGCTGCCAGTCCGGGAGCGACCGCGCGAGCGCCCCGGTTTCTCCCTCCGGCGGCTGCACGCCCTCTTCCCTGAGCAGCTGCTCCAGCGCGAGCGTCAGCACCTCGCGGTAGCTGCGGTAGCTCTCCGACTGCAGCTCGGGCTCCACCTCGTGATAGCGCTCGAGCAGGCGCGGCGCCGCCTCGGGCCCGAACAGCCGCTCGAGCTGCTCGCGGATGCCCGCATTCCAGTCGATCAGGGTGCCGTAGCAGTCGAAGGTAAGCCAGCGCGTCATGCGGGCACCTTAGTCGGCGTCGTTATTCGTCGAGCTCGCGCACCACGATGCAGGCGTTGTGCCCACCGAAGCCGAACGAGTTCGAGACCGCGACTCGCACCTCAGCCTCGCGCGACTCGTTGGGCACGTAGTCGAGGTCGCACTCCGGATCCTCGGCCTCGTAGTTGATCGTCGGCGGCAGCGTATCCCGGTTCACGGCGAGGATCGCGAAGATCGCCTCCACCGCACCCGCTGCGCCGAGGCAGTGGCCGGTCGCGCCCTTCGTCGACGAGACAGGCGTCTTCAGGGCAGCCTCCTCGCCGAGCGCAAGCTTGATGACCTTTGTCTCGCTCGCGTCGCCGAGCGGCGTCGAGGTGCCGTGCGCGTTGATGTAGTCGACCTCGTCGGCCTCGATGCCCGCATCGGCGAAGGCCATGCGCATCGCGCGCGCGGGGTTTTCGCCGCTCGGGTCGGGCTCCGTCACGTGCTTCGCGTCCGAGGAGAGCCCGTAGCCGAGCAGCTCCCCGTAGATCTTCGCCCCGCGAGCGCGCGCGTGCTCGAGCTCCTCGAGGACGATCACGCCGCCGGCCTCGCCCATCACGAACCCGTCGCGCGCTGCGTCGAACGGCCGGCTCGCTTCCTCGGGCGCCTCGTTGCGCCGCGACAGTGCGCGCATCGCGCTGAACCCCGCGATGCCGATCGGCGTCACGCCCGCCTCCGTCCCGCCCGCGAAGACGACGTCGGCGCGTCCGAGGCGGATCATGTCCGTCGCCTCGCCGATCGCCATGTTCGAGGCCGCGCAAGCAGTGCACTGCGACGAGAGCGGCCCACGCGTCCCGAGCTCCATCGACACCCAGGCAGCGCCCATGTTCGGGATGATCTGCGGGATCGAGAACGGGTTGACGCGGTCGGGCCCCCGCTCGAGCAGCTGGTCGTAGCAGTCCTGGAACGCCCGCAGCCCGCCGATGCCGGTCGCGATCGAGGCGCCGATCCGCTCGGCGTCGCCCTTGACGTCGACGCCCGAGTCCTCCTCGGCCTGACGAGCCGCGGCGACGATCATCTGCGCGAAGCGGTCCATGCGCCTCGCCTGCTTGCGCTCGAGCCACTGGCTCGGGTCGAAGTCCTTCAGCTCGCACGCGAACGTGACCGGATAGGCGCTCGCGTCCCACTGCGCGATCGGTGCCGCGCCCGACTTGCCGGCGGTGAGGTTGGACCACGTCGTCTCGACGTCGTTCCCGAGGGGCGTCACGGCGCCGAGGCCGGTGACGACCACCCGTCTGCGTCCGTTCTGCGAAAAGTCGCTCACATTCCCAGCCCACCGTCGACCAGGAGTACCTCGCCCGTGATGAACGAAGCCTGGTCGGAGCACAGGAACCGTACCGCCCCGGCTACGTCCTCCGGATCTCCGAGCCGACCGAGCGGCGTGTTCGCGAGCATCGCCTGCTTCGCCTCGTCCGGGAGAACGTCGGTCAGGCGCGTGTTCACGTAGCCGGGCGCGACGACGTTCGCCCGCACGCCGCGCGATCCGAGCTCGCGCGCGAGCGACTTCGTGAAGCCGATGATGCCGGCCTTCGAGGCACCGTAGTTCGTCTGCCCCCAGTTGCCGTGGACTCCGACGATGCTCGAGACGTTCACGATCGAGCCTGCCCGGCGGCGCATCATGCCCTTGCTCGCCGCGCGGCACGTGTAGAAGACGCCGCTCAGGTTCGTCTCGATCACGTCACGCCAGTCGTCGTCGCTCATGCGCGCAAGGACGCCGTCGCGGGTCAGCCCGGCATTGTTGACCAGGACGTCCAGGTCGCCGGCCTTGTCGACGAGTGACTTCGCCTCGTCGGGATCGGAGACGTCGGCCTTGACCGCGCTGCCGCCGATCTCGCCGGCGACCGCTTCGGCTTCTTCCGAGCCCGAGTTGTAGCCGACGACCACGTTCGCCCCCGCTCTTCCCAGCTCCAGCGCAATGGCTCGTCCGATCCCCCGCGAGCCGCCGGTGACGAGGGCGGTCTTCCCCTCGAGCGAGCAGAACTCAGGCAGCGGAGATGGTCTCCTCGGCCTTCTTGAGCCCCGCGATGTTGTTGACGGAGACCGCCTTCACGCCGCGATCGATGCGCTTCAAGAGCCCGGCGAGGACATTGCCGGGGCCGACCTCGACGAACGTCTTCACGCCCTCGCCGATCAATCCGCGCGCGGCCTGCGTGAACTTCACCGGGGCCGTCAGCTGCTCGACGAGCAGGGACGCCATGCGCTGGGCGGGCTCGATCTTCGCTGTGACCGTGGACATGAAGGGCGCGATCGGGTCGCGGAAGCCGACGCGCTCGAGCGCCGGCCGCAGGCGCTCGGCCGCGCGCGCTACGAGCGGGCTGTGGAAGGCGCCGGAGACCTTCAGCTTGACGGTGCGCCGGGCCCCGAGCTCCTCGGCCTTCGCGCAGAGCTCGTCGACCGCCTCCTGCTCGCCGGAGACGACGATCTGGCCGGGGCAGTTGTAGTTCGCCGGCCACACGCCCGGGATCTCGGCGCACAACCGCTCAACGACCTCGTCCTCGAGCCCGAGCACGGCGGCCATCGCCCCGTCGCTCTCGCGGGCCGCCTCGTCCATCGCGAGGCCGCGTTCGCGGACGAGGGCGATCGACTCGGCGACGTCGACCGAGCTCGCTGCCGCCAGCGCCGTGAACTCGCCGACCGAGTGTCCGACGACGTAGTCGGGCTCGAGCCCACGTGCGCGCAGCGCCGCGAGCATGGCGAGACTCGTCGCGACGAGCGCGGGCTGCTGCACGTCGGTCCGCACGACCTCTTCGAGCGGAGCTTCGAAGCACAGGCGCACGAGATCGAGGCCGGACGCCTCGCTGCCCTCACGGAGAACCTGCATGGCCTCGGGGACGGCCTCGGCGATGTCGCGGCCCATGCCGACCTCGAGCGAGCCCTGCCCGGGGAAGCAGAAGGCGACCTTAGTCATCTGAGACAACCTTTCCGTTTGCGGTCCATTCGATCAAGGCCGAGCCCCACGTGAGGCCCGCCCCCATGCCGGTCATGAGCACGAGCTGGCCGGCCCGCAGGCGTCCGTCTTCCTCGGCATCGGCGAGCGCGAGCGGAATCGACCCCGACGACGTGTTGCCGTAGCGGTCGACGTTGACGACGGTTCGTTCCTCGGGGATGCCGAGCTTCTTCCGGGCGTGGTCGATGATGCGCACGTTCGCCTGGTGCGGCACGTACACGTCGACCTCTTCGACGGGGACGCCGCAACTCTCGAGCACCTTCTCGGCCGAGTCGACGAGGACGCGAGTGGCGAACTTGAAGACCTCGCGCCCATTCATCTTCGCGAAGTGCTGGCGCGCAGCGATCGTCTCGTTCGTCGCCGGCGCACGCGAGCCGCCCGCGGGCATGAACAGCTGCGGCCCGCCCGACCCGTCGGCGCCGAGCTCGAAGCCGAGGAAGCCGCCGTCCGCGACTCGCTCGAGCACGACCGCGCCGGCGCCGTCGCCGAAGAGGACGCAGGTGCTCCGGTCTTCCCAGTCGACGATCCGCGACAGCACGTCGCCTCCCACGACCAGCGCCTGGTCGACGAGGCCCGCGGCGACCATCCCGTGCGCCTGCGCCAGCGCATAGACGAAGCCGGTGCAGCCGGCCGAGAGGTCATAGGCGGCAGCGTCCTTCGACCCGAGCATGTCGGCGAGGATCGCGCCTGTCGACGGGAAGAACATGTCCGGCGTGACCGTGGCGACGATGACGAGGTCGAGCGTCGCCGGATCGACACCGGCCTGGTCGAGCGCGGCGCGGGAGGCGGGGAGCGCCAGATCGGAGAGCGCTTCCTCGGGAGCAGCGACGCGCCGCTCGCGGATCCCGGTCCGCTCGACGATCCACTCGTCCGACGTGTCGACGATCTGTGCCAGCTCGTCGTTCGTCATCACACGTTGCGGCGCGTAGCAGCCGATCCCCGTGATCGAGACGCGGCCGTTGGTGGTGGCGCTACCCAGCATCACACGGGGGAACCCATGGTTCCCCGGTGGGCCCCCTCCTTCCACCTCTTGATCGCCAGCTCCATCTGGGCTCCCGCCGGGCCTAGCCCGGCTCGGCCCCAACGGCAGTTCGCCGTGATTGCACTGCCTTTCACGATTGGTCCACCGCGAAGGTCAGCGTGCCCCGGGCGGCGAGGTCGCCGTCGACGTGGGCCGTCGCCTTCCCCTTGCCCACCGGGCCGCGTACGCGCTCGAGGTCGCAGCGCAGCTCGAGCTCGTCGCCGGGCTCGACGATCCGCTTGAAGCGCACGTCGTCGATGCCCGCGAAGAGAGCAAGGCGCCCACGGTTCTCCTCCTCGGAGAGAACGGCCACTGCGCCGGCCTGGGCCATCGCTTCGACGATCAGCACGCCGGGCATGATCGGTCGTCCGGGGAAGTGCCCCGCGAGGTACCACTCGTCCGGGCGCACCTGCTTACGTGCGACGACGTGCGAGCCGGGCTCCAGCTCGACGACCTCGTCGAGGAGCAGGAACGGGTCGCGGTGCGGGAGGATGGCCTCGATCTCGGCGCGATCCAACGGGGCCTTTACGGGCGGGGCGCTCAAAGCGGGCCTAGTGTAGTGCCGTGGACACGCTCCACCCCGGCGTGGTCGTCCCGCGCCTGCGCGGCCGGTTCGGACATGACTACGTCTATGCCGAGACCACCGCGTCTACACAGCGCCTGCTGAGCGCCGAGCACGGCGAAGGGGCGGTTGCCGTCGCCGAGGAGCAGACCCAGGGCCGCGGCCGGCTCGGGCGGAGCTGGGTCTCGCCTCCGCGGGTGAGCATCCTCTGCTCCATTCTCCTGACACCGTCGGTCGAAACGGAGCGGCTGCCGTCGCTGACGCCCGTCGCCGGAGAGGCTTGCGCGGAGGCGATCGCACTCGTCACGAGCCTCGAGCCCGAGATCAAGCTGCCGAACGACGTGCTGATCGGCGGCCGCAAAGCGGCCGGCATCCTCGCCGAGGCGCGTAACGGGCGCGTCACCCTCGGCATCGGAATCAACGTCAATGTCGATCCCGGGCAGCTACCGGAGGGCTTGGAGCCGCCGGCGACGTCCCTCCTCGCGGAGCTCGGCCGGCCGGTCGACCGCGTCGAGCTGCTCGTGACGCTGCTCGAGGTGCTCGAGCGCCGCTACGACGACTGGGTCGCGGATCAGGGGTAGCTCAGCGGCTGCGTCTCGTTGCCGACGAAGTCGCGCGCGGTCGCTCGGAACCGCGTGAACGCCGCGCCGCCCGGAATCGTGAAGCGCCCAGGGATGAGCCGGCGGTGGACGATGGTGCGTGAGTCGTCGAGCACGACCGTGACGAACCCGGGCTCGTTGATCTGGAAGCGGAGCTCGGGCCCCGAGAGCACGCGCAGGCGCGGCGGCGTCGTGTCGACGGCGAACTCGACGCGCTGCGCGACGGTCGCCACGGTCGACGTCGCGCGGAGGAGCGCGAAGTACTCGCTCTCGCCCACGCGGCGCCGGAAGAAGCCGTTCCACTCGATCGCCTGCCGGCCGGGCAGCAGGCGGCCGACGAAGACCTGGCCGATCGTGCGACCACGGCGGCGCACTTCGAGGGTCACGCGCGCCGGCCCGTTGAGCACGAACCGGAACTTCGTCGTGTCGAGCCGGCCGTCGTGGTTCGGCGAGAAGACCTGCGGCACGATCCGGAACCCCGCGAGCGTGCGGTCGACGATGATCGCCACCGTGGCGGTCGTCTCGATCCCGAGGTCGTTGCGAGCGGAGATGACGAGCCCGTAGCGACCGTCCGGGATGCCTGCGGCGTTCCAGCGGAACTCCTGGTTGCCGGCGGGCCGCTGCTCGCTGAAGAGCGTCGCCACGGGCGCGCCGGAGGAGTCGACGACGGTGACCGTGACCAACGCGGAGGCCGCGAGGCGATAGCGCACCACGGTCGACTCGCCGCGCCCGTCGCCGTTCGGCGTGATCAGGGCGGGCCTCGCGATCGCGGTCAGGCTCGACTGCGCCGCAGTACCCGTCACGAAGCCCCTTGCGGGATGCACGGTCGGGCCGGCCTCGATCGTGTAGGCATACCGCCCGGCCGGAATCGAGCGCGCGTCCCACGTCCAGTCGACGATCGAGCCTTCACCCTGGCCGGAGGCGACGACGGCACCACCGCGGTCGGTGACGAGCACCGACCACGGCAGCGGCTCCGTCAGGCTGGCCGTGAACCGCACGAGGCCGCCTGGAGCGCCCGTGACGACGGGCTCGTAGAGCTTGGGGAGACCCGTCAGCGAGACGGCGCGGGCGAGGCTGTTCAGCTCGCCGTAGAGCCGTCCGCCGGGACAGCTCGTGAAGCCCGTGTCGCGGTGACCCGCGATCGAGCGCAGCGTGACCGGCACCCCCGCCGGGAAGCGCGGGTTGCCGCCCGAGACCCACCCGAAGATCGCGAGCGGGTCGACGTGCGCGATGTCGAGCCGCCACGCGAGCAGCCGCGTCAGGGCCAACCGGGCGGCGGGTGTGACAGCGCCCGAGTCGTAGTTCCCGAGCAACGCGACCCCAGTGGAGCCCGTGTTGAACCCCTGGGCGTGAGCACCGACGACGTTTCGCTCCATGCCTCCGAACCGGCCTTCGAAGACCTGGCCGTACTTGTCGACGAGGAAGTTGTAGCCGATGTCGTTCCAGCCGTTCGAGCGCACGTGGTAGAGCTGGATCCCGCGCACGATCGCCGCCGACTGCGCCCTCGTGTACGTGTTCGAGCCCGCGGTGTGGTGCACGACGGCGAATCGGAGCGCGTCCGCGTACTCGGGCAGGCCGCGCCGGATGCGCTCGTTCGCTCCCCACGCGAGGCGGGAGAGGATGAGCGGCGAGCCGGCCGCCGTCACCGAGCGCAACGGCACGTCCTCGACCGGGCTCCAGACGTAGTGCGCGCGTACCCGGCGCACCTTGCCCCGCGTGCGCACCTCGAGCCGGTCGGACGGCCCCGTCCAGTACGGATTGCCGAGACGCCAGCCGCGGTGGGCGAGCTCGCGCGAGCTCGGGTCGGGACGGTCCTCCGCCTCCGGCGCCGCAGGCCGCCACGCGCTCCAGCGGCCGTTCACGGCGTGCGTCCGGAAGAGCACGCGGCCGGGTCCCTGCCAGTGCAGGCCGACCAGGTTGAACTCGGGCGAGCGCGCGAGTGCCAACGTACGAGCGCCGTGCAGCGGCACGTCGCGCGTGACGACCGTCGCGTCGGCGGCGAAGGCCGAGCCGGGCGCGACGAGGAGAGCGAGGACGGCGATCCTGAGCGATCTCATGGGCGGCGGCCTCTCTATGGCAGCAGACACCGGCTTCGGCCTCAAGTGCGGCGGGCCTTCCCAGATAGAATTCTTACAAGCGTGAAAGGGCCGCTCTTGCGGATGTTTTTGCTTGCCGCGACGGCAGCCGCGGCCCTCGTTTCCGCGGCCGGCGCGGCCACCGACCGGCCCCGCGTCCTCGCCGTCAAGTTCGAGAACGACGTCAATCCGGTTACGCAGGACTACGTCAACGGCGAGCTCGATCGCGCGAACGAGGAGGGCTACGACGCGGTCGTGATCCTGCTCGACACCCCGGGCGGGCTCGGCTCGTCGATGACGAAGATCTACAAGAAGGAGCTGGCGTCCAGGATCCCGGTCATCGTCTACGTCTCACCCGACGGCGCCCGGGCGGCCTCCGCAGGTGTCTGGATCGGGCAGGCCGGCGACATCCTCGCGATGGCGCCGCAGACGAACATCGGCTCGTCGACGCCGATCTCGGTCGGCGGCGAGGACATCCAGAAGGACCTGCGCCGGAAGGTCGTCAACGATGCTGCCGCCTCACTGCGGGCGCTCGCGCGCGAGCACGGCCGCAACGTGAGGTGGGCCGACGCGGCCGTCCGCCGCGCCTCCAACCTCAACGCGCGCGAGGCCCTCGCCCAGAACGTCGTCGACGCCGTCGCGCCGAGCCTCCCGGCCCTGCTGAACCAGATCGACGGCCGTAAGACGAAGCCCAAGGGCATCGTCCTGCACACGGCCGGCGCGGAGATCGACCGCGTCGACATGTCGCTCTGGAAGAAGATCCTCGACACGCTGATCGATCCCGAGCTGATCGTCCTCTTCCTCTCGATCGGGACGCTCGGGCTGATCGTCGAGCTGTGGAACCCGGGCCTGATCTTCCCCGGTACGGTCGGCGCGATCTCGCTCATCCTCGGCCTCTTCGGTCTCCAGGTGCTGCCGATCAGCGCGGCCGGTCTGCTCCTCATGGTGCTCGCCTTCGGCTTCTTCGCGTCGGAGGCGTTCTTACCCAGCCACGGGGCACTGACGCTCGCCGGTGCGAGTTGCTTCGTGCTCGGGGCGCTGCTTCTCTTCGACCCCGCGGGCGAGAGCTACGAGGTCTCGCTGACCGTCGTCCTCGCGATCGCCGGCACGCTCGCGCTGATGATGGCGTTCGTCGCGTTCAAGATCGTCCAGGTACGGCGCCTGCGCCCGGTCACCGGGCAGGACGAGCTAGCCGGCCAGGTCGGCGTCGCCCGCCAGGCGCTCGACCCGGAAGGGACGGTCTTCGTCCACGGCGAGCTGTGGCGCGCCCGCGCCGCAGACGAGCCGATTCCGGCGGGGACGCCGGTTCGGGTCACCGGCCTCAGCGACGGCCTCACGCTCGAGGTCGAACGCGCCGAGACCCCCGCGCCCGCCTGAGGCAGCGCTCGCGCTGCCGCTTTCAGGAGCGCGGGCTGCGCCCGCGATCCGTCTGAACTGACCGGTCGATCCAATCCTCGGAGCTACCAGCGACACGAGCCAGCGCTCGCGCTGCCGCTTTCAGGAGGGCGGGCTCCGCCCGCGATCCGTCTGAACTGACCGGTCGACCCAATCCTCGGAGCCACCAGCGACGCGAGGCAGTGCTCGCGCTGCCGTCGTCAGGACGACGGGCTCCGCTTGACGTCCGCCTGAACCGACCGGTCGACACAATGCTCGAAGACACCCGCGGAGTAGGATCACTTTTCAATGGCCGCCCTGATCGCCCTTGCCGTCGTCGCGATCCTGCTGCTGCTCGTCCTCTCGTCGGCGATCCGCGTCGCGCGCGAGTACGAGCGAGGTGTCATCTTCCGCCTCGGCCGGCTGAAGTCTCCGCCGAAGGGCCCGGGCCTGTTCCTGCTGATCCCGATTATCGACAAGATGGTCCGCGTCGACCTGCGCACGGTGACGCTCAACGTGCCGCCGCAGGAGGTGATCACGAAGGACAACGTGCCCGTCCGCGTGAACGCCGTCGCCTACTTCCGGATCATCGACCCCGAGAAGGCGATCGTGCAGGTCGAGAACTTCATGGTCGCGACGTCGCAGATCGCGCAGACGACCCTGCGGAGCGTCCTTGGCCAGCACGTGCTGGACGAGCTGCTCTCCGAGCGCGACAAGATCAACACGATCCTGCAGCAGATCATCGACGAGGCCACGTCGCCGTGGGGTGTCAAGGTCTCGATCGTCGAGGTCAAGGACGTCGAGATCCCAGGCGGCATGCAGCGCGCCATGGCGCGCCAGGCCGAGGCCGAGCGCGAGCGCCGCGCGAAGGTGATCGCCGCCGAGGGTGAGTTCCAGGCCTCCGAGCGGCTGAAGGACGCCGCCGAGGTGCTGGCCCTGAATCCGATGTCCCTGCAACTCCGGTTTCTGCAGACGATGCTCGAGATCTCGTCCGAGCGCTCGTCCACGATCATCCTGCCGCTGCCGATCGAGCTCTTCCGGCCGCTGATGGAGGGCATGACGGGCGACGGGACTCAGAGAAGCTGACGGCTCCAGACATTCGGCGCGATCCGCTCTCGGGACGGCTCGTCGTCATCGCGCCCGCACGCAGCCGCCGGCCGGGGGCGAAGCGCGGCGAGCTCGAGCGGCCGACAGCCGAGGAGCTGGAGCAGTGCCCCTTCGACGAGGGGCGCGAGGAGCGAACGCCGCCTGAGACGTTCGCCGTCGCGCGCGGCGAGCGCGCGTCCGACACGCCCGGCTGGCAGGTCCGCGTCGTCCCGAACCTCTACCCGGCGCTCGAGCACCAGGAGGTCGTCGTCCACAGCCCGCGCCACGTGCGGTCCCTCGCCGAACTCGACGAGGACGAGCTGCCCCAGATCGCCGAGGCGTGGGCCGAGCGGGACGAGGCTGCGCGCGCCGCCGGGTTCCCGTACGTGCAGGTCCTTCTCAACGAGGGCCGCGAGGCCGGCGCGAGCCTCCCACACAGCCACTCGCAGCTCGTTTGGCTCCGCGAGCCCCCGCCGGCCGCCGTCGTCGAGTATCCGAACCTCGAGCGCCCGGGCTGCGCGCTGTGCCGCGTGTTGGCCAAGGAGGAAAGTCTCCTCGTCGCCGAGCGAGACGGAGCACGCCTGCTGGCGGCTCCCGCCGGGCGCGTTCCCTACGAGCTCGTCCTCGGCGCAACGGAGCACCGGCCGGACGCCGACGTGGAGCTGTTCGCCACCGCGCTGTCGCTCCTCCGCGACGCAATCCTGCGCCTTCGCGCCGTCGAGGGGCCGGTGCCGCTCAACGTCTGGACGCACGAGGGCGCGCACTGGCACATGGAGATCGTCCCGCGTCTGACCGTGCTCGCCGGCCTCGAGCTAGGAGCAGGTATCTACTTCAATTCACTACCGCCGGAGCAGGCGGCGCAGGCGCTCCGAGCCGTCTAGGCCTCCCGTTTGTCCCCATTCAGCTCGCGGAAGTTGCGCGCCGCATCGATCGCGGCGCCGAGGTTCAGCCCCTTGTCCTTGGCCTGCTTGATCAGCATCACGGTCTCGAGCGCGTCCATGTCGTAGATGCGCTGTTTGCGGCCTTTCGTCGGGATCTGCGCCTTGTTCGTCCAGTAGTCGAGCTGCATCTTCGAGATGCCCGCGATCTGGCAGACCTGCCCGAGATAGAGCTCGACCTTGTCCAGATGCTCTGCGAGGTTGATCGGTTCAAGAAGATCAACCTGTCTGCTAGGAGCCATACGTAGCTACCTCCCTCGCCGGAACGCCATGACCCCTGCCGCAGGCAAAGGTATATCGCTGTGCGGCATCTTTGGGAAGAGTATTGAGCGAAAGCGCGGAAATCTCAACCCGATGCCCGCGAATCCTGTCGAAACCTACGTAGACGCCGGCTCCGGCTCGGGCTCCACGGCAGCTGCCTCCGCCGCCGCCTCGTCGGACTCGACGACCGGAGCGAGCGTCGAGACCTGCTCGCCCTCCTTTAAGCGCATGACGATCACGCCTTGCGTCGCGCGGCCCATACAGCGGATGCCGTCGACCGGCATTTTGATCACCGTGCCGCCGGTCGAGATCAGCATCACCTGGTAGCCCTCGCGCACGACACGGGCGCCGGCGAGCTTGCCCTTCGCCTCGGTCAGCTGGACCGTCTTCACGCCGAGGCCTCCGCGGCCCTTGACCGGATACTCGTCCGTGCGCGTGCGCTTGCCGTAGCCGTTCTCGGTGACCACGAGCAGCTCGCCCTCCTTGGCGCCGACGACCTCCGACGAGATGACCTCGTCGCCCTTGCGCAGGCGCATGCCGACGACGCCGGCGGTGTCGCGGCCCATCGGGCGCACGTCCTCCTCGTTGAAGCGGATCGCCTGGCCGCTACGGGAGACCATCAGCACGTCGTCCTCACCGGTCGAATGGCGCACAGAGACGAGCTCGTCGCCGGGGTCGCGCATCTTGATGGCGATGATCCCGTCGGCCTTGAGCGGCGTGTTGTACGCAGCGAGCTCGGTCTTCTTGACCATGCCGTTCTTCGTCGCGAAGACGAGATACTTGGCCTCCTCGAAGTCGCGCGTCTGGATGACCGCGCGCACCTGCTCGTCCTGACGGAAGGGGAGGAGGTTCTGGATCGCGCGGCCCTTCGACTGACGGGAGCCGAGGGGTAGCTCGTGCACCTTCAGGCGGTAGACCTTGCCCACGTTCGTGAAGAAGAGGACGTAGTCGTGGGTCGACGCGACGAACAGGTGCTCGATGTAGTCCTCGTCCTTCAGGTCCATGCCCATGACGCCCTGGCCGCCGCGCCGCTGCTCGCGGTACGTCGTCACGGGCAGGCGCTTGATGTAGTTCGAGCGCGTGATCGCGATGACCATGTCCTCTTCCGCGATCAAGTCCTCGAGCTCGAGCTCGCCCTCGGCGGCGACGATCTCCGTCCGCCGATCGTCGTTCTTGCCGTAGATCTGCTTGAGCTCGAGCAGCTCCTCCCGGATGAGCGCGTCGATGCGCGACTCGTCGCCGAGGATCGCTCGCAGCTCGTCGATTCGCTCGCGCAGATCCTTGTGCTCGTCCTCGACGCGCTTCCGCTCGAGCGCCGTCAGCGCGCGCAGGCGGAGATCGAGGATCGCCTGGGCCTGGATCTCGGAGAGGTCGAACTCGCGCATCAGCCCTTCTCGTGCCGCGTCGGTGTCGGCTGCGCTACGGATGAGCTGGATGACCGCGTCGAGGTTGTCGAGCGCGATCAGGTAACCCTCGAGGACGTGCGCACGCGCCTCGGCCTTGCGCAGCTCGTACTTCGAGCGCCGGGTAACGACGTCGCGCTGGAAGGCGAGGTAGTAGCCGAGCATGTCGCGCAGCGCGAGCGTCCGGGGCACGCCGTCGACGAGCGCGACGGCGTTGTAGCCGAAGGTTGTCTGCAGCGCCGTGTGCTTGAAGAGCTTGTTGAGGACGACCTGGGGAATCGCCTCGCGCTTCAGCTCGATCTGGATCCGCATCCCGGTCTTGTCGGACAGGTCCTTGACGTCCGAGATCTCACTGAGCACCTTCTCGTGGACGAGGTCGGCGATCTTCTTGATCACGCCGGCGTCACCGCCCTTCTTCACGCCGAAGGGCAGCTCGTTGACGATGATCGCCGTCTTCCCCCCACGGAGCTCCTCGACGTGCGCGCGCGCGCGCATGACGATGCGGCCGCGGCCCGACCGGTACGCCTCGCGGATCCCGTCGCGGCCGAGGATGATCGCTCCCGTCGGGAAGTCGGGCCCCTTGATGTAACGCGTCAGCCGGTCGACGTCGATGTTCGGGTCGTCGATGAGCGCGACGAGCGCGTCGACGACCTCGCTCAGGTTGTGCGCCGGAATGTTCGTCGCCATGCCGACCGCGATCCCGGCCGAGCCGTTGACGAGCAGGTTCGGGAAGCGCGCCGGCAGCACGGTCGGCTGGCGCCTCGACTCGTCGTAGTTCGGCTCGAAGTCGACGGTGTCGGCGTCGATGTCGCGCAGCATCTCGGTCGCGATGCGCGAGAGCCGCACCTCCGTGTAGCGCATGGCGGCCGCGGGGTAGTCGTCGATGTTCCCGAAGTTGCCCTGGCCGTCGGCGAGCGGGTAGCGCATCGAGAACGGCTGCGCCAGGCGCACGAGCGTGTCGTAGATCGCCGTGTCGCCGTGCGGGTGGTAGGCGCCCATGACGTCGCCGACGACGCGCGCGCATTTCAGGCGCGGCCGGTTCGGCTGCAGGCCGGCCTCGTGCATCGCGTAGAGCACGCGGCGGTGCACGGGCTTGAGCCCGTCGCGCACGTCCGGGAGCGCGCGCGAGACGATCACGCTCATCGCGTAGTCGAGGAAGCTCGAGCGCATCTCCTGCTCGAGCTCACGCGGCTCGATCCGTCCGGCTCCGAGCGGCTCAACCGACGACATTCAAACCTCCCTCACGGATCAGACGTCCAGGAACCGGACGTCCTTTGCGTTCGACTCGATGAACTCGCGCCGCGGCTCGACCTGGTCGCCCATCAGCATCGAGAAGAGCCGGTCGGCGGCAGCAGCGTCCTCGACCTCGACCTGGATCAGCAGGCGGTTGGCGGGATCCATCGTCGTCTCCCACAGCTCCTCGGGATTCATCTCGCCGAGGCCCTTGAAGCGGCTGATCGTGATCCCTTCCTTCGCAAGGTCGAGGGCCGCGGTGCGGAGCTCCTCGAAGCTCTCGGCGACGCGATCCTTCTTGCCCAGCGCTAGACGGAAGGGCGGCGCCCCGACGACGTCGACGAGCTGCGCGTAGCTGCGACGCAGGCCGGCGTAGACAGGGGACGCGAAGAGCTCGGCGGGAACAGTGACGTGGCTCGCCGCGCTGGTCTCATGCTCGATGATCTTGATCCGCGTGCCCTCGGGCGTCTGCTCGACAACGGACAGCTCGTGGCCGTTCTCTGCGAGCACCTCGAACGTCTCGCCGAGGTCGCCGACCTGCTCGAGCTCGGTCTCGACGAGCCGGTGCGCGATGACGAAGTTGGTCGGCGCGGAGCCGAAGTCGGCGCGGAGCCGCGAGGCCCAGCCGTCGAACTCGTTGAGCGCCTTCGCGAACCGCGCGTACTTCGCCTGCGTGAACTTCTGCGCGTTGTCTCCGCGCGCTGCGACCTCGATGTCCTTCACGCGCTCGCGGACGAGCAGGTCCTCGAACTGCGACTCCTTCTCGACGTACTGCTCGCGGTTTCCGACCTTCACGCGGTACAGCGGCGGAACGGCGATGTAGACGTAGCCGCCCTCGACAAGCTCCTGCATCTGCCGGTAGAGGAACGTCAGGATCAGAGTGCGGATGTGCGAGCCGTCCACGTCGGCGTCGGTCATGACGATGATCCGGTGGTAGCGCAGCTTTTCGAGGTCGAACTCGTCGCCGATGCCCGTGCCGATCGCGGTGATGATCGACTGGATCTCGGCGTTGGACAGCACCTTGTTGATGCGGTTCTTCTCCGAGTTGATGACCTTGCCGCGCAGCGGGAGGATCGCCTGGAACGTGCGGTCGCGCGCGTCGGTCGCCGAGCCGCCGGCCGAGTTGCCCTCGACGAGGTAAAGCTCCGCGGACGAGGGGTCGTTGATGGAGCAGTCGGCGAGCTTCCCGGGCAGTGACATGCTGTCGAGAGCGCTCTTGCGGCGCGTCAGCTCGCGCGCCTTGCGGGCCGCCTGGCGGGCGTTCCGTGCGGCAACCGCCTTCTGGATGATCTGCTTGGCCTCGGTCGCGTTCTCCTCGAGGAACTCGGCGAGCTTGACGTTGACCGTCTGCTCGACCATGCCGCGCACCCACGGGTTGCCGAGCTTCGTCTTTGTCTGGCCCTCGAACTGCGGGTCCTGGAGCTTCAGGGAGATGACCGCCGCGAGACCCTCGCGAACGTCCTCGCCCTCGAGGTTCTCTTCCTTCTCCTTGAGCAGGTTGTTCCGCCGCGCGTAGTCGTTCAGCGTCCGCGTCAGCGCGGACTTGAAGCCGGACAGGTGTTAGCCGCCCTCGTGCGTGTTGATGTTGTTCGCGAACGAGAAGATCGACTCGACGTACGACGTGTTCCACTGCATGGCGACCTCGATCTCGCCGTGCTCGGCCGTGTTGCCGTTCGACGTCCCCTCGAAGTAGATGACGTGTTTGTGGACGCTGTCCTTTGTGTTGTTGACGTAGCTCACGAAGTCGCGGATGCCGCCCTCGGCGTAGAACTCGTGCCGCTCCTCGCCTTCGCGCTCGTCGACGAGGACGATGCGGAGGCCCTTCGTCAGGAACGCGGTTTCGCGCAGGTGCTGGATCAGCGTCTCCTTCGACCACTCCAGCTCGTCGAAGACCTCGAGATCAGGCAGGAACGTGATCGTCGTGCCGGAGTCCTTTGCGGGGCCGACCTTCTTCAGGTCGCTCGTCGGCTCGCCACGCGCGAACTCCTGGCGGAAGAGCTTGCCGTCTCGCTTGACCTCGACCCGCAGCCACGCCGAGAGCGCGTTCACGACGGAGACGCCGACGCCGTGCAGGCCGCCCGACACCTTGTAGCCCTCGCCGCCGAACTTTCCGCCCGCGTGCAGCTTCGTGAGCACGACGGTGACGGCCGGCAGGCCCTGCTCCTTCATGACGTCGGTCGGAATGCCCGAGCCGTTGTCGCGGACGGTCACGGAGTTGTCCGGATGGAGCATCACCTCGACGAGATCGGCCCGCCCGGCGAGCGCCTCGTCGACCGAGTTGGCGACCACTTCGTAGATCAGATGATGGAGCCCGCGGGCACCTGTCGAGCCGATGTACATGCCCGGCCGCTTGCGCACCGGCTCGAGGCCCTCGAGCACGGTGATGTCCTTGGCGGTATAGGAAGCTCTAGCCATAAAAAATCCCTGCAATTTAGGAGAATTGCAGGTGGTCTAAGTTTACCAGAACGAGCGGTCGTCAGCGGCCCTCGCGAGGCTCGCCGCGGCTGCCTTTGCAACAAGTTCGCGCAGACTCTCGTCCTCGATCGTCGCAGCAAGCTCCGAGGCCCGCTCGACGTCGTCCGGGCTCGGCTCCGGGACGGCCGGCGACGGCGCCGTCGGCGCCTCGGAAGCGGGGTCGGGAAGCTTTCCGGGGCCGAACCGAAGCGCCTCGGGCGCCGCCTCGCCGAGGCCCTCACGAAGACGGGTCAGGAGCTCTGGAGCTAGTTGCGTAAGCTCGAATGCCCACGCCGAGCCGGACGTCGCCACGTGCAGCGTGCCGTCGCGGCCGAGGCGCGACGGCCAGGCGTTGCGGGCAATCTGGTCGCCGACGAGCCGGGGCCAGGCGGCGACGAGATCGCTCATCCCCGCTGCGACCGGCCCGAAGCGCTCGAGCTCGCGCCGAACGTCGCCTCCGATCTTCTTCACGGCGCGCTCCGCGCCGTGCCGGGCGCAACCTCGACCAGCTGGGCGGGCTCCGCCGGGAGCGCAGAGGCCGAGGTCGAGGTGACCAGGGCCTGCGTGCCCGCCTCGATGCGCTCGGCGAGCGTGCGGCGGCGACGTTCGTCGAGCTCCGACAGGACGTCGTCGAGCAAGAGCAGCGGCGCGGCGGGACCTCGCGCCGCCAGCAGCTCGGCCTCAGTGAGGATCAGCGACAGCACCGCCAGCCGCTGCTCGCCCTGCGAGCCGAACCGGCGCAGCTCGCGGCCGCCTGCCGTGATCCCGAAGTCGTGCAGGTGCGGCCCCAGGCCAGTCGTGCCGCGCTCGAGATCCTCGGCCAGCCTGGCCTCGAACGCGGGGAGCTCGGGCGGCTCGCCTTCGTAACGCAGCTCGGCGTCGTCGAAGCCGAGCGCGGCGGCCTGCGCGGCGAAGAGAGGAGCGAGCTCGTGCACGACGACCGTCCGCAGCTCGACGAGCTCCGCGCCGAGGTCGACGACGCGCTGCGTCCACGGCCGGAGTGCCTCCTGCGTCGACGCCCCGATCGCGGTTCGGCGCAGCGCCGCGTTCCGCTGCGCGACTGCGGCCGCGTACTCGGCCGGTAGCGCCGCTCGCGCGGGGAACAAGCGCCCAGCTGTGCGGTCGAAGTACGCCCTGCGCGCGGAGGGCCCGCCCTTGACGACCACGAGGCGGTCGGGCGTGAAGACGAGCGTTGCGAGCGACGTGCGCAGCTGCTCGGCGGCCCGCAGCGGGGCGCCGTTCAGCCGCGCCTGCTTCGCGTCTCCCGGCCGCAGGGTGACGTCCACGTCCACAGGCGCATGCCCACGGCGACCGTGGAGCGAGATCCGCGCCGCATCGCAACCGAAGCGGACGAGCTGCGCGTCGGTCCTCGTCCGCGGCGAGAAGCCCTGTGTGCCGACGTGCAGCGCCTCGAGCAGGTTCGTCTTGCCGGCACCGTTCGGGCCCACGGCGAGCACGATTCCGGGCCGAAGCTCGAGGTCGAGCGCCGGATAGGAGCGAAAGTCGCGCAGCGTGACTTCGCTGACGATCAGCCTGTCTGAGGCGCCGCTTGCGGTGCCGCCTTCAGGCCGTGCGGGCTCAGCCCGCGCGGCCGTCTGAACTGACCGGTCGACACGTTCGGATCCACCTACCCGGCCAATCGGATCGGCATGATCAAGTAGGAGAAATCCTCGTCGTCGGCGCGGATCAGGCCGGGTCGCAAGGGGCTGATCAGCTTCAACTTGACCTCGTCGGACTCGACGGACTCGACGCCGTCGCGGAGGAACTCGGGGTTGAAACCGATCTCCAGCTCCTCGCCGGAGAACGCGACCGGCAGCGTCTCGCGAGCTTCGCCGACGTCCTGCGTCTGTGCGGAGACCGTCACCTCGCCGTTCGCGAAGCGCAGGCGAAGCGGTGAGTTGCGCTGCGCCATCACGGACGTCCGCCGGACGACGTCGAGGAACTCGTCCCGCGGCAGGACGACCTCGTGCTCGAACGTCTCCGGAATCAACTGCTTGTAGTTCGGGAATTGCCCGTCGATGCGGCGGCTCGTCAGCCAGACGTCGCCCGCGTTGAAGAGGACGTGGTTTTCGTGGACGCCGATCCGCAGTTCGTCGGCGTCCGCCGCGAGCCGTGCGAGCTCGCCAAGCGCGCGCGCCGGCACGATCGCCTCCAGCTCGGGCGCGTCGCCCTCGAGCTCCGTTTCTTTCACGGACAAGCGGTATGAGTCTGTCGCGGCCATGACCAGCCGGCCGCCCTCGAAGCGGACGAGGATGCCCGTCAGGACCGGGCGCGACTCGTCGCGCGAGGCCGCACGCGACACGCGCGCCACGGTCGCCTGGAATGCCGCGCGATCGACGATGAAGGTGTCGGCGCCCTGAACGTCCGGCAGCTTCGGGAAGTCTTCCGCGCTGTAGGTGTGCAGGCGCGACGTGGACGAGCCGCCCGTGACCTCGAGCACGGCTTCCTCGGGCTTCTGCTCGAGCGTGACGTCGCCCTCGGGCAGCAACCGCGCGAGATCAACGAGGAGCCGGCCGGGCACCACGACCGCACCGCCTCCCTCGACGTCGGCCTCGAGCGGGAGCCGGAGCGACAGTTCCATGTCGGTCGCCGCCAGCTCCACGCGCCCGTCGTCGGCGCGGATGAGGATCCCCGACAGAACCTGCACCGTCGAGCGCGTCGACACTGCTCTCGAAACGGCGGCGAGCGCGCTGACGAGCTCGTCCTTGGCGGAGGAGATCTTCATCGAAGTCCCGAGGGCAGTTTCTATCTCAACCATTAAAAAGAGTTCTTCTTGTAGTAGTCGTAGGGAGTGTGGAGGACGGGGAAGACGGCTGCAGGCGTGTCTGGAAGCGCCATCGCGCTGGGGACGCCGCTCGTGGACAACGAGCAGTTTCGAACAGCTTGCGAAAGGTAACTGAAGAAATTCACAGATTCAGCGCGTCTGCTTGATCCGCGCGGTCAACTCTTGCACGAGGTTGTACACAGAGCGGTCCTCGCGGATCATGCGCGCGATCTTGGAGGTCGCGTGGATGACCGTCGTGTGGTCGCGGCCTCCGAACTCGCGGCCGATCTTCGGCAGCGATGCGTCGGTCAGCTCGCGCGAGAGGTACATCGCGACCTGGCGCGGATAGACGATGTTCTGCGAGCGACGGTCGCCGCAGAGCTCGTCGCGTGAGAGCTTGAAGCGCTCCGAGACGGTCGCCTGGATGCGCTCGATCGAGACCTCAGGGGCCTCACCCTGCGGAAACACGTCCTTGAGCACGTCCTGGGCCAGCTCGACGGTCATCGGGCGTCCGGTGAGAGACGAGAACGCGACGACCCGCGTCAGCGCGCCCTCGAGCTCACGGATGTTGGTCGACACGCGGCCGGCGATGAACGTCAGCACCTGTGGGTCGGGAACGTGGATTCCGTCTGTCTTCACCTTCTTGCGCAGGATCGCGATGCGCGTCTCGAGGTCGGGCGGCTGGATGTCGGTGATCAGGCCCCACTCGAAGCGCGAGCGCAGCCGCTCCTCGAGAGTCGAGATCTCGCGCGGCGGGCGGTCAGACGAGATGACGATCTGCCGGCCGGCCTCGTACAGCGAGTTGAAGGTGTGGAAGAACTCCTCCTGGATCCGCTCTTTGTGCTCGAGGAACTGGATGTCGTCGATCAGGAGCAGGCCGTACGTGCGGTAGCGCTGCTTGAACCCCTCGATCCGCTTGTCGCGGAGCGAGTTGATGAAGTCGTTCATGAACGTCTCGCTCGTGATGTAGCGCACCGAGAGGTCGCCCGAGTGCTCTCCGACGTACTGCCCGATCGCCTGCAGGAGGTGCGTCTTGCCGAGGCCGGTGCCGCCGTAGATGAAGAGCGGGTTGTACGCCTGCGCGGGCGCTTCGGCGACGGCGAGCGCGGCCGCGTGGGCGAAGCGGTTCGACGAGCCGATGACGAACGAGTCGAACGTGTACTTCGAGTTCATGCCGGCGCCCGTCGCCTGCATTTTGGGCGGCGCGGGGATGGCGCCGGCGAACTTGCGCTCCTGCTCGACGCTCAGCTCGACACGTCGGTCGTGACCTGTTGCGTCACGCACCGCGGCGTGGATCAGCTCGATGAAATGGCCCTCGATCCACTCGCGCGTGAAGTCGTTCGGGACGGCCAGGACAAAGGCGTCGTCGGAGAGCTCGCGCCCCTCCGCGTCGCCGAACCACGTGCCGTACGTGGTGTCGTTCAGAGCCCCCCGTAGTCGGTCGGAAACAGCGGTCCAGAGATCTTCGGCTGTCAGCTCTTGCTGGCGTGCCACGACGCCGGACACCACTCCTCGTGCGGGGGGACGAAGCGGCGAGCATAGCAGCGTCCTCCAGGCGCCTCAAGAAGGTCGTCGGTGGGTAAAACTAGGCCGATTTGCAGGGACTTTACCGCGCTCCACATGGTTCTCCACAGGTGTGGAAGAGGGCGTTGCCTCCTCCGGCGACATGCGTCGCTCGCAGCACTTTTTCATCCATCAACGGGTTGTGGAAAACAGTGCCTCGACCCCCTCGTCTATACTGGATCGCCGCTCTTCAAAAAGGGCGCTCGTTCCTCCTTTTCTCTCTCCTCCTACCGTGAAGCGGACCTACCAGCCCAACGTGCGTCGCAGGAAGCGCCGGCACGGATTTCGCGCGCGCATGGCTACGCGCGCCGGCCGGGCGATCCTCAAGCGCCGCAGGGCTCGCGGCCGCAAGCGGCTCTCGGCCTAACACGAACTTGCAACGCAGGTATCGCCTCTCCCGCTCCCGGGACTTCGACGCCGTCTACCGGCACGGGCGCTCCGTCACGACGCGGTTCCTGACGCTTTACTGGTTCCCGCGCGAGGACGACGAGGACGGTGAGCCCCGACTCGGGATCGCCGTTCCGAAGTCCGGCGGCGGCGCGGTCGTGCGCAACCGCCTGAAGCGTCAGCTGCGCGAGGCGTGGCGTGCCCGCCTCGACGCGGTCCGGCCCGGCTGCGACTACGTGCTCGTCGCGCGGCCCGGCTTGGCCGACTCGGTCGAGGCCCGCGGCGCCGACTGGCTCGGCGAGCGGATCGACGAGGTGCTCGGGAAGGCGGAGGCGTGATCGTCCTGCGTCTGCCCGCGTACGTGGGGATGGCGCTTGTCTACGGCTACCGCTACACGCTCGGCGCGTTGTTCCCGGCCAGCTGCAAGTACCACCCGTCGTGCTCGCAGTACGCGCTTGACGCACTGCGGAGCTACGGGCTCGTCCGCGGCTCGGTCCTCGCCGGCTGGCGGCTCCTGCGCTGCAATCCGTGGAGCCACGGCGGCGTCGACTACGTCGAGCAGCAGAGGCTCTTCCGATGATGCTGGCCGTGCTCGCGGTGCTCGAGCCGATCGAGCGGCCGCTTACCTCGCTCCTCGAATGGCTGCACGGCTCGCTCGGGCTCTCCTGGGCGTGGTCGATCGTGGCGCTGACGATCATCGTCCGCATGGCGCTCGTCCCGCTCACCGTGCGCCAGATCCACTCGATGCAGGCGATGCAGGCGCACATGCCGGAGATGAAGGCGATCCAGCAGCGCTACAAGAACGACCGGCAGAAGAAGAACGAGGAGCTGATGAAGTTCTACCGGGAGAACAAGATCAACCCGGCCGCCTCGTGCCTGCCGATCCTCTTCCAGATCCCGATCTTCATCTCGCTGTTCTTCGTGCTGAAGGACTTCGAGAAGGAGGTTTTGCCGGAATACCCGGGCTCCGACCTGCACTGGCTCGGGCTCGTCCCGAACATCACCGACGCGGCGAACTCGCACTGGACGGGCTACTTGCTGCTCGCGCTCTACGCGACCAGCCAGACGGCATCGACGCTGCTCATGTCGCAGACGATGGACAAGACGCAGCGGACGCTGATGCTGATCCTGCCGATCGCGTTCCTCTTCGTCGTCCTCAACTTCCCGTCGGGCCTCGTCATCTACTGGGTGACGACGAACCTGTGGACGGTCGGCCAGGGGCTCGTCACGCGGGGGCTGCGGCCGAAGCAGAAACAGCCGCCGAAGCGGACGTCGCGCACGCCGCCGAAGGAACGCGCCGAGCCGGTCGCCGCCGACGGCGCCGAGCCGGTTGAGGCGCCGGCGGAGAAGCAGGCTCCGTCGCAACCGCGGCGCGTGAAGCGCAAGAAGAAGCGGAAGGCGAAGCGGTGACCGAGAACGCTCTTCAGGTCGAGGCAACCGGCGAGACCGTCGGCGAGGCGAAGTGGGTCGCCCTGCGCGAGCTCGAGAAGCTGCACCCGGACCTCGACAAGTCCGCCGTCCAGTTCCAGGTCGTCACCGAAGGCGAGCGCGGGCTCCTTGGCGTCGGCTACGCGCCGGCACGCGTCATCGCCTCCGTCGATCCGGGCGCCGTGGTCAGTCCGAGCGACCCGGAGAGCGAGCTGGCGGCGAAGGTGCGCGAGATCCTCGAGCGCATCACGACCGGGCTCGACCTGCGCTGCCGGATCCAGATCAGCGAGGACGAGGACGCCGTCACGGCTTCTCTGTCGGGGTCGAACCTCGGCCTGCTGATCGGCAAGCACGGGCAGACGATCGACGCCATCCAGTACCTGACGAACGCAATCGTCTGGCGCGGGCTGCCCGAAAAGCGCAAGGAGGTCGTCGTCGACGCGGCGGGGTATCGCGAGCGGCGCCGCACGGCGCTCGAGGCACTGGCCGTTCGCACCGCCGAGGAGGCCCTCGCCTCGCGCTCGCCGATCTCGCTCGAGCCGATGACGGCCGTCGAGCGGAAGGTCGTGCACGTGCGGCTGAAGGAGTTCGGCGGCGTCGAGACGCGCAGCGAGGGCACGGAGCCGAACCGCTTCATCGTCGTTTCTCCGTCTGCTTGACGGATCCCCGGCTCGACCGCTGGCTGGCCGCCGTGCTGGCCACGCCCGGGCTGACGGCGCTCGATGACCTCGGCGCCGCGCGGGCAATGCTGCTCGACGACGCACTGCGGGCCGTCGATCTCGTGCGCGAGCTCCACGGACCGATAGTGGACGTTGGCTCCGGCGGCGGTTCGCCGGGAATTCCGCTCGCCGCTGCGCTGCCGGAGCGTGAGGTGACGCTGCTCGAGGCGAACGGGCGTAAGGCCGCCTTCCTCGAGGAGGCGGCGCGTGAATTCCCGAACGTGGTGGTGGTTCGAGGTCGAGCCGAGGAGCAGGAGGTCGACCGCTTCGGCGTCGCGACCGCGAAGGCGCTGGCGAAGCCGCCGGTGGCGGTTGAGTGGGCGCTGCCCCTCGTCCGGCCCGGCGGTGCCGCGATCCTCTGGCTCGGCGAGAGCGCCGAGCTCGAGGCCGTCAGCCGCGTGGCGGACCAGCTTGGCGGGGCGCCTCCGGAGCCCCATGCCGGTTTGGTGGTCGTGCGCAAGGTCGCCGCGACGCCCGCCGGCTTCCCGCGCCGACCGGGGATCGCCCGGAAACGTCCTCTCGCCTGATCACAATGGCCGCGTGGGGACGATCTACGCCGTCGCCAACCAGAAGGGCGGCGTCGGGAAGACGACGACCGCCGTCAATCTCGCCGCCTGCCTGGCCGAGGCGGGCGAGCGCGTGCTGCTCGTCGATCTCGACCCGCAGGCGAACGCGACCTCCGGGCTCGGCGAGCGCGCGAATGGCGCGTCGAGCTGCGACCTGCTCGACGGAGCGCCGCCGTCCGAGCTCGCGCGACCGACGAGGTTTCCGAACCTCGACCTGATTCCCGCGAAAGCCGACCTTGCCGGCACGGCGGCCGACCTTGGCCGCCGGGACGAGGCCGATCGTTATCTCGCCGAGACGCTGGTCCCCGCCGGCGAGACGCACTCCTTCGTCTTCGTCGACTGCCCGCCGTCGCTCGGCCCGCTGACGGTGAACGCGCTCGCAGCCGCGGATCGCGTCCTCGTTCCCGTGCAGGCGGAGTACTACGCGCTCGAAGGCCTCTCCCAGCTGTTGCACTCCCTCAACCGCATCCGGGCCCGGCTCAACCCGGGCCTTGCGCTGGCGGGACTCGTCCTGACCATGGTCGACTCCCGCACGCGGCTGGCCTCGGACGTGGCCGTCGAGCTCGAGCGGCACTTCGGCCATCTCCTCTTCGCGTCGCGGGTGCCGCGGTCCGTGCGCGTCGCCGAGGCGCCGAGTCACGGCCTGCCCGTCATCGCCTACGACCGCCGCTCCGCCGGCGCCGAGGCCTACTGGAAGGTGGCGATGGAGCTTGTCGAGCGCAGCTCTGAGGTACCGCTTGCGGTGCCGCCGCCAGGAAGGACGGGCTTTGCCCGGGCCTCCGTCTGAAATGACCGGTCGAGCCAACCCGAATCCCAGCGCTGTGGCTGCTGGGAATAGACGCGGCCTCGGCCGCGGGCTCGAGGTCCTGATCGGAGGCGCGTCGACGCAGGAGCTCGCCGAGCTGCCGGTCGGCCTCATCCACGCGAACCCGCGACAACCGCGGAAGCGCTTCGAGCACGAGGCGACAGCCGGGCTCGCCGAGTCGATTCGCGCGCAGGGCGTGATCCAGCCGGTCCTCGTCCGCCCGCGTGCGGCCGGCGGCTACGAGCTGATCGCCGGCGAGCGACGCTGGCGCGCGGCGCGCGAGGCGGGCGTCGAGACCCTGCCGGCCGTCGTGCGCGAGGCGGCCGATCGCGACGCGCTGTTGCTCGGCCTCGTCGAGAACGTGGCGCGCGAGGAGCTGTCGCCCGTCGAGGAGGCGCGCGCCTACGCGGTGCTGATGGACGAGTTCGCGCTCGGCCTCGGCGAGATCGCCGAGCGTGTCGGCCGCTCGAAGCCTGCGATCTCGAACCGGATGCGGCTGCTCGAGCTCTCGGACGACATTCTCGCCATGCTCGAGCGCGGGGAGCTGACCGAGGGGCACGCCCGTGCGGTCCTCGCCGTGCCCGACGTCGAGGAGCGGCGGCGCCTCGCCCGGCGAATCGTCCGCCAGGGTCTCTCGGTGCGGGCCGCCGAGCGGGAGGCGCGTTGGGCCGGCGGGAGGTCGAAGCGCCGCCGCCGGCCGCCCGCGAGCCCGGATCTGGCGCTCCGCGTGCGGACCGCCGCCGAGCGGCTGACCGGCTTCCCCGCGCGGGTCAGCGCACGGGGCCTGGAGATACCCGTCGCCGGCGAGACGCAGCTCGCCGAGCTCGCCGAAGCCCTCGAGCGCGCGGCCGGCGAGGCGCCGTAACCGTTGCCCCCGCTGCGCCGTTTCACCGTCAGATGCTCGCGGCCTGGCTGCAGGACATGGAATCGCTCGAGGCGATCTCGCAAGAGCCGGACACCAGACGGCTCTTCCTGCGTATGGCAACGCTCTCGCAGGAGGGTCGCCTCGGCCCGTTCCTGTCCGAGCTGGCTCGGGACGAGGACCTCGACGACCAGACGAAGGGCGCGGTGAGGGAGATCGCGCGCGACGAGGCGTTCCTGTTGGTCGTCGAGGATTACTTGCGGCGCACGCAGGTACTGCACTAGGCCGGTATTTACCGGCGGTCTCGGTGCGTTTGGTCTCCGTCGGCGCCTGTTCGGCGAGCCATGGTCTCGGCTCCTCCGGAGCCTTCGACATTTTTCGGCGCAGCCGAAAAATGGGCGATCGTGGACTCGAACCACGGACCTCCGCCTTATCAGAGCGGCGCTCTAACCGACTGAGCTAATCGCCCGGGGAGCCGATTGTAGCCAAGGCCTCGCAGCGTCGAGGGTGCCGGAATGGGTGAGGGCCGGTCGAGACCCCCGCGCTAAACTGAATCGAGGTCTGGCATGCAGGAAATGGTCATCTACGGGGTCAGTTTCGACCTGGTCGGCAAACAGCCGATCGTCCTGTTGAAGACCGCCGACGGCAACAAGTTCCTGCCCATCTGGATCGGGCATCCGGAGGCGGCCGCCATCCTCATGAAGCTTCAGGGCGCGACGACTCCGAGGCCGATGACGCACGATCTCGTCGCCGACATGCTCGAGCAGCTCGACGCGCAGGTCGTTCGCATCACGGTCACCGAACTTCGCGAGAGCACGTTCTACGCGAGCATCACCGTCCAGCAGAACGGCTCGGAGATCGAGATCGACTCGCGGCCGTCGGACGCGATCGCGCTCGCCGTTCGCGCCGAGGCGCCGATCTTCGCGGCGAACGACGTCATCGAGGAGTCCGCGATCGAGTTCGAGGGCGAAGACGTGAACGAGGAAGAGATCGTCGACGAGTTCAAGAAGTTCCTCGACGATGTCTCGCCCGACCAGTTCGCCGTTGGCGAGGACGAGCCCGAGCGCGGCTAGCGCCCGCGCCAGTCGACGTAGACGGCCGCGTCCGCGGGCAGGCTGAGCAGGCGATACGGCGACGTGACGCCGGGCCGGACGCGCTGTGCGAGGGTGGGCGTGACCTCGCGGACGGCAACGTCGATGCGGCCGCCGTGGCGCCGCACGCTCAGAACCTCGACGCGATAGCCACTGCTCGAGCGCGGCCCGGCTGAGACGAGGAGCAGCTGGCGGCGCTCGAAGTCGACCGGCGGCAGCGGGCCCGTGGCGCCGAGCCGATCGAGAAACGCCGACGCCTGCGCTTCGCTGGTGAAGAGCCGTTTCGTCTCGCCGGTCAGGGGGAGCGGCCCGACTTCGCCTGAGAGATCGCGCCACGCGACAGGCTCGCCGTCACTGTCCGGCCAGAGCCTCTGCGCGGCGAGAACGAGGACGAACGCGAGGACACCCGTCGCCGCCGCGAGCAGGCGCAGCCGGCTCCTAGTAGACGAAGATCGTCTCGCCGTACGAGTTCCTCGAGAAGAGGCGCGGCGCGATCCACATCGGCACCCGCACGCAGCCGTGCGAGGCCGGGTAGACAGGCACGGACGGGTAACCGTGGATCGCGAACCCGCGCAGGAAGTACATCGGGTACCACAGCACCCAGTCCCAGCCGACGACCTTGCGGTAGACGCGCCAGCGGCCGACGGGCGTGTTGCCCGTTGCTCCCGTCGAGACGTGGACGACACGGACGACACGGCCGGCGCGAACTTCGAAGAGGATCTGCCGGCGCTTGTCGACCTCGATGTGCGAGCCGCGCGGGTAGCGGGGCCAGGGCCGGCGCGCGGCCCGCAGACGCCGCCAGACGCCGGGGCCGACACGTCCGGTGCGGGCGAGGCCGGTCACCTTCTGGAACGCGAGCACCGCGTCGTAAGTGTCGTACGAGTAGAGGCCGTCGACTCCGCGGAGGGCATACGAGAGCTCCGTGAGGCGGCGTTCGAGCGCACGGACACTCGGCCCGCGCGAACCGAGCGACAGGTACGGCACGTGCACCGTCGCCCGGAGTGTGCGGCTCGTGCCGATGAACCCCGCGGTCGGCGTGACCGTGACCCGGACGACGTAGTCGCCGGCGAGGCGGCTCGGCAGCCGGACGGCGCCTCGCGCGCCGATCCTGTACGTCAGCGGCCCTCTGTGTGGGCGCCAGACCCGCGCTGTGATCGTCCCGGCACCCGCAGGCCGCACGCGTGCATGCAGGACGAGCGACTGGCCGAACATCCGTGCTCGCGGCAGCGCGGTGTCGAGCGCGGGACGGACTGCGGGCGCCGCGACGTTCGAGCGGACGTCGCCGAACGCCAGCTGGTACGTGCCGGCGAGCCTGAGCCGCGGGCGGAAACGGACTCGTCCGGTGCGGCTCGCGGAGGC
>DASQWH010000191.1:0-12266 GCA_035640335.1 Gaiellaceae bacterium | reverse complement strand
GCGCTCGACGTCGTCGCCCCGCCCCAGCGCGTAGGTCAGGCCGGCTGCGAACGAGTCGCCGGCTCCGTAGGCATCGGCGAGCGGGCCGGGTAGCTCGGCCGCGGCGAAGCGGCCGGCACGGTCGCTGCCGACGTAGCGCCCGCCCTCGCGCCCCATCGTCGTGACGACGACCTTCGGCTTCGGGTCGAGCTGCCCCGGCTCGTAGTCCTCGGCCCAGTCCGTGCCCGAGTGCACGAGTGCGTCGAGCTCGACGCCTGCCGCCTGGAGGGTCGGCAGCTCGCGAGCGGTCGCGACCAGCACCCGCGCCCGGCGGGCGGCCCGCAGCGCCTCGACGTCCCCCGCCGAGAAGTACACGGCGTCCACGTCGTCGAGCTCGTCCCACGGAAGCGGGTCGCCGCCGAAAGGGTGCAACTTCGGGCCGAGCAAGGTGATCGTCCGCTCGCCCTCGTCATCGACGTACGTGAAGCCGCGGCGCTGCGGCTCGTCGCGCGTCGCGGAGTGGACGTGCAGACCGAGCAGCTTCAGCGCCTCGCGAGCGCGGCCGCCCGCCCAGTCGTTGCCGACCGCGACGAAGAAGTCGCACTCGCCGACCAGCTCACGGAGCCGGATAGCCGCGACCGCGCCGCCCCCCGCGGGCTCGATCCACGTCTCGCGCGCGGTGATGATCTGCCCCTGGGCCGGCAGGCGCTCGACGGAGGCGAACCGGACCCACTCGACGTGCCCCACGACTGCCGTGCGCACTCAGGCAGTCTCACACTTGGACGCCCGTGCGCGTTACTGATGATGATGGCGCCAGTGCATTCGGTTCCACCCTTCGAGCGGTTCTACGCGGAGCACCGCGACGCAGTGCTCGCCTACCTGCGGCGGCTGCTCCCGCGCGAGGCGGCCGAGGACGCGTGGCAGGAGACCTTTCTCCGCGCGCTCCGCGCCTATCCCCGGCTGCGGCACGGCCGCCACCTGCGCGCCTGGGTCTACACGATCGCCGAGCGCGTCGCGATCGACGACCTCCGCCGCCGCAAGCCCGACGGCGAGCTCCCCGAGACGGCGGCCGAAGACGCCCAGCCGGCCTACGCCGAGCTCGGCGAGCTGACCCGGACGCTGCCCCGGAAGGAGCGCGCCGCCGTCGTGCTCCGCTACGGCTACGACTTTTCCTACTCCGAGATCGGCGCCGCCCTCGGCTCCAGCGAGGACGCAGCGCGCCAAGCGGCCTCGTCAGGGGTCCGTCGCCTACGAAAGGAGTCCCGATGACCGTCTCCCCCGCTCTCGACCGCCGCTTCCGCGCAGCCGCCGTCGACGCCGGCCTGCTCGACGTCGCCTACGACCTGGCCGAGACCCCCATCGGCACACTGCTCGTGGCCGCCACCGACCGCGGCCTCTGCCGGATCGCGTTCGACCCGGAGCCGGAGCGCGAGGCCGAGCTGCTCGCACGCTCGTACGGCGCCCGCGTCCTGCGTGCGGCGCAGCCCGTCGACCCTGTCCGCCGCCAGCTCGACGAGTACTTCGCGGGCAGGCGGCGCGAGTTCGAGCTCGACGTCGACCTGGAAGCGGTGACGCCGTTCACCCGGAGCGTCCTCACCCGCCTGGCCGCGATCCCGCACGGCGAGGTGACGACGTACGGCGCCCTCGCGCGAGCCGCCGGCCGGCCCCGCGCCGCCCGCGCGGTCGGCACGGTCATGAACCGCAACCCGGTCCCGATCGTGCTGCCGTGCCATCGCGTGATCGGCTCCGACGGGCAACTCGTGGGGTACGGCGGCGGCCTCGACCGCAAGCGTGTCCTGCTCACGCTCGAGGGCGCACTTCCGGCCGCCTGACGCGCTTCGCAACGCCCTCTTGCAGCGCTGGAGAACCGCTGTTACATGTGATACAAAGCGCGTGCCCAGCCAGGGTCTCGCGCGTGCTGCCAGGGAGGGCCTTTGCACCAGCCCGAGAACCCCAACTGCTCTCGCCGCGCCGGCGGCTCGGCGCAACCACGATTCCAGGAGGACTCCGCATGGCCAAGTCCGTAGAGGACGCCGCCGCGAAGACGGCGACGGCGAACGGCGAGCCCACGGCGACCGACGGCGCCGCTCCGGCAGGCGCGCTTGTCGCCGACATCATCATCGCCAACGCCCCCGACCCGGTGTTCGTCTCCGACCTCGAGGGCAAGATCCTGCAGGCGAACGACGCCGTGTCGGAGCTGCTCGGCTTCCGCCAGGACGAGGTCGTCGAGCAGTCGCTCTCGCGCTTCATCAGCGAGGAGGAGACGCGCGAGTTCACGGCGGCCCTCCGCGAGGTCGTCGAGCGAGGCGTAACGCGAAACGCAGTCCTCAACCCGCGCTCCGCAACCGGCGAGGTGATCCCGACGAGCTTGAACGCCTCCGCCCTGCGCGACCCGTCCGGCAACGTGATCGGCGCGATCGGAATCCTTCGCGACATGCGCGAGCTGGACAAGGCGCGCGCATACGCCCAACGCCTGATCGAGGACGCACCCGACCCCGTCTTCGTCACCGATCTCGAGGGCAAGATCCTCCAGGTGAACGAGGCCGTGTCGGAGCTGCTCGGCTTCCGCCAGGACGAGGTCGTCGAGCAGTCGCTCTCGCGCTTTATCAGCGAGGAAGAGACGCGGGAGTTCACGGCCGCGCTGCGCGAGGTCGTGGAGCACGGCGTGACGCGGAACGCCGTTCTCAATCCTCGCTCGGCGACGGGCGAGATCATCCCGACGAGCCTCAACGCCGCCGCGCTCCGCGACGCGGACGGCAAGGTGATCGGCGCGATCGGCGTGCTCAGGGACATGCGCGAGCTCGACAAGGCCCGCGCCTACGCGCAGAGCCTGATCGAGAACGCACCCGACCCGGTGTTCGTGTCGGACCTCGAGGGCAAGATCCTCCAGGTCAACGAGGCCGTGTCGCAGCTGCTCGGCTTCCGCCAGGACGAGGTCGTCGAGCAGTCGCTCTCGCGCTTCATCAGCGAGGAGGAGACGCGGGAGTTCACGGCCGCCCTCCGCGAGGTCGTCGAGCGCGGAGTGACCAGGAACGCCCGGCTGAACCCGCGCGCCGCGACCGGCGAGGTGATCCCGACCAGCCTGAACGCGTCCGCGCTTCGCGACGCAGACGGCAAGGTCATCGGCGCGATCGGCGTCCTCAGGGACATGCGGGAATACGAGGCGGTGGTGCGCGATCTCGAGGAGTCGAAGGCCGAGCTCCAGGAGAAGATCCTCGACCTCGAGAAGTTCGAGGAGGTCGTCGTCGGCCGCGAGCTGAAGATGATCGCGCTCGAGAAGGAGCTCGAGGCTCTCCGCGGCGAACTGCAGAAGCTGAGGGCGACCTCGGCCTGATGGCCGCCGAGCCGAGGGCGGCCGACTCTCTGCCGTCTGCGCGCGAGACGGCGGACCTCCTGGAGACGCACGGCCGCCTCCAGGAGAAGGTGCGGCAGCTCGAGCAGCGCGTCCGCCGGGCCGAGGAGCGCCGGCGCGCGCTCCTGCACATCATGGGCGACCTCAACGAGACGAACCGCCGCCTCGCCGACCAGCGGCGCGCGATGCTGCACATCCTCGTCGACTACGAGGCCGACCGGAGCCGGCTCGCACGTCAGACGGAGCGCCTCGACGCGTCCCGGCGCGCGCTCATCCACATCCTCCAGGACGCGCACGACTCGAATCTGCGGCTGGAGCGAAGCCGCAAGGCGATGATCCACATCATGGACGACCTGCGCGAGACCACGCTCGAGATGGAGCGCCGCGAGCAGGAGCTTCGCGAGAAGCAGGAGCAGCTCGTCCAGGCCGGCAAGCTGGCGACCCTCGGCGAGCTGACGACAGGCGTGGCGCACGAGCTGAACAACCCGCTCAACAACATCGGGCTCTTCGTCTCGAACGCGATCGACCGGATCGAGCTCGGGGCGGTCGAGGCAAACGAGATTCGGACCGACCTGACCGAGGCGCTCGAGCAGGTGCGCAAAGCGACGGACATCATCTCGCACCTGCGCACGTTCGGACGGGCGGCGCCCGTCCCGTTCGAGCCGGTGCTCCTGGAGGACGTGATCGAGCGCTCGCTGTCGCTCACCCAGGAGCAGCTGCGACTCCGCCAGATCTCCGTTGATCTCGACGTCGGCTGTGGCGCGCTCGTCGAGGGAAACCCGATCCAGCTCGAGCAGGTCTTCATCAACCTCGTCACGAACGCGCGCGACGCGCTGGCCGACGCTGCCGAGCGCACGATCGTGATCTCGTGCGAGGTTCGCCGCGAGACGGCGGTCGTCACGTTCGCCGACACCGGTCGCGGAATCCCCGCCGGCCTCGAGCAACGCATCTTCGACCCGTTCTTCACGACGAAGGAGGTGGGCACGGGCACGGGGCTCGGCCTCTCCATCACGTACGGGATCATCCAGGACCACGGCGGCACGATCGCGGTCGACAGCGAGCCCGGCGAGGGCGCGCGCTTCGTGATCGAGCTCCCGCTCGCGCGCTCCGGAGACAACGGCTCGTGAACCAGGCGGCGATCCTCATCGTCGACGACGATCCCGCGCTTCTCCGCGCGCTACCCGAAGCGCTGCGCCTGCGCATGGAGGGCGTCGAGATCGAGACGTGCGACTCGGCGAAGCGGGCGTTGCAGATGATTGCCGCACGCGACTACGACGCGATCGTCTCCGATATCAAGATGCCGGGCATGGACGGCCTCGCCCTGCTCGAGGAGGTACGGAAGCTGAGGCCGTCGACGCCGACACTGCTGATCACCGGCCACGGCGAACGCGACCTCGCCGTGCAGGCGCTGCGCGGCGGCGCGTACGACTTCATCCAGAAGCCGATCGAGCGCGACTACTTCATCGCGTCGCTCGCGCGGGCGGTCGAGCGGCGGCGCTTGGACCGCGAGGTCGAGCGGCAGCGGCTGGCGCTCGAGCGTCACGCGCGCGTGCTCGACCACGTCGGCGACGGCGTCTTCGTCGTCGACCCCGACGGGTACGTCCGGCTCTGGAACCCCGCGGCGGCGTCGATCACGGGTATCTCCGCCGAAGACGCGCTCGGCAACCGGCCCGACGAGGTCTTCCTGGGGTGGAGCCAGCTCGCGCTGATCATCCCCGTCGCGGACGCCCCGGGCACGGCCGGCGAGGGCGCGCGCACGATGCCCGTCGAGGTCGGCGCGCGCGAGCTCTGGTTGTCGTTCACGGGCGTCGCGTTCGCAGACGGCACCGTCTACACGTTCCGCGACCTCTCGAGCGAGCGCGCGATCGACGAGCTGAAGGACGACTTCGTGGCGACCGTCTCGCACGAGCTGAGGACACCCTTGGCCGCCGTTTACGGCGCCGCGGAGACGCTGCGCCGCCAGGATTTGCCTCCGGTCTCCGAGGATCGCGAACGGCTGCTCGCGGTGATCGCCGAGGAGTCGCAGCGCCTCGCGCGCGTCGTCAATGACATCCTGCTCGCAAGCCACCTCGATTCCGGCCGGCTGGCCCTCGACGTCACCGGCGTCGACCCGGTCGACCTCGCGCGCTCCGTGATCGCAGTCATCCAGGCGCGCGGAGATGAGCGCGTGACGATCGAGCTCGTCGCGCCGGCCGAGCTCCCCGAGATCGCGGGCGACGGAGATCGCCTTCGGCAGGTGCTCCTCAACCTCGTCGAGAACGCGATCAAGTTCTCCCCGGGCGAAGCGCGCGTCGAGATCGCGCTCGAGGCCGTGCGCGACGACCTGCTCCGCTTCACGGTCCGCGACAGCGGCCTCGGCATCACGGCGGCCGACCAGCGGCGAGTGTTCGAGAAGTTCTACCGAGCGGACCCGCAGCTGACGAGCGGGATCGGCGGCACGGGCCTCGGCCTCTACATCTGCCGCGAGCTCGTCCGGCGGATGAACGGCCGCATCTGGGTCGAGTCCGAGCACGGCCGCGGGTCGACATTCTTCGTCGAGCTGCCCGCGGTGCCGACGCGGAAGCCGCGTCGCGAGCTCGAGCTCGACGCCCCGCTAGCGTAAATCGCGACCGCGACTAGGGGATCGGCACCGTCCGGATTTCCCACGGCCGCAGGTCGACGGAAACCTCCCTGCCCGCGCGTGACAGGACCGCGGCGCACGGCTCAGGCCGCTCGCAGACGAGTCGCGCCTCCAGGGTTTCGCCTCGCCGGCGGAGCGAGGAGAGGACGACCCCGTCGCCGCGCACTTCGACGCCGCTTCCCTCGGCCGCGCCGGAGGCTTCGCCGGTGCCCAGCGCCGTCACGAACGGGTGCTGGTAGGCCTCCATCAGCTCGAGGACTCCGGCTTCCCCCCACGATCCTTCGTGCGGATAGAGCGCGAAGGCGACGCGCCAAGGGCCTCGGCACTGCCCGGCCGCCAGCGGCACCTGCGGGCCGGCGTTCACCCGCCGATACGGGTTGTCGGGGCGGCTGATGACCCCAATCGTGCGCAGGAGCGTCAGCGCGAGCTCGCGTCCTCCGACGAGCTCGTACTCCATGACGTGGTCGAGCAGGACCGCGAGGCCGCCCGCGTCCACGAAGCCGCGAGCGGGAAAGGTCGCGAGCGGCACCTCACCGTGGCCGCCCTCTGGCTCGAGGCCGCGCTCGACGACCGCGAACTGGCCTTCGGCGGCGGACGTCTCGGCTGTTTCCGCGAGGGGGACATGGAAGCGGAGCCGGTGGTCGCAAACCGAGTTGACGAACGAGACCTCGAGTCGGCAGAAGGGTTCCCCGGCTCGAAGCTCTACGGACGTGTCGACCTCGACGGGGTGCCCCTGCCAGCGGTACTCGCGGACAATCACGAGCCGGCCGACGACCGGGCCGCCCAGCAGGGCATCGACCCGCACTGCGTCCGGCCGTTCGACCGGAGCATCGTCGGCAGGCGGCGCGTAGTTGTAGCTGTCGCCCACATCCGCGCCATCGACGAGGCGCCCGACGCCGCGGAGCTCACGACCTGCGCCGATCAGGTCGAGGGTTCCGTCCGCCGTGACCCGCACCTCGAGCAACCCGTTTGCGAGGCTCGTCTCCCTGACCTCGACGGGATGCTCGAGCGAGCCGGCCGCCTCGACGGGGCGCACGGTCGTCCAGCCGAGCGCGGGTGCCGGCACGTGCGCGAGGAGTGCGCCGCCCACGCGCTGCGCAGCCGTCGCGCGTCCGTCGGGCAGCTCGAGCGCGACGCTGCTCCACTCGTCAGGCACCGGCGGCTCGAGCTCGACGAGACCTGTCCGTGGCCGCGGTGACGGGTTGACGACCGCGTGCGTGCCGCGCTCGACCCGGCGCGCGAGCTGGTCGAGGGCGTCCTGCGCCAGGCCGCCGGCGATCTGCGCGGCCTCCAGGTAGCGAACGGCCACCTGGGCCGACACCTCGTCGGTCGAGCAGCCGCAGATCGAGTCGTGCGCCGAGCTCTCGATGACCCGTCGCCAGGCGAGGTCGAGCATCCGCTCCGGCCACGTCTCGCTGTAGAGCGCCTGCAGCGGCTCCGCGTAGCGCTCGAGCGCCCTCTCGGCCCTCGCGCACGCGGCCTTGAGGTCGATCCGCGCCGAAGTGACGCCCATGAGCAGGTTCGCGCGCGCGCCCGAGCGCAGCTCGCCGACCCAGCGCTGGAGACCGTCCCCGGTGTCAAACGCCTCGAAGTAGCCGGGGATCGTGCGCAGCTCGACCCGCACGCGCTCCTCCGCGAGCTCGAGCAGGTTGCAGAGCGCGGGATCCGGCTCTGTGTGGTCGTTCCCGTACATCGCGAGCAGCGGGTCGTCGCCGTAGAACGACTGCAGCGACTCGTGAATGGCGTCGAGCGCGTCGGCGAGCCGCTCGGGGTCCGCGAAGACGTGCGCCGCGTTGCCGTAGCCGCGGGGCAGGTACTCGGCGTGCACCTCGGAACCGTCGGGCGCCTGCCAGCGGAACGCGTGGTGCTCGATCGCGGCCGGCACGCCACGCCAGACGACCGCGTGCTCGATCCCGGCGAGCCGCAGGATCTGCGGCATCTGCGCGACGTGCCCGAACATGTCTGGCAGGTAGCCGATCCGCATCGCGCCGCCAAGCTCGTCCCCACGCGCGAGGCCGCGCTCGAGGTTCCGCAGGATCGCCTCGCCCGAGACGAGGAACTCATCGACGAGCGTCTGCCAGGGCCCGACCGCGAGGCGGCCTTCCTCGATCAGCCGGCGGATGCGCGGCTCGGCCTCGGGGCGGATCTCGAGGTAGTCGTCGACGGTCGCGAGTTGGCCGTCGAGCGTGAACACGAATCGCGGATCGGCCTCGAGCGCGTCGAGCAACCGGTCGACGAGGCCGACGAGCTTGAGCCGGAAGCTCTGGAACGGCAGGTACCACTCCCGGTCCCAGTGCGTGTGCGGGACGAGAACGACCTGCGGGCCGGCAGCGGCCACGCGCGCTTACTTGACGGAGCCGGCGAGGAGCCCTTGGACGAAGTAGCGCTGGAGGGCGAAGAAGACGATCAGCGGCACGATCATGAGCAGGAACGCGCCGGACGCGAGCAGGTGGTACTCGGCGCCGTACGTCCCCTGCATCTCGGTGATCCGCTTCGTCATCGGAAAGAGGTCCGAGTCGGAGATGAAGACGAGCGCCATCAGCAGGTCGTTCCAGACCCAGAGGAACTGGAAGATCCCGTAGGACGCGAGCGCGGGCACCGACAACGGGAGCACGACGCGCGCGAAGATGCGCAGGTTCGAGGCGCCGTCCACTCGCGCCGCCTCGATCAGGTCGCGAGGCAGCGTGATGAAGAAGTTGCGGAGCAGGAAGACCGCGAGCGGCAGGCCAAAGGCCGTATGCGCGAGCCAGATGCCGAGATACCAGTCGTTGAGGCCGAGGTCGCGGAAGAGGCGCAGCAGAGGCACGAGCGCCATCTGGATCGGGACGACCATCAGCGCGACGATGAGCAGGAAGATCGTGTCGCGGAAGGGGAACCGGATCCACGAGAACGCGTACGCCGCCATCGCGCCGATCGTCAGCGGGAGGAGCGTCGACGGCACCGTGATGATGATGCTGTTGACGAAGCTCGAGCCCATCTGGGCGTTGTCGAGGACGAGGTCGTAGTTGTGCAGGGTGAAGGCGAAGTCGTTGAAGCTCGTCCACCAGCCGGTCGCCTGGATCTCGTCCCGCGGCCGGATGGACGTAATTGCGAGGCCGGCGGTGGGCACGAGCCAGACGACGGCGATCGCGAGCAGCGCGATGTGCACCGGCGTACGCGCGACGAAGCGCGACAGCCGCTCCGCCGGAGTCGCGCGGGGACGCGCCAGCGTTTCGGCCGCGACGCTCATGTGACCACCCGCTCCGTACGGAAGCGGCTGACGTTGTAGGCCATGAGGGGCAGGATCAACAGGAGCATGACGACGGCGATCGCCGCTCCATAGCCGCCTTCACCGTTCAGGAACGTCTCGTCGTACATCTGCGTGGCGATCACTTCGCTCGAGGTTCCCGGCCCGCCGCGCGTCATGACGTAGATGACGTCGAAGAGCTTGATGACGTTGATCGTCAGCCACACGGTCACGACCGCCATCGGGAGCGAGAGCAGCGGAAACTGGATGCGCCGGAAGATGTTCCACTCGTTCGCGCCGTCCGTGCGGGCGGCCTCGATGATCTCCTCGGGGATGCCCTTCAGCGCTGCCGAGAGCACGACCATGGCGAAGCCTGTGGACGCCCAGACATAGGCGAAGATGATCGCGTAGTTGACCGTGTCCGCCCGTCCAAGGAACACGATCGGATCGGTGTTGAACACTCCGGTCGCAACGGCGTTGGCAACGCCGAGGTCCGGGTCCGGCTCGTACACGAGCTTCCAGATGATCGCGATCGCGGTGGCCGCGATCGCCATCGGCACGAAGATGACGGCCTTGACGAGCGACTCGTAGCGGACGCGCGCCGCAAGGATCGCGATCAGCAGGCCGAAGGCGAGCGAGAACGTCGTGTAGAGGACCCCCCACTTGAGGTTGTTGACCAGCGCGCCGTCGGGCGGGAACACGTCACGATCGAGAAAGACTTTGTCCTTCGTGAAGAGCCGCTCGTAGTTGTCCAGGCCGACCCAGCGCACGATGTCGAGCTTCGAGTTCGTGTCGCCGAAGCTGTAGACGATCGTCCAGACGAGCGGGTACGCGACGAGGCCGCCGAGCAGGACGACGGCGGGCGCGATGAAGATCAGCCCCTGCCAACCCTCGTACCGGAAGATTGCGGGCAGCCTCCGTCCCCGGGGTCTTCCGACGGGCCCGGGGACGGGTTGGCTGCTCATCGTTCTAGCGTCCTGCTACGCGCTGCCGAATCCCGCTTGCTCGGCCTGCGCCTGGTAGTCGTCGAGGAGCTTGTCCTTGTCGCCGGGGTTCTTGACGATGTTCTGGAGCAGAGTCCCGAAGTTCTGCCCGAGCGTGCCAGGCAGTAGGTCGGAGCCGTCGAAGAGGAAGCTCTTGGCCTCCTTGAGCTGACGAGCCTCCTTCTTGACGAGCTCGTTCGGATACGCGCTCTCCGGCACCGACTCGTTCGGCGAGGCGATCGCGCCGGTCGAGACCCAGATCTCACCGGCCTCGGGCGTGGACAGGTACTCCATCAGCTTCGCCACGTCCTCGTTGTTGACGAACGCCGCTGCGACGTCGCCACCGCCCACGACATCGACCTGCTCGCTGATCGACGGGAACTTGAAGAAGTCGATGTCGGTGCCCGGCTTGAGACCCGGATTGACCTGATTGATCGCGATTCCGCCCACGAAGCCGCCCTCGTACAGCATCTCCGCCTTCGGGTTCTTGCCGAAGACGCGGCCGATGCTGTCCACGAAGCTGATGCCGAGAACGGTGTCGATGCCGCCGGCCATGTACTGGTCGTTGACGATCTTGACCATCTCGTCGATCGCGGCCTTGACCGACGGGTCGTTGAACTTGACCTCCCCGGTCTCGAACAGCTGCTTGTACTTGTCAGGCCCCGCCTGGCGGGCGTAGATCTGCTCGAACCAGTCGGTGAGCGTCCAGGAGTTCTCGTCGCCCTGTGCGCCCGCGGCCCACGGCGTCTTGCCCTTTGCCTTGTACTGCTTCGTGATGTTGACGAGATCGTTCCAGGTCGTCGGGACCTGGAAGTTGTTCTGCTGGAACGAGTTCGGCTTGTACCAAACGGTGCTCTTAGAGTTCGCCTTCGCGACGACGCCGTAGACCGTGTCGTCGACCGTGGTGAGGTTCGTCCACGTGTCGCTGTATTGCTCGTTGATCTTGTCCGCGTCGAGGCCGAGGTCCTCGAGCGAGATCAGGACGTCGTCCTTCGCCAGCTCGGCGACGAAGCCGGGGCGCGGGATGATCGCCATCTGCGGCGGGTTGTCTGCCGCGAGGCGCGTCCTGATCACCGGCAGGAAGTCACGTGCGGACTCGTACTTCGTCTTGATGCCGGTGTCCTTCGTGAACTGTGTGAGGACCTTCTGGAACGCCTCCTGCTCGCTCCCGCCCCACAGCGAGAAGATCGTGATCGTTCCCGTGCCCTCCTTCGTCCCGCCGCCGCCGTCCCCACCGCATGCGCCCAGACCGAGGGCTAACGCAGCGAGCGCGGCGATCGGAAGCATCAACTTGCGTCTCATGAAGCTCCTTTCGTCTCACGTCCGTCGTAGATGGCCATGCCGGTTTCGGTGTCGAAGAAGTGGAGTGAGCGGGTGTCGACCGCTATCTCCGCGCTCGTGCCTTCGCGGATCTTGGAGTCAGGGCCGAAGCGACCGACGACGACGGCTCGGTTTTCGTCGCCGCCGCCGAGCTCCTCGGCCGTCGTCCCGGCGTCCTCCGCGAGCTCCTGCACGTCCTCGGTGAGCGCGGGGGACGCATCGACCCTGAAGTGAACCATGAGCTCGGAGCCGAGCGCCTCTCGCAGCTCGACGTCGCCGCGCAGGCGGCGATCGGCCGGCGACTCGCGCGCGATCTCGGCGTCCTCGAGCTGCTCCGGCCGAATCCCGACGACGACCTTCCGCCCCTCGTAGTCGTTCAGCCCGGGGCGTGCCGCAAGCAACTCGTCGTCGAGACGCAGCTTTTGACTGCCGAGGGCGACCGCCATTCCTCCGTTCACCCCTTCGAGCGTCGCTTCGAGGAGGTTCATGGCGGGAGAGCCGATGAAGCCGCCGACGAACAGGTTGACGGGACGGTCATACAGCTCCTGGGGAGGTGCCACCTGCTGCAGCTCGCCCTTTCGCATCACCGCCACGCGGTCGCCCATCGTCATCGCCTCGACCTGGTCGTGGGTCACGTACAGCGTGGTCGTCCCCACCTGCTGCTGAAGGTGCTTGATCTCGCTGCGCGTTTGTACCCGAAGCTTCGCGTCGAGGTTCGACAGCGGCTCATCCATCAAGAAGACCTGTGGCTCCCGGACGAGCGCCCTCCCCAGGGCCACCCGCTGT
>DASQWH010000190.1:0-8027 GCA_035640335.1 Gaiellaceae bacterium | reverse complement strand
CGGCGGCGCCAGTGCACGACCAGCTGAAAGACGTCGAGATCTGGGTGCGCAACTCCGGCCCGGGCGAGAACGGCGGAAATCGCCAGCACGAGCCACGCGAGCGCGAGGACGAAGGGGACGAGGGCGGATGATGCGGGGCCGAGGCCCTCCTGCAAGGCGGCCACCGCGAGACAGACGAGCCCGGCCGCCGAGCGGGCGAGGCCGCCCCAGTGTGGGAGCAAGAGCGTCGACGCGGCCAGCTTCACCTCGGTCCGCCGGCTCGTCTCCAGCTCAGCGACGGGAAGCCGCCAGATGTTCGGCGAGATGACGTTGGCGAGCCCCGAGGCGACCTCGATCACGCCGAACAGGCCGATGAACTGCCACGCGGACCACGGCTCGAGCCCACCGAGGGCAGTCACGGCCACGAGCACGCCGACGAGGTTCAGGAACGAGAGGACGAAGACCAGGGCAAGACCCCGGAACGCGCGGCCCGGTGCCGGGTCGGCATTCGCCATGCCCGGGATTCTGCGGCATGGCTGCTAGCGACTTGCCCGCCTCACGCGGCGAGCAGGACGCGGGCGAGCGCGTCGGCCGGCGCCCGCGCCGTGATCTGCTCCTTGGCAAACGACTCGAGCTCCTCGCTCTGGCTGACAGTGAGCGCGCCGACCGCCTGCCCTCGTGTCCATAGGCCGCGAGAAAGCCGTCGTCGAGCGAGCCCTAGACAGTCAGCGTGTCGTACCGGCTCACGTCGCCTAGGCGTCGCCCGGCTCCAGGGCAAGTGGAGCGCGGACGTCGCAGCCTACGACCGCATTCACCGGCACGCCCTGCATCTGTCCGACCTGCTCTCTGAGGGTCTGATCCGGCAGTTCCGCGGCGCTACCGCTAAAGGTAAGAACGGCGGCCGGCGGCGCACTAAGAGACGAGATGCACCTCACGACCACGCACGAGGAGGAGCTGATAGCGGCCTGGCGCCGCGATCAGCTGGCTGCTGCCGGATTCCCGTTGCCGCTCGCGGCCCGCTTCGCGGCCGACGCGCGGTACGACCTGCACGCGCTGATCGAGCTGACCGAGCGGGGGTGCGCGCCGGAGCTCGCCGTGCGCATCCTCGCCCCACTGGCCGAGGAGACAGCCGCATGAGCTTGCTTACTGCGCAGATCGGGAAGGCCGAGAGCACGACCACCACGTCACCCACGTCCGCCGCTGCGACGGTGCTCGATCCCGAGTCGCGGGAGTGGCTGCGCTCGCTGCGAGCGACCGGCCGCGAGCACGACGAGGCGGTCGCGCGGCTGCACGAGCTCCTGCTGCGCGCGGCGCGGTTCGAATGCGCGCGGCGGCGACCGACGTTGCCGCATCTCCGCGGCAACGACCTCGACGACATCGCGAACCAGGCGGCCGACGACGCGCTCGTCTCCGTCCTCGCGCGGCTGGACAGCTTCCGCGGCGCGAGCCGGTTCACGACGTGGGCGTACAAGTTCGCGCTGCTCGAAGCTGCGGTCAAGCTCCGGCGGCGCGCCTGGCAGGGCCGGGAGGTCCCGCTCGAGCCGGAGACGTGGAGCCTCTTTGCGAGCGCCGGCATCGAGCCGGACGAGTCTGTCGAGCAGAGCGAGCTGATCGGCACCCTGCAGCAGGCGATCGCCGACGTCCTGACGCCGCACCAGCGGCGAGTCGTCGTCGCTCTTGCGCTGAACGGCGTCCCGATCGACGTGCTCGCCGAGCGCCTGAACACGACGCGGGGTGCTCTCTACAAGACCTTGCACGACGCGCGCGCCAAGCTGCGCGGCCATCTCGAGCAGCTAGGCCTGTCCTTGGACAGCCTGGAGGAAGGAAACTGATGGAGCGACCGGATCTCAAGCAGGCGCTCGGTCGGCTGCTCGGCCCCGCTGGGCCGGAAGTCGGCTGCGACGAGTGCTTCGAGCAGCTCGATCGCTACGTCGAGCTGGAGCTCGCAGGCGCAGACGCGGACGCCGCGATCCCGGGCCTCCGCGCGCATCTGGCCGGGTGCCCGGCCTGCCGCGAGGAGCACGAGAGCCTGCGCGCCCTGGTCGGCGGCGAGCAAGCTCTGTAGGCACTCGGTAAGACGCGCCGCACGCGCGACACCAAGAAGGTGTGGACGAGATCACCTTCAACGGGCTGTCGCTTGCAGCGAGGCCCGGTCGCGTGATGACGCCGCGCCCGGCGAGCGAGCAGCTGGTCGCGGCGGCGGTCGAGCGCATCGGATCGCGAGCGCTCCGCGTCGTCGACGTCGGCACGGGGTCGGGCGCGATCGCCGTTGCGATCGCGGCGGCGGCGCCCAGCGCGCAGGTCTTCGCGACCGACACGAGCCGCTGCGCAGTCGCCCTCGCACGTGCGAACGTCCGTCGGCACGGCCTCGAGAACCGCGTGACGGTCCTCCACGGCGACCTGCTCGAGCCCGTGCCCGGGCCGATCGACGTCGTCGTCGCGAACCTCCCGTATCTGCCCGCCGCGGACGCGGGCCGCTATCCGGAACTGGTCGACGAGCCGCCGACGGCTGTGTTCGCGCCCGGCGACGGGCTCGACCCGTACCGCCGGCTGCTCGCGGCCTGCGTCGAGCGGCTCGACGACGACGCGGACGTGCTGATCCAGCTCCATCGGCAGGTACTCGCCGCGACGGGCGCCGAGCTCCGGGTCGTGCGCGCGAGCTTGGAGCCGTTGGCGCTGGCCGCGTAGTCGCTCAGCTGCCGAGGTCGTTCAACCGTCGCTCGAGGAAGCGGCGCTCGGCGTCGGAGTGCACGAGCTCTAAGGCGCGCCCGTAGGCGCTTCGGGCCTCGTCGAGGCGATCCAGGCGGCGAAGTAGCTCCGCGCGCGTGGCATGCAGGTAGTGGTAACCGTCGAGCTCGAGCCCGTCCACGATAGTGAGCGCGGCCTCGACGTCACCGGCTTCGGCGATGGCCGCCGCACGGTTCAGCTCCACGACGGGTGACCCGGTCAGACGAGCGAGCTCGCCGTACAGTGCGGCCAGCTGCGGCCAGTCCTGCGGCTCCTCCGCATGGAGAGATGCGATCGCCGCCTGCATGACGTACGGCCCCCGCCCGCCGAGCGCGAGCGCGCGGTCGAGGCGGCGCCGGCCGTCGTCGATCTGGACGGCGTCCCAGAGCGAGCGGTCCTGCTCGTGGAGGAGCACGACGGTGTCCTCCGCGAACCGCGCCTCGCGGCGGGCGTCGTTGAGGAGCATCAGTGCCAGCAGTCCGTGCGCCTCGGGCTCGTCCGGCATCAGCTCGGCGAGCGCCCGCCCGAGCCGGATCGCCTCGGCCGCCAGGTCTCCGCGGCCGCCGTAGCCCTCGTTGAAGATCAGGTACACGACCGCGAGCACTGCGGCCAGGCGGTCGGGCAGCAGATGCGCAGGTGGCACCCGGAAGGGAATGCCCGCCGCCTTGATCTTGCTCTTGGCGCGGACGAGCCGCTTCGCCATCGTCGCCTCCGGCACCAGGAAGGCCCGCGCGATGTCTTCCGTGCTCACGCCGCCGAGCGTGCGCAGGGTCAGCGCGACCTGCGCGTCGAGCGCGAGCGCCGGGTGGCAGCAGGTGAAGAGGAGCTCGAGCCGCTCGTCGGGGATCGTCGTCTCGTCCATCTCGTCCTCCGTTGCCTCGGGGACCTCGAGTAGCCGCGTCTTCGCCGCGAGCGTGCGGTCACGCCGGATGCGATCGATCGCCCGGTTGCGTGCGGTCGTCACGAGCCACGCCCGCGGGTGGTCGGGCGCGCCCTCGCGTGGCCAGCGCTCGGCCGCGATCGCGAACGCCTCCTGCGCGACTTCCTCGGCGAGGTCGAAGTCGCCGAGGAAGCCGATCAGGTTGGCCAGGACGCGGCCCCATTCGTCGCGGAAGGCCTGCTCGAGGATGTCTAGGCCTCCTTGACGGGGCGGATCTCGATCCCACCGCCCATGCTCGCTGCGGGGATGCGAGACGCGAGCTCGATCGCGGCGTCGAGGTCGTCGGCCTCGAAGACGAGGTAGCCGCCGAGCGCCTCCTTGACGGCCACGAACGGACCGTCCGTGGTCAGCGTCTTGCCGTCCTCGACGCGGACGGTCGTCGCGGCCTCGGGCGACTCCAGCCAGAGGCCCGGAGTAACGCCCGGCGTCTCGTTGACGCCCTGGTAGGCGGCGTAAACGGCGCCCTGCTCCGCCTCGGAGAGGCGGTCCCACTCAGGCGTCCCAGGGAGCGGCGTCGTGCCTTGATGGATGAGCAGCAGGTACTTCATGGCTCCTCCTTTCGGGGATGGTCGCCTCTGAGACGAACGGGCGGCGGCCGAAAGGACAGCTAACGCTTCGGCGACAGCGAGCGCGCGTAGCCCGCGCCGCGGTCGACCCATTCGGTGAGCTCACCCTTCGTACCCACGCTGTCGGCCTCGACGCGGAGCCAGCCCTTCATCTCCCGGCCGCGCATCTCCATCGGGCGGGCGTTCGTCGTCGCGACGAGCTCGTCCGACTGCTCCGGATCGACGCGAACGAGGATCCCGCCCTGCCCGCTCGCTCCGACGGCCATGTTGCCGCCGATCAGGAAGGCGAGCCCGCCGAACATCTTCTGCTCCGTCAAGCCGGGCTCGTCGCCAAGCAGCTCCCGGATGCGCTCCGCGAGCTTCTCGTCGTACGCCATGGCGGCGATGCTAGCGCGGCTACCGATCGTCGATCGCGGGATTGCAGCCGCGCATCTGGAAGCACGAGGCGACGAGCCGCTCGAGGCGGCGCTGATCCCACGCGTTGAAGAAGTCGGCGTGTGCCGTATACGGGCTTCCGGACGCAAGCGTGACGCCGCGGCCGCGATCGATCGGGTAGCGGACGAAGAGGCGGATCCGCGGGACCTTGACCGGATGCGAGCGCGGGCAGGCGAAGCCGCGGCTGTACGACATGTGACTCTGATGGTCGGGCGAGTCGAGCCGCCTGCCGTCCCAACAGTCGGGGAACACGACCTGGAGCTCGATCGTCGACTTCGTCCGCCAGCGCACCACCGTCGGCCTGCTGCTGCCGCGCGCGCGGCCTAGCCCACGGCCCTCGATGACGCCGCAGTGCACGGGAATCGTCCTAGACGGCGCCGTCCGCGCCGCTCGCCCCGCGCAAGTCCAGTACGTGACGCGCGTGCTCTGGGGTCGCGTCGAATGCATGTCCCCCGCGACGATGCGCAGGCCCTGCGGGAAGGCGTGCATCCGGCCGTAGCCGATGACGACGTAGTACACCTGCGCTTTCGACGGGCGGACCTCGCGGCCGTTCTGGTAGAGGGTCGGGATCCAGTAGGCGGCCGTGTCGGTCTGCGGGTAGCACGTTGTCGCCGCGCGGCGCAGGCTCGCGACGGTCGAGGAAGCGTTCGTCGAGCGGTTGCCGAAGAACGTGTGGTGGTGCGACAGGCCGGGCCGGCCCGGGAAGACGATCGGGTCATCGGTGCCGGTGTGACTGAAGCGGCAGTTGCTGTAGAAGTTGTTGCCCTGGAGCCTCGCGCCGCCGCCTGCCGCGGGGCCCGCCGAGACCGCCGCCGCGACGACGGCCGCCACGACGAGCCCGGCTCCGAGTGCGCGTTGAATCTGGCTCACGACCCTCTGTATTGGTACACCGCGGCGAAACGGGCGGTTCCCGGGGCCGACTCTATGCTTTACTCGTAACACCGGCGCCATCGACCCAAGGAGCGGAGATGCGCACAGCGTTCATGTCCATCGCGAATGGCTTCACGACCTATTCGGAGGGTATGACGCTTGCTTCGACGAACGCTCAACTTGGGAATTTTGGCGCACGTAGACGCCGGTAAGACAACACTCACGGAGCGGCTGCTGTACGCCGCCGGGATCATCGACGAGCTCGGCAGCGTCGACGACGGCAGCACGCAGACGGACTCGCTCGCGCTGGAGCAGCAGCGCGGTATCACGATCAAGTCGGCGGTCGTCTCGTTTCCGATCGACGACGTGACCGTCAACCTCATCGACACGCCGGGCCACCCGGACTTCATCGCCGAGGTCGAGCGCGTGCTGAGCGTGCTCGACGGCGCGGTGCTCGTCGTCTCCGCCGTCGAAGGCGTGCAGTCGCAGACCCCGTTGCTGATGCGGGCGCTGCAGCGGCTCCGCGTGCCGACGCTCCTGTTCGTGAACAAGATCGACCGTCAAGGCGCGCAATACGAAGGGGTGCTGCGTGCGATTTCCGAGCGGCTGACTCCGTCGATCGTCACGATGGGAAGCGCGCGCGGGCTCGGCACGCGAGAAGCGGCCTTCGAGCCTTTCGGTTACGACGATCCCGTGTTTGCGGAGCGCCTCGTTTCGGCGCTGGCCGAGCACGACGACGCGATTCTCTCGGACTACGTCGCGGAGGAGAAGAGAGTCTCGTACCGCCGGCTGCGCAGGGAGCTCGCGGCGCAGACGGGTCGGGCGCTCGTGCATCCCGTCTTCTTCGGCTCGGCCCTGACCGGCGCAGGCGTCGACGCGCTCGAGGCCGGCATCGCCGAGCTGTTGCCGGCACTCGAAGGCGACGTGGACGCGCCCGTGTCGGGCACGGTATTCAAGATCGAGCGGGATCCGGGCGGGCACAGGATCGCCTACGTCCGCATGTTCTCGGGCACCGTGCGCACGCGCGATCGGCTCGAGGTCGGCAACGACAGGGAACGGAAGGTCACGGAAATCAGCGTCTTCGACCACGGGTCCGCCGTGCAGCGCCGTTCGGTGCGCGCGGGCGAGATCGGCAAGCTCCGCGGCCTCGGCGACGTTCGGATCGGGGACGCGATCGGCATGCCTCGGGACGGCATGCCCGAGCACCACTTCACGCCGCCGACGCTCGAGACGGTCGTCGTGCCGCGCAGGTCGTCGGAGGCAGGCGCGCTGCGGGTCGCCCTCGGCCAACTCGCAGAGCAGGACCCGCTGATCAACGTCAGGCAGGACGACACGAGGCACGAGCTCTCGGTCTCGCTCTACGGCGAGGTGCAGAAGGAAGTCATCCAGGCGACCCTCGCGGACGACTACCGCATCGAGGTCGGCTTCCACGAGACGACGACGATCTGCATCGAGCGCCTCGCGGGTACCGGCGCCGCCGCCGAGCTCATCCACCAGGCGCCGAACCCGTTCCTGGCCACAGTCGGGCTCCGCGTCGAGCCGGCCGCGCCGGGCGCGGGCGTCGACTTTCGGCTCGAGGTCGAGCTCGGCTCGATGCCGTTCGCGTTCTTCCGCGCGGTCGAGGACACCGTGCGCGAGACGCTGCAACAAGGGGTCTACGGCTGGGAGGTGCCCGACTGCACCGTGACGATGACGCACTCGGGCTACGCCCCGCGGCAGAGCCACGCGCACCAGCGCTTCAACAAGAGCATGTCGAGCACGGGGAGCGACTTCAGGAACCTGACGCCGCTCGTGTTGATGGCGGCCTTGCGGGAGGCCGGCACGACCGTCTTCGAGCCGATCCACAGCTTCCGGCTCGACGCCCCCACGGAGGTGCTCGGCTCGCTGTTGGGCGCTCTGGCCCGGCTGCGCGCGGTTCCGGAGACACAAAGGGTTCGCGGCTCATCCTGCACGTTGACCGGGGCCGTTCCCGCAGCCCGCGTGCACGAGCTGCGCCTACAGCTCCCCGCACTGACGCGGGGCGAAGGCGTTCTGGAGTGCGCGTTCGAGCGGTACGAACCGGTCAGCGGCACGGTGCCGACGCGGCAGCGGTCGGACTCGAACCCGCTCAAGCGCGAGGAGTACCTCCTGCGCGTCGGGCGCGGGCGATCGATTGGTTGAGTCGAGCACGCGACCGTTCCGACGGCGCTGACGGGGCTGTCCGATTGGCTGGGGATCAAGTGGGCAGCCCGCTTTGGCGTACTGCGACCGCCCACATGCTGTCGATGGTGACAGCGACCGTATTCTTTTTGCTCGCGGCGATCTTCGGCAATGGGGCTATGTCGACGGCGACGTCTCCGGCGGTGCTTTGATCCTCACCCTGATCGGGTTCACGATGCTGACGCTCGGCGGCTGGCTCGGCGGCAGCGTCGTCTGCGTCCGCGGGATGCGCGTGCTGAATCTCGTCCACGAACCGGCGCGCCGTGCCGCCGCGCCCGTGCCGAGGCCGGAGAAGGAGCTCGCAGACCAGA
>DASQWH010000189.1:0-11800 GCA_035640335.1 Gaiellaceae bacterium | reverse complement strand
AGGCCGCATCCGCGCGGGCCTCGACGTCTTTGCCCACGAGCCCGACGTCCCCACCGAGCTCCTCGAGCTGCCGAACGTCGTCCTGACGCCGCACGTCGGCAGCGCGACGCAGGAAACGCGCGAGGCGATGACGCGCGTCCTAGTCGACAACCTGCAGGCCGCCGCAGCCGGGAAACCGGCCCCGAACCCGGTCGCGTTGGCGGCTACGCTACGAGTGCGCCGGGCCCCGTAGCTCAGTGGATAGAGCGGCGGACTTCGAATCCGCGTGCGGAGGTTCGATTCCTCCCGGGGCCATTTTTCGGGCACGCTGAAAGCGCGCCCGAAAAATGTCCACGGCGCGCGAAGCGCGGCATGGACTCTCGCCGCGGGATTCAGTCGCCGAAGGCGCGCCCGAAAATGTCAGCGAGCCAGCAAGAACGCCGCCATCGGCCCGATCGTCGCCGCGAAGCAGATCAGGTACGCAACGACCAGCTCGACCGGCCGCGGGCCGGCGGGCTCCACGCGTGCAGCGGAGACCGCCGGCTGCGGCGGCTCGGGAAGGAGGAGGCGGGCGATGCGTGCCGCTTCGGGCGGAGCCACGAGGACGAGCTCAGGGCTGATCGGCTCCGGTGCGGCGATGACACTCACAGGCCGCCATTGTGCGAAGTCAGCAACCCGGAGGCATCCCTCGTTCGGGGGACTTTGGCGCCCGCGCGAGCGACCCATATTAGAACAAGGTTGATGTAGTTAGGACAATCTTGTAGTTTATCGACAATGCCTGAGGCGCGGCGGCCATCCGTCCTCTTCGATCTCTACGTCGCCTCGCAGCTCACGAGCCAGCTCCTCGAGCTCGAGCTCAGTGGCGCCGAGGTCCCCACCGAGGACTTCGCGCTCTACAACGCGCTCGTCCATTTCGACGGCGTCACGCCGTCGCACCTCGCCCAGCATCTGGGCATGCCCCTGAGCACACTCCTCTTCCGCTTCGGGCGGATCGAGGGCCGCGGCCACGGTAGCCGCGAGAGGAACCCCCGCGACGGGCGCTCTTCGCTGCTCGGGTTGAGTGCGCGCGGGAGGCGCGCCTTCGACGTCGCCAAGCCCCGCTTCACCGAGGCGCTGCTCAGCATCCATCGCCACCTCACGATCGACAGCGACGTCGTCCGCGACGCCGTCGCCGACCTCGCTCAGGCCGTCGGCGCGGCCCTTGCAGACGCTCGTGATCGCGAGCTGATCGCGCGCAAGCAGGCGTCGTGACGCGGTTTGCCGCCCTCGTCCTGGCTGCCGGAGTCGTCGTGTGCTGCGCAGAAGCCGCGGAGAAGCCAGTGGTCAGGCTCGCCGCCCACCCGCAGACGCTCGTTGCCGGTCAGCGGTGGGTGGCGCGGCTAACGGTCCGGCCGCCGGGACGACCGACTGTCAAGGCCATGTCCGGGGCGAGGACGCTCACCGTGCGGGCGACGAGGACGGGACCGGGCCGCTACGCGGCGGCGCTCCGGCTCCCGTCGGCCGGCGTCTGGCGTCTCGCCGCTCTCGTCCGCGGGCAGTGGGTCGCGCTCGGGCGTATCCGCGTGCTGGCCTCCTACCCACTGGCGCTGCCGGCGCAAGCCATCGCGCTCGACGATCGCCGGCTGCTCGTCGTGGAGCGCCAGGGCCGCGATCGCATCCTGCGCGTCGATGTGAGAACGGGTCGGTTCACGGTCGTGACGACGCGCATCCCCTCGCCGTGGGGGCTGGCGCAGGACGCACGCGGCCGCGTGCTCGTGTCGGGCGGCGGCGGTATCTACGAGCTCGGCGGCACGAGGATCGCCAACGTCGCGGCCGCCCCGATCGCCGTGGCCCCGACCGGCGACGTCTTCTTCGCAGACGAGTCGCGCGTTGGCCGCGTCGACCCCCGCGGAGGAGTCGAGGTTCTGAACACCTCCGTCGACGCGCCGCACGCACTCGTCGTCGGCCGAGACGGCTCGCTGTTCGTCAGCGACACCGGCAACGGCCGATTACTGCGCATCGATCCGGCGACCCGAGCAATCACGGTGGTCGCATCCGGGCTGACGAACGCGCTCGGGGCGATCGAGACGGCAGTCGGCGACCTACTCGTCGTCGAGCACGACTCCGGCCGGCTGCTCCGCATCGGCGACGGCGCAGTGATCGCGCAGTCCCTGCGGAAGCCGTATGCGCTGACGCAGAGTCCCGACGGCTCGGTCTACGTCGTCGAAAGCGGCGACGTCGGTCGTCCGAGCGGCGGAATCGCCCGCGTCGCCGGCGACGGCTCGGTCACGCGGCTGCGGCTGATTCCCGGCAGCGCGTAAAGTGCGGGCGAGAGGACTCGAACCTCCAGGGGCTTGCGCCCAACGGGTCCTAAACCCGCCGCGTCTACCAGTTCCGCCACGCCCGCCGGCCGACTGATTTTAGAGCGGCCGGGGTACCACCCGCCCATGGCCGATCCAGAACAGCGTGAGCGCGAAAGCCGCGAGAGCGAGGAGACGAAGTTCGAGGAAGCCTCCGAGGAGATCGAGCGGGCGCAACGCGAGGCCGCCGAGAAGATCGGCGAGCCGCTCGAGCCGCGGGACGACAGGGACGACGACAGCTAGGCGCGGCTAGCGGATGCGGTACGGCGCGCACGCACGCGCCGAGTTCCCCGCGCGGTCCCACGCCTGCACGCAGGCGAGGTAGCGGCCCGTCGGCAGGAACCGGGGCAGGCGCGTGAGCGTGTAGAACGTCTCGGGCACCGCCCAGCTCGTCTGTACCCAGCCGAAGTAGCCGCGGTAGAAGATCCGGCCGCGCCAGTTGAGCGTGACGTGCAGCCGCACCGTGCCGCGGTCGTCGGCCATCCGCGCCCGAAGGTACGCGCGCGCGCCGCGGCGCGCCGAGCCCGGGTAGACGAGGACGCGCGGCTTCACACGGTCGACCTGGCAGGCGTCGCCCTTGCCATCGCGGTTCGAGTCGCGCTGGTCGGGGTTCGGAACCGACGGGCAGTTGTCGTTCGTGTCGGGCACGCCGTCGCGGTCTTGGTCGGCGGGATACCGCGCGACGAACATGAACGTCGCGCTGTAGACGATCCCGCTGGAAGTCGTGAGCCCGATGCGCCAGTACCACGCCCTGCCGGTCGCGGTCGCGTACGCCGTCTGGGGGCGGAGATCCGTCCAGCAGTTCACGTTCGACGCCGCGCAGAAGTGCGTGTTGACGCTCAGGTTCTGGGTGAAGGAGGGGTCGAGCGCGATCTCGTGGCGGACGATCGTGTCCTCGGGCGTCGTCCAGTCGACGCGCCACGTGAAGGTCGGGTACACCGGCGCGCTCTCAGAGCTGATGAGCGTCGAGCCGTTCGGCGGCGTCAGCAGCGTGATCGTGGGCGCCGCGGCCCGACCAGTCGCCGGAAACGCGAAAGTGAGGGCGACGGCGGTAAGAGCGACGAGGGCGGCTCGCGGCATCGAGCGTCTCATCGGTCGGCCGCGACTGCCGGGCGATGCCTCTTTCGGGCCATAAACGCCTGCAGAGCGCCCGACGTCGCGAGCTGGACCGCGCCGAGCAAAACGAGCGTCTCGAGTGCCAGCCAGTACCACGGGTAGCGGACTGGGTCGAGCGCTAGGCGCACGGTGACGACCGCGAGCGGCGCCGCCCAGAGCGCGGCGACCGAGCGCCGCAGCGCCCAGGCGACCGCGAGCCCGGCGCCGACGGCGGCCAGACCTTGCAGCGCCCGTAGCTGCCAGCCGAACGCCGTCCCGTGCTCGACAAATAGGCCGAGCAGCGTGTCGCCGTTCACCTGCCAGCGGTACTCGAACATCCGCAGCTCGCCGAAGACCGCGAACGGCGAGAAGAGCGCCGCCGTGAACGCAGCCGTGACGGCGACGGCGCGAACACGCTGCGTCATCCGCGGAGCGGCGACGACAACGACGACGCCGAGGAGTCCCCAGAGCTCGAAGCCGGCGGACACGCCGACGAGGAGCCCGGCGCGCCAGGCGCGCCCTGCCCGCGCCTCGAATCCGGCGAGCACCCAGAGCAGCGGGACGACGACCTGCGCCGGATGACCGTCCCTGAAGGCGTCAAAGGTCAGCCCGAGCGCGACAGGAGCGAGGCCGGCGGCGACGAGCACGAGCCGGTCGCCACGTTCGGCGACGAAGCGCCGGGCCGCCGAGACGAAGAGCACAGCGGTCCCTGCTCCCACCGCGACCGCGATCACGCGTGCCGTCGACGCGCCGACCGCGTCGGCGAGCAGATCGGCGCCGCCGAAGAGGAGCAGCTGGAGCGGGCCGACCTGAAGGCTCGGATCGGCGTACGTGGAGGCCCAGTCGCCGGAGAAGAGCCGCTCCGCGCCGTGCACGAAGTACGCAAGGTCGCCCGTGTCGCCGGGCGAAACGACGAGCGCGATCGCCGACGCCGCGAGCACGGGGAGCAGCCAGACCGCAACGCGCGCCTTCACATTTCGAGGATCGGCGCGCGGCGCGGCGCCCTTGAGCCACGGCCCAGCCCGTACCCTGGCTGGCAGAATGGCCACCTTGAAGACGAGGGTCGAAGAGCTGCCCGAGAGCCGCGTCCGGCTCGAGGTGGAGGTCCCGAGCGCCGACATGAAGCACGCCGTCGAGCACGCGGCCTCCGATCTCGCCACGACGGCCAAGGTGCCGGGCTTCCGCAAGGGGAAGGTGCCGAGGAAGGTGCTGATGGCGCGCCTCGGCCGCGACCGTGTCTTCAGCGAGGCGGTCGAGAGTCACATCGGCGGGTGGTTCTGGAACGCCGCCGCGAACGAGCGGCTCCGCCCGGTCGCGCAGCCCGAGCTGCAGTACGAGCTCCCGACCTCCGAGGACGAGACGTTCCGCTTCACGGCCGAGGTTCCGGTGCAGCCGTTGCCCGAGATCGCGGATTGGCATGAGCTCGAGGTGCCCGCGCGCGACGTCGAGGTGCCCGAAGAGCTCGTCGAGCGCGAGCTCGAGGCCCTGCGCGCGTCGGTCGCCGAGCTGGTTCCCGTTGACGGCCGGCCTGCGAAGGACGGCGACGTGCTCGTAGTCGATCTCGTCGACTCGACCGGCGAGGCGCAGCGCGACTACGTCGTCCAGCTCGGGGCGGGCCGTCTCGTGGAGGAGCTCGAGCGCGGCCTGCGCGGCATGAGCGCCGGTGACACGCGGTCGCTCGAGTACACGGCGCCCGACGGTGCAAAGAAGACCGCCGAGGCGACGGTGAAGGAGGTCAAGGAGCCGGTCCTGCCGCCGCTCGACGACGACCTCGCCCGCAACGCGAGCGAGTTCGAGAGCCTGACCGAGCTACGCGGGGAAATCGAGTCGCGCCTGCGCGAGATCCTCGAGGCCGAGCTCGAGGCCGAGTTCCGCTCGGCCGCCGTCGACAAGCTCGTCGACGCGTCCGAGATCGACGTCTCCACCGCACTCGTCGACGCGCGCGCGAACGACCTGCTCTCCGGCCTGCTGCGCTCGCTCGAGCGCCGCGGGCTGAACGTCGAGACCTACCTCCAGCTCACGGGCCAGACGCCGGAGCAGCTGCGCGAGTCCGTCCGCGCCGAGGCGCGGCAGTCGCTGGCGCGCGAGCTCGCGCTCGAGGCGGCGGCTGACAAGCTCGGCGTCGAGGTCTCCGACGAGGAGATCGAGACCATGGTCCGCGAAGAGGCCGAGGCGTCGGGCGAGGATCCCGACGCGCTCGTCAAGGAGGTGTGGGAGCACGGCCGGCCGGAGCGGCTGCGCGGCGACCTGCGGATGCGGAAGGCCCTCGACCGCATCGCGGCGGACGTCAAGCGCATCCCCGTCGAGCTCGCGCGCGCTCGCGAGAGTATTTGGACCCCGGAGAAGGAGAAACCCGAAACCGCTACGAAATTGTGGACCCCCGGCAGCAAGGAGAGTGCATGAGCGTCATCCCGATGGTGATCGAGCAGACGTCGCGCGGCGAGCGCGCCTTCGACATCTACTCACGACTGCTGAACGAGCGAATCATCTTCCTCGGGACGCCGGTCGACGACCAGATCGCGAACTTGATCGTCGCCCAGCTCCTCCACCTCGAGTCCGAGGACCCGGACAAGGACATCGCCCTCTACATCAACTCGCCGGGCGGGGTCGTCTACCCGGGCCTTGCGATCTACGACACGATGCAGTTCATCAAGCCGGACGTGCAGACGATCTGCGTCGGGATGGCTATGTCGATGGGCGCGGTGATTCTTGCCGGCGGCACGAAAGGGAAGCGGATGGCGCTGCCGAACGCAAAGATCCTCATCCACCAGGGATCGGCCGGCTTCCACGGTCAGCCCACCGACATCGAGATTCAGGCGCGCGAGGTGATCAACCTCAAGCGGCTGATGGAAGAGATCATGTCCAAGCACACGGAACAGGAGCTGGAGAAGGTCTCGAGGGACATGGACCGCGACTACTACATGACGGCGCAAGAAGCCAAGGACTACGGCATCATCGACGTCGTCATCGAACATCGCTAGGTCGAGGACTAGCCGAAAGCGCGTTTTCGGGGTACAAGGAGAAACGAGGGAGCCGGGTGGCCAGAGCGAGCGAGGGAAACGAACAGCTTCTATGCAGCTTCTGCGGGAAGTCGCAGAGGCAGGTCAAGAAGCTGATCGCTGGTCCCGGCGTCTACATCTGCGACGAGTGCATCGATCTCTGTAACGAGATCATCGACGAGGAGCTGACCGCTCCCGCGCAGCTCGACCTCGAGAACCTCCCGCGGCCGAAGGACATCTACGCCGTCCTCAACGACTACGTCGTCTCGCAGGAGGAGGCCAAGCGCACGCTCGCCGTCGCGGTCTACAACCACTACAAGCGCGTGCAGATGGGCACTGAGGACTCGGACGTCGAGCTCCAGAAGTCGAACATCCTCCTGCTCGGGCCGACGGGCTGCGGCAAGACGCTGCTCGCCCAAACGCTCGCGCGCATCCTCAACGTGCCCTTCGCGATCGCCGACGCGACCGCGCTGACCGAGGCCGGCTACGTCGGCGAGGACGTCGAGAACATCCTGCTCAAGCTGATCCAGGCGGCCGACTTCGACATCAAGAAAGCCGAGACCGGGATCATCTACATCGACGAGGTCGACAAGATCGCGCGCAAGGCGGACAACCCGTCGATCACGCGCGACGTCTCGGGCGAGGGCGTGCAGCAGGCGCTCTTGAAGATCCTCGAGGGCACGGTCGCCTCGGTGCCGCCGCAGGGCGGACGCAAGCACCCGCACCAGGAGTTCCTCTCGATCGACACGACGAACGTGCTCTTCATCTGCGGCGGCGCGTTCTCCGGGCTCGAGAAGATCATCGGCCGGCGGATCGGCAAGAACGCGGTCGGGTTCGGCGCGGACATCCGCTCGCGGCACGACGCGGAGAGCTCGGAGCTGCTCTCGCAGGTGATGCCCGAGGATCTTTTGGGCTACGGGCTGATCCCGGAGTTCATCGGCCGGCTGCCTGTCGTCTCGGCCGTGCACCAGCTGCAGCGCGAGGATCTCGTCCGCATCCTGACCGAACCGAAGAACGCGCTCGTGAAGCAGTTCCAGCGCTTCTTCGCCTACGACGACGTCGAGCTCGTCTTCACGGAGGACGCGCTCTGGGAGATCGCCGACAAGGCGCTCGAGCGCGAGACCGGCGCGCGCGGCCTGCGCTCGATCATCGAGAACGCTTTGCTCGACGTCATGTTCGAGCTGCCCTCGCGCAAGGACGTCTCCAAGTGCGCGATCACGAAGGAGACGATCGAGAAGGGCCTCAAGCCGACGCTGGTCACGACCGGCGGCGTCTCCGTCGACGACGAAGACGAGCTCGCCGAAGAGTCCGCCTAGCTAGGTCTCGGCCTGCCGCGCCCGCGCGAGGCGGCCCCACCGGACGGTGCGCAGCGAGAGGAAGATCGCGCCGAAGCCGAGCGCGATGTTGGTCACGGTGGTCGCCAGCGTCATGCCGACGCTGAAGCTGAGGAGCGCGGTCGTCGTCGCCTGGCCGCGCAAGATGTAGGCGGTCAGCCCCTGCTGCGTGCCGGCGCCGCCGGGTGAGAACGGCAGGAGCGTCGACAGGCTCTGCACGACGAGCACGAGCAGCGCGTTGCGGACGCTCGCTTCGACGTTGAAGGCCTTCAGGAACCACCAGACCGAGACGAAGCGAAACGCCCAGGAGAGCGCCTGCCACGTCACGACCTCGCGCAGGTAGCGCTCTCTGTCGCCGAGGATCGCGAACCCCTTCGCCAGGCGGCGGCGCACTTCCTCGAGATGGCGCTTGAGCCAGACGACGAACGGCGCGAGGAAGACTGCGAGCGCGAGCGCGACGCCGAGCGCGACGCGCGGCTCGCGCAGGATCCAAGTCCAGTCCACGCTCGGCACGTTCGGCAGCACGTCGAGGCTCGGCAGCACGCCCTGCTGTAGCGCCCAGAGGAAGAGGAGCGACGCGATGAAGAAGTCGAAGAGCGTCTCGACGGCGAGCGTCGAGGTCAGGGTCGCGTAGTTCGACCCCTCGATGCCGTGCCGCGCGATGTAGAGCTTGACGGCGTCGCCGCCGCGTGCGGGCGCAATCGAGTTCACGCCGACGCCGGCGAGGTAGGCGGTGATCACGGTCCGGCGCCGGACGCGCGCGCCGGGGAAGGCCGCGCGCAGGATGTTCCGCCATGCAAACGTTCGAACCGTCGCCTTCGCGACGTGGAAGACGAGCGCGACGACGAGCGCGCCCCAATGGACGGCCGCAAGGTGGTCGAAGAAGACCTCGACTGCGTGGAAGAACTCGCTCATCGGTCAGTTGCGCCCGGGTGGGCGCTCCAGCCATACTGACTGCATAGTCGCTGCCTGACCGCATCGGATCTTGCCGCCCGGACGCTCAACGTCCGCAGGCTTACGATGCGCCGATGGAGCCGACCTACGAGCCGAAGGTCGTCGAGCCGCGCTGGCAGCGCGCGTGGGAGGAGGAGGGCCTCTACAACGCGGAGCCCGACCGCGAAGGTGAGGCGTTCGTCGTCATGCACCCGCCACCGAACATCTCCGGCTCATTGACGATCGGGCACTGCCTGCAGCTCTCGCTCGAGGACGCGCTCGTGCGCTGGCACCGCATGCGCGGCTTCAACACGCTCTTCCAGCCGGGGTACGACCATGCGGGCATCTCCACGTGGGCCGCTATCGGTCGCGAGCTGGCGAAGGAGGGCAAGACGCAGAAGCAGCTCGGGCGCGAGGGCTTCGAGGCCTATGCGGGGGCGTGGCTCGAGCGCTACGGCGGCACGATCATGACCCAGTTCCGGCTCCTCGGCGCCTCGCTCGACTACCGCCGCGAGCGCTTCACGATGGACCCCGGGTACTACGCAGCGGTCATCCGCTGGTTCGTGCACCTCTACCGCAGGGGTTGGATCTACCGCGGGAACCGGATCGTCAACTGGTGCCCGAAGGACGAGACGGCGCTCTCGGACCTCGAGGTCGAGCACGAGGACGCCGACGACACGCTCTCTTACGTGCGCTATCCCCTGGTGGACGGGAGCGGCCACGTGACGATCGCGACCGTGCGCCCCGCGACGATTCTCGCCGATGTGGCGGTCGCGGTGCATCCGGACGACGAGCGCTACCGCGACCTCGTGGGCAAGGAGGCGGTCGTGCCCTTCGTCGAGCGGCGCGTGCCGATCATCGCGGACGAGCGGGTGCAGCCAGAGTTCGGCACGGGCGCGCTCAAGGTCACGCCCGGGCACGATCCGACGGACTTCGAGATCGGCCGCGACCACGGGCTCGCGGAGCTCGCGGTCGTCGGCCCGAACGGCCTCATGAACGACGACGCCGGAGACCTCGCCGGTCTCACTCAGGAGGACGCCGGGAAGCGCGTGCTCGCATGGGCCGAGGACCGCGGCCTGCTCGACCGGCAGGAGCCGTACCGGCACTCGATTGGCACCTGCCAGCGGTGCGGGACGCAGGTCGAGCCGCTGATCATGCTCCAGTGGTGGTGCGCGATGGATGCGCTGGCGGAGCCGGCCGTCGCGGCGATCCAAGAGGGTCGGGTGCAGTTCACCCCGGATCGGTTCGCGCGCGTGTGCCTCGACTGGCTCGAGAACGTGCGGCCGTGGTGCATCTCGCGGCAGATCTGGTGGGGCCACCGGATCCCGGTCTGGTATTGCCCGGACGGGCACGTCACGGTGGCCGAGACCGAACCGTCGGCCTGCGAAGAGTGCGGCTCGGCTGAGCTGCGCCAGGACGAGGACGTCCTCGACACGTGGTTCTCGTCGGCGCTCTATCCGTTCGCGACGCTCGGCTGGCCCGAGGAGACACCCGAGCTCGAGGCGTTCTATCCCGGCGACGTCTTGACGACGGCGCGGGACATCATCTTCCTCTGGGTCGCGCGCATGATCTTCGCCGGGCTCGAGCTGATCGGCGAGGACCCGTTCCACGACGTGGTCATCCACTCGATGCTTCTCAACCCCGAGGGCCGCCGGATGTCGCGGACCCTCGGCACCGGCGTCGACCCCGAGGACGCACTCGAGCCGTACGGCGCGGATGCGATGCGGTACGGCCTGCTGAAGGTCACCTCGAGCCAGGACCCGCGCCTGTCGTTCGGCTCGATGGAAGAGGGCCGGAAGCTCGCGATCAAGCTCTGGAATGTCTCGCGCCTGCTGCTTCAGAACGCCGGCGATGCGACGCCGGACGCGCGTCCTCACGATGTCGAGGAGCGGTGGATCCTCGCGCGACTCGATGCCGCGCGCGCGGAGCTCGACGACGCTCTCGGCCGTTTCGACTTTGCCGCCGCCGTCAAGCTGCTGTACCACCTGACGTTCGACGATTTCTGCGACTGGTATGCAGAGGCGATCAAGCCGCGGCTCTACAACGGCGACGAGGATGCGCGCGCGACGGCGTACGCCGCGCTCGAGCGGCTGCTCCGGCTGCTCCACCCGGTGATGCCCCACGTGACCGAGGAGATCTGGACGCACCTGCCCGCCCGGGAGACGCGGCTGATCATCGCGCCGTGGCCGGGACCGGATGATCGCTACGCGAGCGACGCACGGGCGCTCGACCGCGTGCAGGACGCGGCAGCGATCTTCCGGCGGAGCGGCGTCCGGCCGAAGCTCGAGGGTGACGAGCTGCGGATCTTCGAGGCCGTGGTGAGGCCCGAACGTGTGAAGGCGGACGGAAACGTCGCCGCAGAGGTGGCTCGGCTCGAGGAGGAGATCTCGCGTGCCGAAGGCATCCTCGCCAACGAGCGATTCCTCGAGAAGGCACCGCCCGAAGTGGTCGAGGCGGAGCGGGAGAAGCTCGAGCGGTACCGCCGTGAGCTCGATGCCATCCGCGGCTAGCGGTCTGGGCACGGCGACGGCCTGGGTCGAGTCGCTCAGCCCGTGGCCGGAGACGTTCGGCCTGGAACGGATGCGGGCGCTCCTGGTCGAGCTCGGCGAGCCGCAGCGGGCCTTTCCCTCCGTCCACGTCGTCGGCACCAAGGGCAAGTCGACGGCCACGCGGACGATCGCGGCCTACCTCGAGCGCGAGGGGCTCCGGACCGGCGCGTACACGTCGCCGCACGTCAGCGGCTGGGCGGAGCGGATCCAGGTCGGCGGGGAGGAGGTCGACTTCCAGGCGGCTGTCGAGCGCGTCCGGCCCGGGGGCGAGCGGCTCGGGGCCACCCAGTTCGAGGTGCTCACGGCGGCTGCGCTCGCCGCGTTTGCGGCGGCGGCTGTCGACGTTGCCGTCGTCGAAGCTGGGCTGGGCGGTCGGCTCGACGCGACGAACGTCGTCGACGCGCCGGTCGTCCTCCTCACGAATGTGGGTCTCGAGCACACGGAGGTGCTCGGCGAATCGCGCGAAGAGATCGCGAAGGAGAAGCTCGACGTAGCGCACGCGGCCAGGATAGTTGTCATGTCGGACAACGCGTTCCGCCACCTCGTGCCCGCGCGGGTCGAAGTCGTGGTCG
>DASQWH010000188.1:0-11640 GCA_035640335.1 Gaiellaceae bacterium | reverse complement strand
CGCAGTCGCGTGAACAGTGTGACTCGTTCAGAGAGGTAAGACAACGTCCGGAACCTCTGCGGCTTGCACCGAGACGTGCCTCGAAGTGCGGGAACCAAGGATCAGACCCCTTACAAATACCGGGATGAGGATCATCGCGGGATCCCGTAAAGGCGCGCGGATCTTTGCGCCCAAGGGCGACACGCGGCCGACGGGCGACCGCGTCCGCGAGGCGGTGTTCAACCTCGTCGGCCCCGTCGACGGCACAGCGGTGCTCGACCTGTTCGCGGGCTCAGGGGCCATGGGTCTCGAGGCCCTGTCGCGTGGCGCCGAGACCGCGATCTTCGTCGAGTCCGACCGTGAGGCGCAACGCGCCATCGAGCGCAACCTCGAGAAGCTCGGCCTGACAGGCGCGGCGATCCTGAAGACGGACGCGCGCCGGGCTCTCGCGGCCGAGGCCGCCGCGGGCAGGCGTTACGATCTCGTGCTCGTCGACCCGCCCTACCGGATGTTCGACTCCCTCCAGCCCACGCTCGCCACCTACGTCCCAGCCGTGCTCGCGGAGGACGGCCTCGTCGTCGTCGAGACGCCCGCGCGCGAACATCCCGAGCTGCCGCCCCTCGTCGAGCGCACGAGCCGCACCTACGGCTCGGTTCGGGTCACCCTCTTCGAGCCCGAGTGACGCCGAACGACCTCCGCACCGCGATCTGCCCGGGCAGCTACGACCCGGTCACGCTCGGCCACCTCGACATCATCCGCCGGGCGGCGCAGATCTTCGACCGCGTCGTCGTCGGAGTCGTCCGCGAGCCGAGCCACAAGCGGACGATGTTCTCCGTCGACGAGCGGGTCGGCTTCCTCGAGGAGGCCCTGCGCGACGAGGACAACGTCGAGGTCGACGTCTTCTCCGAGCTCGTCGTCGAGTTCGCGAAGCGCTGGGGCGCGAGGACGATGGTCAAGGGGCTGCGCGTGATCTCCGACTTCGAGTGGGAGTTCCAGATGAACCACCTGAACCGCACGCTCGCTCCCGACGTCGAGACCGTCTACCTGATGTCGAGCCCCCAGTTCAGCTTCGTCTCGTCGAGCGGCGTCAAGGAGGTCGCGTCGTTCGGCGGCGCGGTCGACGAGCTCGTCCCCGAGCCGGTCGCGCGTCGCTTCGCGGAGATGTTCCCGCAGGGGAAGCCCGGCGCGCCGCTCTCCCCGCAGGAATAGAGGTTTCTCCGCTTCAACGAGTAGACTCCGGCGCATGGACGTCCTAGTTCTCATCGACAAGCTCGACGACCTGGTCCACAACGCGAAGGCCGTCCCTTTGACCGACCAGGTTCGCATCGACCGTGAGGAGATCTACGAGATCCTCGACCAGATGCGCGCCACGATCCCCGAGGAGATCAAGCAGGCGCGCTGGATCGTCAAGGAACGGCAGGAGATGCTCGCCGAGGCGAAGCGCGAGTGCGACCGGCTGCTCGGCGAGGCCCGGGAGCAGGCCGCGCGCGAGGCGTCGCAGACGGAGATCGTCCGGCTCGCCGAGCGCCAGGCTCAGGACATCGTCGAGGAGGCTCGCCGCCAAGCGCGCGAGACGAGGCTCGAGATGGAGGACTGGGCGGACAGCATCCTGTCGACGCTCGAGGTCAACCTGGACAAGTTCCTCGGTGCGGTCAAGCGCGGGCGCGAGCGGTTGCACGAGCGGTCCCAGGAGACCGTCGTCGCGGGCGTGGGAGCTGCCGGCTCCGACAACGAAGAGCCCCAGTACTGAGCCGCGCCCCCGGCGCTACCCTGCAGGCATGACCAGCTTCAGCCTGCGCTCGCTCCGGTTGAGGCCGGGCGAGGAGCATCGAGAGACGAAGGAAGTCGAGCTGCAGCCGCTCATGCTGGGCGGCCAGCGCTACCTGCCCGTGCCCGAGAACGTGCAGGGCGACCTGCTCGTCAGCCGCGTATCGAGCGGCACGGTGTTCGAGCTCGCCTACACGGGCCGGCTGCACGGGCCCTGCTACCGGTGCCTCGCCGACGCCGTTCTCGACGTTCCGGTCTCGGCCCGCGAGTACCAGGCCACGAGCCCGGGCGAGTCGGAGGAGCTGCGCACGCCCTACGTCACCGACGACCGGCTCGACCTTTCGGGGTGGGCGCACGACGCGCTCGTCCTGGCGCTGCCGGACCAGATCCTGTGCCGGGCCGACTGCGCCGGGCTTTGCCCGGTCTGCGGCGCTGACCTCAACGTTCAGCCGCACGAGCACGACGACCAGGAGCTCGACTCGCGCTGGGCCGCGCTCTCGGAGCTGCGAGACCGCCTCTAGCCGCGTTCAGTCGTCGTCGCCGCCACCGCCGCCGGAGCCGCTGCCGCCCGAGCCGCTTCCCGAGCCGCTGCTGCCCGAGCCGCTGCCGCTCGAGCCGCTCCCCGAGGAGTCCGACGCGCCGCTTCCGCTCGAGCCGCTTCCCGAATTGGTGCTGCCTGGACCGGAGTTGCTCCGACGCTCGTCGGACGGAGGAGGCGGCGGTGGGAGAGGCGGAGGCGTGACCGCGGGCGGCGGGCCAGAGCGCCCGCTGCCGCCGCCTGAAGACGGCGGCGGTGGAGGCGGGCCCGAGCTTCCGCGCCCGCTGCGACCGCTTCCAGTTCTGCCGCTGCGGTCCTCGCCGGACCCGCGGCCACTTCGGTCTTCGGCGTTGCCGCGGCCTCGGTTGTCTTCACCGCGTGCCCGGCGGGCCGCGCGAGCCTTCCGCCTCGCGGCGGCCGGATCCCGAATCGGGATCGCGCGGTGCGGCGAGAGCTCTCCCGGATCCGGCTCGAGCTTCGTGACCGGCAGGCCGACCGAGTCGTGCGTGACGAGATACGAGGCGTAGCCGATCGAGGCGGCGGCGAGCAGGCCCAGGAGAGCGGGGACGAGAACCGCAAGCTTTCCGCTCAGCTTCATGCCGTCGCGCGCAGGCTAGCCCTGGCCGGTTAAGGCCTCGTCAAACGGAGGTTTAACACTTTGTAAAGGCCGCCCCGAGCGCGCCGCCGGCAGGCGAATCTCGGCGCGCGCGCCGCCTCCGGGCCGGTTGGCGATCGACGCGCGCCCGCGCCAGCGTCGTGCGAGCGTGTCGACGATCGCGAGCCCGAGACCCGTCCCCGGCTGCCCCTTGCCCGCGCTCCCGCGCGCGAACCGCTCGAAGAGCGTCTCCTCTTCGCCGGGCGCGATGCCGGGGCCCTCGTCCAAGACGGAGACGTAGGCCTCGCGGCCGTCGCGGCCCCACTCGACGGTGACGGTCGTGTCGGGCGGGGAGTAGTCGAGCGCGTTCTCGATCAGGTTGTCGAGGATGATCGCCACGTCCTCCTCGGAGGCGGAGACCGAGACGGGCCGGCCGTCGGCGAGCTCGAGCCGCTGGTCGCGCTGCTCCGCGCGGTCGGCCCAGCGTTCGTGTGCGCGGGCCGCCGACTCGGCCAGGTCGACTGCACGGCCCGGTACCGGAGCCTGGCCCTGGCGCGCGAGCGTGAGCAGCGCCGTCAGCAGCCGGGCCAGCCGCTCCGTTTCCTGTTCCGCGGCGGCGAGCTCGGCCTCGAGCTCGGGCGTCCCGGCCTTCGCGGCGGCCGACTCGAGCCGCAGCCGCAGCCCCGTGAGCGGCGTGCGCAGCTGGTGCGAAGCGTTCGCCACGAACTCGCGTTGCGCCGCGAGCACGAGGCCGAGGCGCTCGGTCATGTCGTTGAACGCGCGTGCCACCTCGCGCTGCTCCGTCGGTCCGGACACTTCGGCGCGGGCATCGAGGTCACCCTCCTCGACCCGGCGGGCGGTCTGGGCGAGCATGCGCAGCGGTCGCGACAACGTGCCGGCGAGGAACGACGCCAGCGCAAGGCCGAGGAGCAGCGCCGCGGCGCCGATCGCCGTCAGCCCGAGCACGCTCCGGCGCACTCGCTGATTGACGTCGTCGACGCTCTGGGTCACGCGCACGGCCCCGACGGTGCGCCCCTCGTTCGTCACGGGCACGGCCGTATAGAGCAGGTCCTGGTCGAGCGTGTCGCTGTGCCGCTCGCCCTGGGCCGTCCGGCCGCCGAGCGCGACCGTGATCTCGGGCCGGCTTCGAAACGGCTGGCCGACGCCGGTCCCGACCGAATCCGCGCGGCCGACGCCGCGCGCGTCGACGATGATCACCCGCGCCCCGAGGTCGTCTCCGGCGTCACGGGCGAGGCGCTCGAGCGCGTCCCCGTTCTGCATCCGGCCCGACGCGCCCGCGGCGACGATGAACGCCTGCGACGCGGCGTCGTTTCGCACCTCGGCCTTCACACGGCGGGCGAGGTTCAGCGCGAGCGGCACCTCGAACGCGACGATGATCAGCAGGAGGACGTACGCGAACGCGGCGAGGAGGCGCAGCCGGAGGCTCATTGCGCCTCCGAGGCGGCCTCCTCGGGGGCGGCGAAGCGGAAGCCGACGCCGCGCACCGTGTGCAGGTAGACGGGCTCAGCGGAGTCGTCGCCGAGCTTCTTGCGCAGGCCGCTGACGTGCACGTCGAGCGTCTTCGTCGAGCCGAACCAGTTCACGTCCCACACCTCGTCGATCAGGCGCTCGCGCTTGACCACCGAGCCGGCGTTGGCCATCAGCAGGTGCAGCAGGTCGAACTCCTTGCGCGAGAGGTCGAGGGCCTCGCCCGACTTCGTCACCTCGCGCTTACCGGGGTCGAGGCGGACCGCGCCGACCTCGACCGGCCCGGTGGAGTCGCCGCCGGGCGTGTCGGCGCGCCGGAGCACCGCCCGGATCCGCGCAACGACCTCGCGTGCGCTGAACGGCTTGACGACGTAGTCGTCCGCGCCGAGCTCGAGACCGACGATGCGATCGGCCTCGTCGCCTCGCGCCGTGAGCATGATGATCGGCACCTGCGAGGTGCGGCGCAGCTCGCGGCAGACGTCGAAGCCGGAGCCGTCGGGGAGCATGACGTCGAGGAGGACGAGGTCGGGGCGGACGCGCTTCGCCAGGTCGAGCGACTCGCTGACCGTGCCTGCGACCTTCGTCTCGAAGCCCTCGCGGCCGAGCGCCTCGGCGAGGGGCGCGGTGATCGACTCTTCGTCCTCCACGAGGAGCACGGTGCGTTTGCGGCGTTGCTGCACGGCGTCACCATTGTGCCCGCTGTCGGCCTGCGGAAACGACGAGGCGGCTCCGAGGAGGGTCGGAGCCGCCTCTGGCTCGTCCTCCGAGAGACGAGGGTTCGGTTGGCTGCGCGGGTCAGTCGTCGCTGCCGCCGTCGCGGCCGGAGTTGCCGCCGTGGTCGTCACCGCCGTCGTCGTCGCCGCCGCGGCCTGAGCTCTCGCTGCCGGGGGCGGAGTTCGAGCTCGCGCCCGAGCGGTCCTCGGCGCGGTCGTCGTCGTCCCCGAGCGTCTGGACGCCCGTGCAGCGCGCCTCGCCCGCGTGCTCGGCCTCATCGCACGGGCCGCGCACGTCCTCGCCGGGCTCGCGGCCGCCCAGCTCGTCGTCGTCGTTCGTGGTCGTGCCGTTCGTGGTCGTGCCCAGGGGCGGCACGGAGACGGTCGGCGGGTCGTCACTCGACCCGAGGCCGGTCACCGTGCCCGCAGTGGCCACGCCTGCTAGCAGCAGTAGCGCCCCGATGATCACGGCTGCCTTCGTCATGTCCGTTTCACTCCTTCCGAGGGTTCTTTGCTCGCGGTGTCCCCATGGTCGCGACCGGCCCCCCAAGGGCGGGCTAAACGAGGCGAACGAAGCGGAAAACCTCGGTTAAGCCTTGGCAAACCGCTCGGAGCCGCGACGTGCCCCGCATGGCGGGCGCGGCGAGGCATCTGGCTATACTGCGCGGCCCGCCATGGCAGTCCCCAAGCGAAGACAGACGAGCACGCGGCGCGACAAGCGTCGTGCGCAGCACCGCCTCGAGGCGCCCCGCGTCAACGAGTGCCCGGTCTGCCATCAGCCCAAGCAGCCGCATCGAGTCTGCCCGAACTGCAAGACCTACCGCGGCCGCGAGGTCGAGCCGCTCCGCACTCCGGCTCCGTAGATCCTTGAGTTCCGCCCCGGTTCGCGTCGCCGTCGACGCCATGGGCGGCGACGGTGGCCCGGACGAGATCGTCGCCGGCTCCCTCGCGGCTGCCTCGCCCGGAATCGTCCCTGTGCTCTTCGGCCCTGCGGGCCTGGAGACCGGCGGGCTCGAGCTCGTCGACGCGCGCGACACGATCGCGATGGACGAGAAGCCGGTCGAGGCCGTCCGCGCGAAGCCGCAGAGCTCTCTGGTTGCCGCGTGCCGCGCCGTCGGCGAGGGCGACGCCGCCGCGGTGGTGTCCGCCGGGAACACCGGAGCCGCGCTCGCCGCCTGCCTCTTCCAGATCCGGCGCCTGCCCGAGGTCGACAGGCCTGCAATCGCCGTCATCGTCCCTTCGCGACAAGGCCCGACGGTGCTTGTCGACGCGGGCGCGAACGCCGACGCTCGGCCGGAGCACCTCGTCCAGTTCGCCGAGATGGGGACGATCTTCGCGGAGGAGGTGCTCGAGCTCCCGCGTCCCCAGGTAAGGCTGCTCTCAATCGGCGAGGAGCCCGAGAAGGGGAACCAGCTCACGCTCGAAGCGCACCAGCTCCTCGCGCGGAGTGGGCTCCGCTTCGGCGGTAACGTCGAGAGCCGCGTGCTGCTCGAGGGCGGAGGCGGCGACGTGATCGTCACCGACGGCTTCACCGGGAACATCTGCCTGAAGCTGCTCGAGGGAACGATCAAGTCGCTGCTCGACGCGTTCCGCGACGAGATCTACGCCTCCACGCGGGGAAAGGTCGGCGGGCTGCTGATCCGGCCGGCGGCGAGGCACCTCCGCGAGCGGCTCGATCCGGACACATACGGAGGCGCCTACCTCCTCGGCCTGCGCGGGATCGCGGTCATTGCGCACGGCAACTCATCGCGGCGCGCGATCGCGAACGCGATCCGGCTAGCCGCCCGCGGCGTCGAGCATCGCCTCGTCGATCGGCTTTCTGAGCGGCTGGCCGTGCCCGTGTTAGCATCCGCGCGCTCTCGACCCCCGAGTCCGTAAGCGAGGTGACATGGCCGCGTCCCGCGAGGAAGTTTTCGAGCGTGTGAAAGAGGTGCTCGGCGAGCAGCTCGGCGTCGAGGAAAGCGAGATCACCGAGGAGGCTTCCTTCCAGGAGGACCTCGACGCGGACTCGCTCGACCTCGTGGAGCTGATCATGGAGCTCGAGGACCAGTTCGGGATCAAGATCTCGGACGAGGACGCGCAGAAGATCCAGACCGTCGGTCAAGCAGTCGACTACGTCACCTCGCACCAGTAAAGAGACTGCGGGAGATCGCCTCGTAGAGCTGGTCGAGGCGCTGCCGGCGGAGCGCCTCCACAACGTCTTCACGCATTCCTCCTGGGCGCCGGACCGCTCGTCGTCGTACGAGCGCCTGGAGTTCCTCGGCGACAGTGTCCTCGAGCTCGCCGTCGCGCGAGAGCTGTATGAGCGGTTTCCCGACTTCAGCGAGGGCCGCCTCGCGAAGATCCGGTCGCACGTGGTCTCGCGGGCGAGCTGCGCGGTCGTCGCGCGCGAGCTCGATCTGGGCCGCCGCCTCGTCGAGCGCGGGACAGTCGTGCCCGAGGACGAGCTGCAACGCCTCGCGCGGAACCGCAACGTGCTCGCGGCGCTGCTCGAGGCCGCCCTCGGCGCGCTCTTCCTCGAGAACGGGTTCGAGGTGATCGAGGACGCGATCGTCGACGCGTTCTCCGGGCGGATCGAGTACGCACTGACGAGCTACGTCGACCACAAGACGGAGCTGCAGGAGGCCCTCGCCCGGCTTGGCAGCTCGGTGACGTACTCGGTGCTCGACGTCGAAGGCCCGCCGCACGACCGGCAGTTCACGTGCGCCGCGATCATCGACGGGCAGCAGGCCGGCGTCGGCACGGGCCCCTCGAAGAAGGCCGCGGAGCAGGAAGCCGCCCGGCAGGCGCTGGAGGGACTCTCTTCCCAGCCGTCTGGGACCTCCGGCCCTTGAGGCCGAGTTGCGAACGCGCTAGTTTCGAAAGCCACTATGCGCCGCCTGTTGCCTCTCGCGATAACGATCGCGCTCTTCGCCGTGTCCGTTCTGCTCGCCTCGACGCTCGGCGAGGCGGCGGGACAGCCGCTCGGGTCGCGCGCGCAGGGCACCGAAGCGGGCGCCGCGGTCGCGCTCGCCCCGCCGAGGCGCGGACCTAGAGGATTCCGTGGGCCGCGGGGGCCGCGCGGGCCTGTCGGGCCGCCGGGCGCGACGGGGCCGATCGGGCCGCAGGGCATTCAGGGCATCCAGGGGATCCAGGGCCTGCCGGGGCTGCCGGGTCAGGACGGTGCCGCCGGGCCGCAGGGGCCGGCGGGGCCGCAGGGGCCCGGCGGACCGCAGGGGCCCGCGGGACCGGAGGGAGCCCAGGGGCCGGAGGGGCCGGAGGGAGCCCAGGGGCCGCCGGGGCCGCCCGGCCTCGGCCTCGAGCGCCCGGGCTTCGAGCTGACGACGATCGACGGCGTCGACAACGTCGGTGACGCCGTCTCGGCGACGATCGGCTCGGACGGGCTCGGGCTCGTCGCCTACTTCATCTCCGCGCAGTACCTGAAAGTCGCCCACTGCTCGAATCTGGCCTGCACGGCCGCGACGAGAGCGGTTGTCGACACGTTCGGGAGCGGACAGTGGGCGTCGATCGCCATCGGTCAGGACGGGCGCGGACTGATCAGCCACCGGGACGGCCCGAACGGAGATCTGAAGGTCTCGCACTGCAACGGCGTCGCCTGCTCGTCGGCGACGACGACGCGGATCGACACGGAAGGCGACACCGGAGGCTTCTCCTCGATCACGATCGGCGCCGACGGCCTCGGCCTGATCAGCTACGAGGACTTCACGACCGACGACCTCAGGGTCGCGCACTGCTCGAACCTCGCCTGTACCTCGGCGACGACGCAGACGATCGACCCCGACGGCGCCGAGTACACGTCGATCACGACCGGCGCCGACGGGCTGGGGCTGATCAGCTACCGCGAGATCACGAACTTCGACCTCAAGATCGCGCACTGCGTGAACGTCGCGTGCTCGGTGTGGACGACGACGACGCTCGACAGCACGGGCTCGGTCGGCGGCTCGACGGCGGTCACGATCGGCTCGGACGGTCTCGGCCTGATCAGCTACTACGACTACACGAACGCAAATCTCAAGGTCGCCCACTGCTCGAACGCGTCGTGCTCGACGGCGACGACGTACACGCTCGACGTCCCGGGCTCGGTCGGGACGGACACGTCGATCACGATCGGCGCCGATGGGCTCGGCCTGATTAGCTACCACGACGCGACGAACGGCGACCTCAAGGTCGCGCACTGCACGAACCTCAACTGCTCTTCGGCGACGACGACCACGGTCGAGAGCCCGGACGACGTCGGCGAGGACACGTCCGTCACGATCGGCGCCGACGGGCTCGCACTGGTCGCCTATCGCAACGAGACGGCGAACGGCCTCAAGGTCGGGCACTGCTCGAACGTCTTCTGCGTGCCGCACTTCCGGCGGCGCTAGGCGGCAGTTCGTTTTGCGCGGGGGAACCTTCCGGTTCCCCCGAACCCCCTCCACCGGCCCCCGATGCAGCCTGGCGGCCGCAGCGCGGACAGGCGCGACGCGCCGGCGTCCTAGCTCCCCGTCAGACTTTCGTCCCGCGTGCACCTGCGAGCGATCAAGCTGCGCGGCTTCAAGTCGTTCCCCGACCCTGTCGAGATCCGGCTCGAGCCGGGCGTGGCCGTCGTCGTCGGGCCGAACGGCTCGGGGAAGTCGAACGTGGCCGACGCGATCCTGTGGGCCGCGGGCAGCCTCGCGCCGAGCGAGCTCCGCGCTGAGAAGCCCGACGACGTGCTGTTCGCGGGCTCGACCGCGGGCCGGCCGGCCGCGGCCTTCTGCGAGGTCGAGCTCGTCTTCGACAACGAGGACGGCGCCCTGGCCGACCTCCCCTACAGCGAGGTCTCGATCGCGCGGCGGCTGCAGCGCGGCGGCGAGGGCCAATACATCGTCAACGGCGCGACCGTTCGCCGGACGGACGTGGTCGAGTTGCTCGCCGACGTCGGCCTCGGCGGGTCGATGGGCTCGATCATCAGCCAGGGCCGCGTCGAGGAGATCCTCGGCTCGAAGCCGGGGGAGCGGCGCACGCTCGTCGAGGAGGCGGCCGGGCTTGGGCGCTTCAAGCGGCGGCGGCATCGCGCCGAGCTCAAGCTGGCCCGGGTCGCCGTCGAGGTCGATCGCGCTCGCGACCGCGAGGCGGAGGTCAAGAAGCGCCTGCGGCCGCTTGCGCTCCAGGCTACCGCGGCCGAGCGCGCCGAGAAGCTGAAGGGCGAGATCGCGTCCGTCCAGGTTCGCGTTGCGGAGCTCGAGCTCGAGGAGGTGGAGGGCCGTCGCCAGGCCGCCGACGAGCGGCGCGCAGCGGTCTCCGTCGCGCGGAAGCGCTCGGACGCCGAGCTCGAGGCGCTCCTGCGTGAGCGCGACCGCGTCGAGGGCGAGCTTGTCGGCGCCGCCGGCGGCCGCGAAGAGGCGACCGCAGCGCTCTACCGGCTACGAAGCGCGGGCGAGCGGCTCGAGCTGCGCCGCGAGAGTGCGCAGGCGCTGTCCGAGCGGCTGCGGACCCAGCCGCTTCCGGTTCGCTCACCGGAGCGCGAGCGCCTCCGGGAGGAGGCCCGCCTCGGCCGCGAGCGCCTCGCTGCGCTCGAGCGGACGCTCGCCGAGCTCGAGGGCCTGCCGCCTGCCGCGCGAGCGCTCGCCGAGCAGGGCGAGCGGCTGCTCCTCTCCTCGCTCGACGTGGCCGCAGGCGACGAGCGGGCCGTCGCGGCCAGGCTCGGCTGGCGCGCGTCCGCGCTGCTCGCGGCCGATGCGGGGGCAGCGCTGCGCCTGCTCGAGCGCGCACGCGCAGCCGGGCTCGGCAACCTCGGCGTCGTGGTGGGCGAGGTTGCAGCGGGGGCGCCGATCGTCGACAAGGAGCGCCTGCTCGAGGCGACCGAGCTCTCAGTCACGCGCGAGGGCTTCGCCTACGACCCCGAGCGCGGTGAGCTCTGGTATTCGGGCGAGGCCGCCGAGGCCGTTCTGCTCGAGCTCCAGGCGCGCCGGCGGGCGCTCGAGGCCGAGATCCACGAGCTCGAGGAGCGTGCCGAGCGCGCGGTCGAGGTGCCGAGGCCGGCCGACGATCGTCCGGAGCGCGCTGCGGAACGGCTCGCCGGGGAGCTCGCGGCCGCCGCGAAGGCTGCCTCGCGCTTCGAGCCTGCCCTCCGCGGGCGGGCCGATGCGCGCGGCGAGCGCGCGCGCGAGCTGGGCGAGGAGCTGCGCGAGCTCGGTGGCCGGGAAGCCGAGCTGCGGCGCGCCGCGGCCGAGGCGGCCGAGCGCGCGGCCGCCGTCGACGTCGAGCTGGCGACCATCGCCGCGGAGCGGAAGGAGCTCGAGCGGCGCATCGACGCCGCAGGCGCGGAGCCGGCCGAGGGCGACGATCGCGACGAGCTCGTCACGAAGCTCGAGCGCCTCGAGCGGCGGCGCGAGTCGCTCGGCAGCGTCAACCCGCTGGCGAAGCAGGAGTACGAGCGCGAGAAGGAGCACCTTGCGGAGCTCGCCGAGCAGCGCGGCGACCTCGAGAGCAGCCTGACGGAGCTCGAGCAGCTCCGCAACGACCTGGCGGAGACCGTCGAGCGGCGTTTCAACGAGACCTTCACCGCCGTGCGCGACCACTTCGCCGACGTCGCG
>DASQWH010000187.1:0-8460 GCA_035640335.1 Gaiellaceae bacterium | reverse complement strand
CTATCAGGGCCCGGGCGCCAACCGGGTCGGCAACCCGCTCTTCGCCAACCGCACCGCGCGCGACTACCACCTGCAAGCGGGCTCGGCCGCGATCGGCTACGCCGACCCCGCCTACTCACCCTCGTTCGACTTCGACGGGCGTCCTCGCGACGCCGCGCCGGATGCGGGCGCGTTCGAGCGCTGACCCCTCCGTCCTGAGAACGTGCGATTTGCCTCAATCGGGGCGCTTCGTCATGCTGGATTCTCTGCGGTACTGCGGAAGGGGAGAACCATGGAGAAGCGGCAACTCTCGCGTGCGGCGGCCGTCGCTGCGCTGAGCAAGAACCGGGGTGAGCTCGAGCCGAAGGTCCTCGACCGGATGTTGACCAAGGCGGGCGCCTTCGGGACCGAACCGCCTCGGCCGGCCGAGAACGGCGCCGGGCCACCGAGCCCTCCGCTGCGATAAGCTAGATCGCCCTCGCGGAACGCGCCTCGGCGCGCTCGCGGTGGCTAAGGGGTTCTTGCCGTCGGGCCGACACCGGGTGCAAGACTGCTTTCCGTGATGCCGAGCCTGAGAACACATGCCCTGATGTACCACGACCTGGTCGCCGACGACGGCACCACGACTGGGTTCGGCGGGCCTGGGTCGGCTCGGTACGACGTGGCCCAGAAGGCGTTTTTGGCGCATCTGGATCGCATCGCCGAGACACTCGACGGCCCGCCAGCCGTCGTCGACGACGTGCTCGCCGGCCGGGCGGGCTCGCGGGCGTGGCTCCTCACCTTCGACGACGGCGGCGCGACCGCCCTCGAGGCCGGCGAAGAGCTCGCGAGCCGCGGCTGGCGCGGTCACTTCTTCGTGACGACCGACTTCATCGGCGGCGAAGGTTTCGTCGACGCCGCCGCGATCCGCGAGCTGAGCAGCATGGGCCATGTGATCGGCTCGCATTCGTGCTCGCACCCGGCACGTATGTCCGCTCTCTCGAGCGACGACCTCCTCGAAGAGTGGGAGGGCAGCGTTTCCGTTCTCTCGGACCTTCTCGACGAGCCGATCCGCGCGGCCTCTGTGCCTGGGGGCTACTACTCGACGGCTGTCGCCCGGGCGGCCGCGAAAGCGGGGATCGAGGCGCTGTTTACCTCTGAGCCCGTACGGACGCCGCGGCCGGTTGGGCGCTGCCTGGTTTTCGGACGCCTGTCGATACGCAGTACGACGTCCCCCGACGTCGCCGCGGGCGCAGCCGCCGGTCAGGACAACGTGTGGCTCCGCCAGTACGTCGGCTGGACCCTCCGCAAGCCGATCAAGGCTCTCATCGGGTCGCACTACGAGCGAGCCCGAAGGGTCATCGTCGCAACGACGTCGCAGAAGTAAGGCGAGAACGGCATGCGGGGCGGTGATGCGAACGCAGGGGACGCCCGCTTGACGCAGTCGTTCCGGCTCACCTCGGAGCACCTCGACCGTTTCGCCGAGGCGAGTGGCGATCACAACCCGCTGCATCTCGACGACCTGTTCGCGCACGAGACGCCGTACGGACGGCGGATCGCACAGGGCGCGCTGGTGACGACGGCCGCGCTCGGAGTCGTCGACGCGGGAACGCTCGAACGCACGACTGCGCTCGACGTTCAGTTCAGGCAGCCGGTGTTCCCCGACGAGGACGCCGCGATCACGCTCGAGGGCTCCGAGGACGAGCGGACGGTCGTGAAGGTGCTGCAGAGGGGGCGGACGGCGGCGACGGTGACGATCACGTCGGATCCCGAAGCGGCTCCGCCGCGCGACGTCGAGGCGCCGCCGCACGAAGCCGAGGCGGGAACGCCGCGGTCCTGGACGATCGAGGAGCTCGCCGCCGGCGACGTCTCCCTCTCGGTGCCGTACGTCGCTCGACCAGACGAGCTGCGCGCGCTCGCTGCCGATGTCGGCGCGGCCGGCGTTCCACCGGCAATCCTCGTCTGGCTCGCCGCGGCGAGCTACACGGTCGGGATGCTTGTCCCGGGCCGCGATGCTGTCTTCGCGGGTGCTCGAATCGACCGCCACTCGCTTGAGGAGGCGGGAGCACTCACAGTGGTCGTGACCGCCGTCGACGACAGGACGGGCCTCGTCGCGCTGGACGTGACGCTGCAGCGCGGACCGGCGTCCGCACGGATGACGCTCAATACGTTCCTCCGTGCGCGCGTGCCGAGCCCGACCCGGGCGGGGCTCGACCGGCATTTGCCGCCTTCCGACCGGCTCGCGGGCCGAAACGTGCTGGTCGTCGGCGCGAGCCGCGGGCTCGGAGCCGCGCTCTGCGGTGCCCTCGCCGGCCAGGGCGCGAACGTCTGGGCCGGCTTCTCACGAAGCGCCGACCGCGCCGAGGGGCTTCGTGCCGAGTTCGGCGAGGACCGCGTGCGACTCCTTCGCTTCGATGCGGAAGACGCCGAAGACACGCGGCGCGCCGTCTCCTCGATCCGCGCGGAGACGGGCAGCCTGGACGGCGTGGCCCTGTGCGCCGCGCCGCCGCTGTACGAGGCGCCTCTGCACTCGGACGCCTCAGTTGCGGCGCTGCGGTTCGTCGAGTCGAGCCTCGCGATGACGCTTTTGCCGCTGGCCGAAGCGACGACGTCGCTCGCGCCGGAGGGGTGGCTCGTCGTCGTCTCGTCCTCCGCGGTCGAGGATCCGCCGGAGGGGTGGCTGCACTACGTGACGGCGAAGGCCGCCCTCGAGGGCGTGGCCGCCCACGTCGCGCGCCACCTCGGCTGCCGCGTGCTCGTCCCGCGCCCGCCGAGGATGTGGACCGATTCTACGAACACGCCGATGGGCCGGCTCGGCGCCGTCGACAACGAGGAAGTGGCAGCTGCGATCGCGCGCTGGGTGCTGGACGGCGATCCCTTGGCCGGCGACGTACAGATCTTGAGCCCGGAGCGGCTGATGGAGCCACCCGAACCGAAGCTTGCGCAGGAGCCCGCGACGGGCGAGCTTTAGGCGGTCTTCACTTCGACGAGATCGACGAACTCGCCGACGTTCGCGGCGTTCGCGATCTCGGAGCTCTCGAACCTGACGTCGAACTCCTTTTCGCTCGCGAGCACGAGCAGCACGTGCGCGATCGAATCCCACCCGTCGACGTCCGCCGCGGTCGTCTCGTCGCGGAGGTCCACACGACGGCCGAGAACCTGCTCGAACACGTTCTCCAGCCTCGTCATGATCTCGTCACGTTTCAAGCTGAAGAACTTTTCGCTCGATCGGCGCGCCCGAACGCAGATGGTCGGAGACGCTCAGCTCCCAGGTCGTGCTCCCGTCCGGCAGCGTCCCGGTCGGGCGGAACCCGAGCTTCGCGTAGTGCTCTGCGACCAGGCCGTTCTTCTTCGTCGGGACATAGCAGCCGCGGAGCACGCTGATGCCCGCCTCGCGCGCGGTCTCGACGAGCTGGTCGAGGACGAACTCCTCCATTCGACGCGAGATAACCCGGCAGCTCATCAGCCAGGTGACGATCTCCAGCTCGTCTTCCTCGCGGCGACCGATCACGACGGAGATTAGGCCGTTCTCCCCGAAGCGGTCTTCCAACGTCGCGTAGTACGGGAAATAACTCGGGTCCTCCATGAACTGCTTCAACTCGGCAGGTGAATGGCGGATCGTCGTCAGGTTGAACTGATTCGTTCGCTGCACGAGCTGCGCGATGCGCGGAAAGTGAAGATCGTCGAATCGCTCGAATGCCGCCGACATCTGCAAGCTGGCGAGATATTCCTCGACGTTCTTGAATTTGCGCTGCTCGTCCTCGCGCTGCGCATTCGCTCGATAAAACGTGGCGCGCTTCCGGTCCTCGTCGCTGAATTGCGCTGTCTCGAAGAGATTGAGCGACTCCAGATAGGGAACGAAATCGGCCGGGTCCTGTGGCAGCTCGGGTACGCAGACTTCGGGGACGAGCTCGCGGACGAGGTTGCGCTCGAAGGGCGAGTCGTCGAGGAAGACGATCGAGTCGAGGCCGATGCTGAGACGCTCGGCGAGCGCTCGGAGGTTGTCGGCCTTGTTGTCCCAGTTCGCGATGAAACAGCTGATATCGGACTCCGCCAGGACCATGTCCGCGTGGCTCTGGAAGGGAGCGCGCGCCTTGTCGTCGTCGTTCTTGCTGCAGACGCCGAGGATGATCCCGCGCCCCGCCAGCTCCTTGAGCCAGTGCTGGAACTGGACGAACGCCTCTCCCTCGCCGAGCTCACCGAGACGGATGCCTTCGAGGCCGTCGTCTCCGATCACTCCGCCCCAGAGGACGTTGTCCAGGTCGACCGCGAGGCACTTGGCGGACTTGCCCTTGACCGCTCGGAAGATGTCGATCGCCTGTCCGGCCACCTGCGGCAGCGCCTCAGGATGGCAGAAGCTCTTGCTGTGGAACCAGAGGCGCTCGTCGAACCACGACTTCTTGCCGAGCCACGACGCGACGTAGTCGGTGTCGACCGTGTAGACGTTCTCGACCTCGCGCGCCAACTGCCGCAGCCGCTCGTTGATCTCGCGGACGGCCGCCTGGAGGGAGCCGTCGACACGGGCGCCGAAGTTCCCCCACGCACGCTCGTACGGCATCACGAACTCATGCACGACGACCGTCACGCCGGGGATCTGCGCAGCTCGGCGCACGATCGAGACGAGGTCGTCCGCCTCTCGGGCGGCAAGCTCCATCCGGCTCGTGCCGTTGCTCGACAGCAGGACGTTGCGGATTCCCTGGACCGCGGTCAGGACGACGACGAAATCGGGCTCGAACTCGTACAGCCCCGACGCCTCGTCGAGCACCGTCTGGTGGACGGTGTTGTACTCGGACTCATATGTAACGAGCGGGAACCCGGCCGCCGCGCCGAGCCCGCGCAGGACCGAGGTGTAGTACTGCGTCGTGCAGAAGCCGAGCACCGCGACCCGAGCCGCGTTCGCCTCGTCCGCCTGGTTCCGGCCGAGGCCCATGAGGCCGATGTAGTCGAGTTGATCAGGTAGGTACATCGATGTCCAAGAGTGTCGCTCCCCCGCGGTGCGCCGCCCACGCCGTCTCGTTTCATTGTAGTCGCGGGCTTCGCGCGCGCCCTCGCGCGCTACGCAGAATGCGCTCTACAAATGCGTCGGTCCTTCGCCGTCTCCTCGGTTGACGTGCAGCCGCTGATCCCAGTTCGGTAAACGACCGAGCTCCTCCGCCAGATCGCTCGAAAAGTAGAAGAAGAAATTCGATGGTCCGCGCTGATAGCCCGCCTGCTCGAGCGCGTCGCACCAGGCAGTGTGAAGCTGGTTCGAGGCGACGAGGTCGACGCCGCGCCGGCTGAGATGCTCGTCGGCCGCCGCGACGACGCTGAAGGCATCTTCCGGCGCCGCGAAACAGTCGACGAGCGATCCCACGCGGAGGTCGCCGAAGTACTTGTCGTCCCGCATGCGCGTGTCGAGCAGCACCGCCCAGCCGACCGGTCGACCGGCCCGCTGCACGAGCAGGCGGATGAAGCGCTCGTCTTCGGGCGGGTAGAGAAGATCCAACGCGGCGGCGCTGCGGTCGCCGACGAACGAGTACGAGCCCGCGTGCGCGGCGAAGAGGCCGTCGGCGAAACGCTCGAAGCGCGGCAGCTCGAGGACGTCGTCGTACGCCTCCGCCGGCGGCGCCGGCTTTCCGTGCGCGGCAAGCCGGTGCCGCGCCCACAGCGCAACGCCCGCGAGGCCGAGTCGGCCGAGGGTCCGCAGCACGATCTGCAACGCGCGTTTCTCGGCCGGCAGCCGGATGCTGCGCGCAAAACGGTTCCCTGACTTGACGCTGAAGTAGAACGGGACGGCGACGTGTTGCCAGCCGGCCGCCGCGAGCAACTTCGCGAACTGCGTCTCCTCCGACCCCAGCCCGAGGCTGTAGCAGTGCGGGCTGCGGCGCAGGACGTCGAAGAGCAGGCCGGCCGACACGCGCGAGTAGGCACCGTCGATCTCCCCGAGCGAGAGCGGCAGCTGGAGGTCGCCGACGGGGAGCCGGCGCCCATCCAGGAAGAAGTCCTGGTGCTTGAGGATGTAGCCGCCGTACGCGTCCTCTTCCTCGACCGCGACGAAGCTCTCCGTCCACACGGGCAGCTCGTCGGCGTCAGCGGGACGCTCCTGGCCGGGAAACTGCCACTCGCTGCCGCCCGCCGCGAGCTTCGCGTTCATCCGGTCCACGGCCTCGCCGTGCGCTGCCGTGTACGGAACGATCTCGATCGAAGCCTTGTGGCTGGAGGCGCGCGTGACCACGAACCCGGTCCGGACTAGGGGACGACTGTGACTTGGATGGCGACGCTCCGGCAGGTGTTCGATGCCAGAGCCGTGCGATCGCCCGTCGCCCCGGGCGTCGGGAAGGCCTGCGTCGCAACCTCTGTCGAGACCCTCGAGTTCGCACTCGACGTCGCGCGATCCCACTGTTCCGTCATGCCGGGCGGAGCGGTGAACGTGTAGGCGTTGTTGCAGGCCCCGCCGTAGAGCAGCAGCGCGTCGGGCAACGTCGTCGTGATCGACGGCGCGGTCACGGATCGCGAGGCGTTCGGGTTCGCCGCCCCGCCGGCGACGTGGATCGGGCTGGTCGAGCTTGCGCCCGAGATCGCGAGCATTCCGCCCGAGATGTCCTGTCCGGAGCCGCCCGTCAGCGTGAACGTGTACGAAGCAGGCTCGCTGGAGCCGGCGACCTTGTACCAGGCGTGGATCCGCACGTTGTTCCCTTCGGCCCAGTCGGTGTTCGGAACCGCCGTCCATCCCGCCGGCGGTGTCATGTTGCGGAACTGGCCGACCTGGTGCGCGATGACTGCGAGGAGCACGTCTCCAGAGGTCGTGCCTGCGGGCCGCGACAGCGGAAGCGTCGTGCCCCTGTTCGCCACGTTCGACGACACCGAGCGGACGGTCGGAGTCTGCGGCGTCGGCGGCGGAGGCGGAGGCGGAGGCTCGTGGCATGTCGTCGTGCCCGAGTCCGTGAAGGAGCCGCCCGCCTTCGCGAGGAACTGCCAGTCATAGCTGTTCGGGTGGAGCGTCAGCTTGAGGACGCCGTAGTCGACGTTGTTCCGCACCTCGCTGTTCGCCTTGATCGTGCCGATCGGGTAGAGGAACGCACCGCCTGTGCCGACGATGAACTCCCGGACGCCCCGGGCGACGTCCAGCGTCCCGGTGGCCGTCTGGGGGGCGAACCGTTCGTAGATGTGGTCGTTGCCGTTCATGACGACGTCGACGCCGTGGTCGTAGAGAGCCTGGAAGAGTGGCTGGATGTCCACGTTGCTGCCGTGCTCGCCGCCCGAGCTGAAGCGCGGGTGGTGCCAGTACGCGAGCGTGCACGGAGCCGGGTGTGCCATGAGATCCGCGCGCAGCCACTGCTCTACCGCCGACCCGCCGCCGCAGCCGCCGACGATCACGCAGTTGCTGTTCAGCACGACGATGTGCCAGGCGCCGAGGTCGTAGCTGTACCAGCCCTTCGTCGGGTCGGTCGCCGCGGCGCCGAAGGGTGCGAGCTGCTCGTTGAAGTAGGCGAAGTAGCCGGCCGCGTTCGGCGTCCCGTACTCGTGGTCGCCGATCGCCGGCAGCGAGCGCGTCTTTGCCCTTCCCCAGCTCGGGTCGTAGCAGTTCGTGAACTCTGCGGTCGTCCCGTTCGGGTACGCGGTGTCGCCGAGGACGGCGACGCTGGCGTCGGGATACTGGTCCAGGATCGCTGCCGTAGCCTGCTCCCCGCTGCCCTCTTCGCACGCGGCGATGTCTCCGCCGGCGAGGAGGATCGGGTCGGTGACCGTGAAGGTGTTCGCGGAGCTGAGGCCGGTGTTGCCCGCTTGGTCGCTCTGCTCGGACCGCGCGGTGTACGTCGCCGCGGCGAGCGGAGAGGTCGCTCGCACGGAATAGGCGCCCGCCGTGGCCGTCGTCGTCAGCGTCTGGACGGGCGTGCCCGTCGGAACCGAGCCGCTGTAGATCTTCACCGTGACGGTGGCCAGGTCGCGCAACGCCGTTCCGGCGGTGCCGGAGAACGTGGGCTTCGGAGCCGCCGTCGAGCTGCCGTTGCCCGGCGTCGTCAGCGTCAGCGTGGGCGCAACGGTGTCGATCGTCCAGCCGTACGAGGCGGCCGCCCCGGTGTTGCCCGCCTGATCGGTCGCGCGAACCTCGAACGTGTGCGGGCCGTCGCCGAGGCCGCTGTAGCTCTTCGGGTTCGTGCACGTGGCGAACGGGGTGCCGTCGAGCTCACACTCGAAGGTTGCACCGGTCTCGCTCGCGGAGAACGAGAAGCTCGGCGAGGCGCTGTTCGAAGGGTCGGCCGGCTTCGCCGTGATCGTGGTCGTCGGCGCCGTGCGGTCGATCGTCCAGCTGCGGGCGGCAGCCGGGCCGGTGTTGCCGGCGGCGTCGGTCGCCCTGACTTCGAACGTGTGCGCGCCTTCGAGCAGACCGCTGTAGCTCTTCGGGCTCGTGCAGGCGCTGAAGGCGCCGCCGTCGAGCCGGCACTGGAAGGTCGCGCCGGCCTCGCTCGTGAAGGAGAAGCTGGCGTTCGTCGAGTTGGAGGGATCGGGCGGGCCTGCGGT
>DASQWH010000186.1:0-3984 GCA_035640335.1 Gaiellaceae bacterium | reverse complement strand
GCTCGACGGCGCCCGCCACGACCTCTACGGCCTACTGCGCTCGCCGTTCTCGGGGCTCACGCGCGCGCACGTCGACTATCTCGAGGGCAGGCTCCGTGGACGTGGAGTGAGCACGCGCGAGCGCGTCGTCGAGGAGACGCTGAAGCTCCGCGGCCAGCCGCTGCGGATGCTCGACATCTTTCGCGAGGAGACCGAGCCCGTGGCGGCCGTGCGCGGCCTCGCGCGCGCCATGATCCGCGCGGCGTACGGCGTCGACGCGCCGCCGGTCGGCGAGGACGCGGCGCTCGACCTGCGGGCGGAGCGCGCGGTCGGCGAGCTGCTCGACGAGCTCGACGGCTGGCTGCAGCTGGGCGGCGGGCTCACGCCCGAGGAGGTCTTCCACGCGCTCGAGCGCGCCGAGTTCAGGCCGGGCCGCGGCAGCGAGACAGGTCGTGTCGCCGTGACTGGCATTGGCCGCGCCCGCACGCGCCGCGTAGAGATCGTCTTCGTGCTCGGCCTCGAGGAGGGCAGCTTCCCTCGTCGCGCGCCCGGCTCGCCATTCCTCCCGGATGAGGAGCGCCGCTCGATCGACGAGCGTTCCCGCCGCTCACGGCTGGCCAAGCCCGACCACGTCTCACGCGACCGGTTCTTCTTCTACACGGCCTGCACAAGGCCGTCGCAGCGGCTCTACCTCGTCCGTGAGGCCTCGAGCGACGACGGCTCGCCGCGCGAGCCGAGCCCGTTCTGGGCCGAGGTGCGCTCGCTGTTCGCCCCCGACGACGTCGCGCGTGCGACGACTCGGCGGCCGCTCGCAGCGCTGACCTGGAAGGTCGACGCCGCTCCGACCGAGCGCGAGCGGCTCCGTGCGCTCAGTGCCCTCGCGGCGACCGACCCGGACGAGGCGGAAGCGCTCGCGAACGCGAACGGCTGGGAACGGCGGCTCGGTCGCGCCCGAACGGCGTTCTCGCGGCCGACCCGGATCACCGACGCCACCCTCCTCGATCATCTCCGCGCGCGGACAAGCTTCGGCGTCACCGAGCTCGAGGCGTTCGCCGACTGCTCGTCGATCTGGTTCCTCGAGCGGGTCGTCGACCCGCGGACGATCGACGGGCAGGTCGACGCGCGCCTGCGCGGCTCGATCGCCCACCAGACGCTCTTCAAGTTCTTCTCGGGCGTGCCGAAGCGGCTCGGCGTCGAGCGCCTCGACGAGGAGCGGCTCGAGGACGCGCTCGTCTTCCTGCGCGAGTGCCTGGTCGAGGCGATCGATGGCGGCGTGTGGCTCGAGCTCCGCGAGCTCGAGTTACGTGAGCTCCAGGAGAGCCTCTGGCGCGACCTCGAGCACTTCGTGCGTGCCGAGGCGGAGTCGCCGCTCGGTCTCGTTCCGCGCCGCTTCGAGGTCTCGTTCGGCTCCGACCGGTCGGCGCCGGAGCTGCAGAACGGCCTCCAAGTCGACGGCTTCTCGCTGACCGGGAAGATCGACCGCATCGACGTCGACCCGTTCAGCGCGCGCGGCATCGTCCAGGACTACAAGTCGGGGAAGACCGCGCACTCGGCGGCCAAGATCGAGTCCGAGCTCCGCCTGCAGATCCCGCTGTACATGCTTGTGCTCCGCGACCTCGTCGGCATCGAGCCGCTCGGGGGTCTCTACCGCGCCCTCGCGGGAGAGAGGCAGGCCCGCGGGCTGCTGCGTGAGGAGGCAAAGGACGACGTTCCCAGCTTCTCGTCGCGCGACTACCTCGACGAGGACGCGTTCTGGGCGCATACCGAGCGGGCGAAGGAGCACGCCGTCGCCTTCGTCGAGCGGATCCGCGCGGGCGACGTGCGGCACGACCCCAAGGGCGGCTTCCCGTGCCCGCACTGGTGCGATCTGTGGTCGATGTGCCGGGTGGCGAGGTCATGACCGTCGTGGAAGACAGCACGCGCGTCCCGAACGCCGAGCAGCTGGCGGCGATCGACGCACCGGGCCTCGTCTTCGTCTCCGCAGGCGCCGGGACTGGGAAGACGACGGTGCTCGTCGAACGCTACGCGCGGGCGGTGCACGAGCGCGGGCTGCCGATCGACTCGGTTCTGGCGATCACGTACACCGAGCGCGCGGCCGGCGAGCTGCGCGGCCGGATCCGCCGGCGGCTCGCCGAACTGGGCCGGCACGACCTCGCGCGCGAGCTCGACGGTGCATGGATCTCGACCATCCACGGCTTCTGCCACCGGCTGCTGAAGGCGCATCCGTTCGAGGCCGGAGTCGACCCCCAGTTCCGCGTGCTCGACGAGAATCAGGCTCGGGTCCTCGCGGGCGAGGCGTTCGAGCGCGCGCTCGAGGAGTTCTGTGAGTCCAATGACTCCCAGCGCATCCGGCTGCTCGCGACCTACGGGGCGCGAGGGCTGCGGCGCATGCTCACGCGCGTCTTCGAGACGCTGCGCTCGGCCGGTCGCGAGCTCGTGCTCGAGGTGGGGGAACGCCCGGGGCTCGAGTCGCGGCTCGATGAGTTGCGCGACGCGGCTCGCTGCGTGCTCGACGACACCGCCGGTATCGACGCGGCCGAGGCGTCCCGCGCCACCGCGGCCCGCGCGCTCGAGCTCTTCGAGCGGCCGCCGAGCGCCGAGCGGCTCCTCGACCTTTCCGACCTCGCGGCTCGTGCCGGGCCGCGCGACCTGTTCGCGAGCTACGAGGAGGCGCGGCGGGCGGTCGAGCAGGCCGCGCTCGACGAGGTCGCCGCACGTGACCGCGCTCTGCTCGAGGAGCTCTTACGCCGCTTCGCCGACGCGTACGGAGCCGCGAAGGCCGGCGAGTCGGCACTCGACTTCGAGGACCTCCAGCTCGCCGCGCGGGACCTCCTGTTCGAGCATCCGGCGATTCGTGAACGCGAGAGCTGGCGCTTCCGGTCGGTGCTGGTCGACGAGTTCCAGGACACGAACCGGCTCCAGTGCGAGCTGATCGACCTGCTGGCGACGGAGGATCTGTTCTTCGTCGGCGACGAGTTCCAGTCGATCTACCGGTTCCGGCACGCGGACGTCGAGGTCTTCCGCGAGCGGCGCGAGGCCTCGGGCGGCGTGCTCGCGCTAACGGAGAACTACCGCTCGCGCCCGGAGGTGCTCGACGTCATCAACCATCTGTTCTCGGCCGACTTCGGCGACTCGTTCCAGCCGCTCTCCGCGGCCGGGCGCTTCGCCGACCCGGCCTTCGGACCGGCGGTCGAGTTGCTCGTCACCGACAAGTCGACGTACCGCGACTCGGGAACGCACTGGCGCACAGCCGAGGCGAAGCACGTGGCGACGCGCGTCAAGGAGCTCGTCGACTCGGGCGAGGCGACCCCCGGTGAGATCGTGCTCCTCTTCGCAGCCGGCACGGACGCACGGCTTTACGAGGAGGCGCTGCGCGAGCTCGGGCTCCCGACCTTCCGCGCGACCGGCCGCGACTACTACCATCAGCAGCAGGTCGTCGATCTGCTCGCCTACCTGCGGCTGCTGCACAACCGCTACGACGACGAAGCGCTCGTCACCGTGCTCGCGTCGCCGTTCGTCGGGGTCTCGAACGACGCGCTCATGCACCTGCGGCGCGCCGCCGAGCGCCGGCCGCTCTTCACCGGTCTCGAGAAGGGTGTGCCGGAGGCCCTCTCCGGCCGCGACGCGCAGCTTTTCCGCGCATTCCGCCAGCGCTACGACCGGCTCGCGGCGCTCGCGCCGAGACTCTCGCTCGAGCGGCTGTGCGAGCGCGTGCTGACCGAGCACGACTACGACCTCGCGGTGTTGGCGCAGTGGGACGGACGGCGCCGTTACGCGAATCTGCGTAAGCTCGCGCGCCTCGCACGCTCCTACGAGGAGCTGCGCGGCCCCGACGTCGAGGGCTTCGTCCGCTTCGTCCGTGACCAAGACGCCGTCGGCGCGAACGAGTTCGAGGCCGTCGCCGAAGAGGAGGGCAGCGACGTCATCCGGCTGCTCACGATCCACGGGGCGAAGGGGCTCGAGTTCAAGGTCGTCGTCGTCGCCGACGCGGGCCGCCATGGGGCC
>DASQWH010000185.1:0-14901 GCA_035640335.1 Gaiellaceae bacterium | reverse complement strand
GACGTTCCGGTCAGGTAGAGGTCGTCGCGCTCGAGCCGGTAGATGTTCGCCTCGTCCGTCGGCAGGAAGGCGGTCCCGTACATCGCCTCCTCGCGGACGAGCACCGGTGGCAGCACGGGCGTGAACCCCGCCGTGACCGCTCGATCGAGCGCCCAGCGATAGAGGGCGAGCGCCAGCAGGGCCGTGCTCCCGACGACGTAACCAAAGCGTGTACCCGACACGCGCGCGGCGCGCTCCATCTCGAAGCGCCCGAGCTCGAGGTGCTCTGGCGGGTCTGCAAGCCCGGGCCGCTCGCCGACCACCCGTTCGACGGCTCCTTCCGCGTCCTCCTGTTCCTCGTCGGGAACGGACTTGTGCGGCGGGTTCGGCACTTTCTGGAGCAATTCGTCGCGCGCCTTTTCCGCCTCGGCGAGCTCGGCCTCGAGTTGGCGCAGCTCGTCCTTCACCTCCTTCAGCTCCTCGACCTGTTCGGGCGTCGGCTTGCCCTGGATCTTCTGGCGGCTGCGAAGCTCGTCGACCTTCGGCACGAGCTCGCGCCACCGGGCGTCTGCCGCGAGCAGCTCGTCGAAGGCCTCGGCCGCTCCTTTGCGACCGAGAGCCGCCCGCAGGCCGTCGGGGTCGGCGCGCGCGGCCCTGAGGTCGATCACTACTTCGGCTGCAGGAACGCTCTGAGGCGTCGCTTGCGACGCCGCCCCAGAGGCCACGCGGGCTTGGCCTGCGTGGCCGTCTTAGCGTGACTCGACATCGCTATCCGCCTCCACTTGGCTGCAGGAACGCTACAAGATCGGCTACCTGCTTCGACGTCAGCTGCTGGCCGTAAGTCTGGGGCATCACGCTCGGCTGGTAGCCCTCCGCGATCTCAGCGTTCGGGTCGACGATCGACTCGCGGATGAAGTCGGCGTCCTTCCCTTTGAGCGCCTCGTCGAGGTCCGGCCCGATCTTGCCCTTCGAGGCCGCGCCCTTGAACGTGTGACAGCCGCCGCAGCCGTTCGAGGCGAAGACGGTCTTGCCTGCGGCGGCGTTCCCGGCCTCCTGCTTCGGCAGGGTTCCCTCGACGGGGCCGGTCGGCGAGACGGTCTCCTCGCCGCCGCAACCGGCGAGAAGCGCGACGGCAAGGGCGATCAGAACGGGGCGGCGCACGGCGGGCGAGTCTACTCGACCGGTCTCGCCGCCTCGAACCAGAAGCGCAGGGCAACGGCGGACAACGCGCCCCACCCGGCGATGTCGCGAGGGGAGTCGTTGACGACGAAGGAGACGGCGAGCGCGACGAGGAGCGCGTCGAGCACGACGTATCGAGGCCGGCGCAGCGCGAGCCAGACGAGCGTCGGCAGCGAGACGGCGACGATCAGCGCGGCGTGCAACGAAGAGACGAGCCCACCGAGGGTGAGCCGGATGCGGTGGGCGAGGTCGCCGAGCACTTCGAGCGGTCCGCCGGAAAGCGATCTCGTCACGTGGCTCGAGCCGCCGAGCGCAGCGTCGAGGCCGACGAGCACGACGCCGATGGCGACGACCGCCGCGCCCGCGAGAACAAGGTTTCGCGCCGTCAGCGGCACGTCGCGCAGGCGCAACCAGAGGAAGAGGAAGCCGGCCGTGAAGACGACGAGGCCGCCGCCGTCCGCGCCGGCAAAGCTCGCGCCGACCGTGACGAGCGTGAGGAGCGCGACGGGGATGTAAAGCGTCAGGCCGGCCAGAGCCGCCCCGAGCAGCCCGGGCACGAGCAGCATCGTCTCCAGCTGGTTCTGAAAGCCGTAGAAGCGCCCGCCGTTCTCGGGCCGCGCCCCGATCGCGGCGAGCGAGCTCGTCTCCGTCGAGACGGAGAGCACGAAGAGGTAGACCGCGAAGATGGCCAGCAGCGCGACCGCGAGGGCGCGCCGGTCGGCAGTCGCGGCTGCGAGCAAAGCTCCTCCACCGACGGAAGCGAGCGTGACCCCGAGCACCGCCCAGCGCGGCGTCGTCACCTCGAGGGCGCTCAGCGCCAGCGCGGCGGCGAGGCCGGCAGGAATCGCAAGCAGTGCCGCTTGGCCGAAGAACGCCGAGCGCCGCATGACGGCGTACGTCGTGAAGAGCACGACGACGGCAGCCAGGGCGAGGCCCGCCGACGTGCGCGTCCTGTGCACCTCGTCGATGCGCTGCTCGAGCGCCTCCAGCCGCGCCCCGACGTCGCCGACGCGCCGCGCGGTGATAGGCGGCTCCTCGCCCCGGTCGAGCGCCTCGATCGTCGGCTCGATGTCGTAGATCGAGACGAGCCCCGGAATCCGCGTGCGGTCGGAGACGAGCATCGACCCCGGCGGGTAGCCAGGCCCGCTGACCGCGATGCGGTACAGCCCGTTGTAGGGGCGCTCTCCCCAACGCGGCAGCGTGAGATAGACGGTGTAGCGGCACGGGCAGCTCGTCCCGAGCACGTCCTCGACCGCGTCGAGCGCCTCCTCGCGGCTGAAGGTCGGCCCCCGGCCCGGTACGAGTCGCCCTACCGCTCCGCGATCGATGAAGTCCGAGGAGGTCTCGTCGATGCGCAGCGCCACGTGGCCCGCCCGGGCCGGCGCAGCCGTCACCAACGCGCTGGCGACGAGGCCCACGGCTAGAATCGTCCTCGTAACCCCGCCTCTCAAGGAGCGCGATTTTCCATGGAACGCAAGTACGGACGAGACTTCGGGCTCTCACTGCGCATGGTGATGACCATGTTCACGCTCGGTCTCGTCTACGTCCTCTTCTTCATCGTCCTCGTCAACGTCCTCAACGTCGGCATCTTCGCGGTCGTGGTGATCATGGGCGCGCTGGCGTTCATTCAGTACTTCACCTCGGACAAGATCGCGCTGCTCGCCTCCGGAGCGAAGGTCGTCGAGCGCGACCAGGCGCCCGAGCTGCACGACATGGTCGAGCGCCTCGCAGGCATGGCCGATCTGCCCAAGCCGCGCGTCGCCGTCATCCCGACCGAGGTCCCGAACGCCTTCGCGACGGGGCGCAGCCCGAAGAAGTCCGTCGTGGCCGTCACCGAGGGTCTCTGGAATCGCCTCGAGCCACAGGAGATCGAAGGCGTCCTCGCCCACGAGCTGACGCACGTGGCGAACCGCGATGTGGCCGTCATGACGATCGCGAGCTTCTTCGCGATGGTCGCGGCGACGCTCGCCCGCTTCGGCCTCTGGGGCGGGATGTTCAGCGGCGGCGACCGCGACCGCGGCGGCGGCGCGCCCGTCTGGCTGATCATGTTCGTCGCGTCGCTCGTGACGTACGTCGTCAGCTACGTGCTGATGATGATGATCTCGCGCTACCGCGAGTACGCGGCCGACCGCGGTGCCGCGATCATCACGGGCGCGCCCGAGAACCTCATGAGCGCGCTGCAGAAGATCGCGAGCCGCATCACGCAGATCCCGCAGCGCGACCTGCGCGAAGTGGCCGGCATGAACGCGTTCTTCATCGTCCCGACGAGCGTCAAGCAGGGCTTCGCCGAGCTGTTCATGACGCACCCGCCGCTCGAGAAGCGGCTCGCCCGCCTCGCCGCGATCTCCCGCGAGATGGGCCGGCCCGTCGACCTCTAGTTCGAGCTTGGGCCTCACGGACGTCCTCTTCGGGCGCAAGAAGCTCAAGAAGGCCGCCCAGGAGAAGCTCTTCGCGCTCTCCACGGCGCGGATCACACTCGAGGCCGAGCTCGGGCTGAAGCCGTCCGGCTCGGCGGCCGTCGTCTTCAAACCGCTCTCGGCCGGCGAGTTCGTGCGCGCCGAGAACGAGCTCCAGGAGCTGCTTGACGTCGCCGCGCAGGAGTCGGCGTCACGGATCGAGCGGCGCGGCGACGAGTTCGGCTACGAGTGGCTGATCATCCACGACAACGATTTCGAGGAGCTCGTCGCGACCGTCCACCTCGTCGCGTCGGAGCTCGTCGCGCGCGGCTTCGGCGAGCAGCTGCTCGCCGCCGCGTTCCGCTTCGACGGAGGTGACCACCCGCTCTACCTGATCTACGGTTTCAAGCGCGGCGCGTTCTGGCCGTTCATCCCCAAGGAGGGCAAGGAGCGCGACAACGCGAACGAGCTCGAGCTCAAGGCGAAGCTCGAGCACGAGCTGCCGATCGAGCAGGACCTCTCGCGCTGGTTCGCGCTCTTCGACGCCCCAATCTGACCTCTCCCGGTGTCAGACACCGGGGTCGAGGCAGGCTCGATGGAGGACGGCTTCTCGCCGGTGTCTGACACCGGCGGTTAGCCGGGTAGCTCCTTCTGCGGCTCGCCCGCGCCGATCTCGGCCTTCATCTTCTCCAGCTCCTCGTCGACCTTCGACTTCGACGCGAGCTGCGCGAGCTCGCGGTCGAGCTGCGTCTGGTCGCCGGCCGTGATGTCCTCGAGCGTGCCCGCGGCGATCAGCTCGTCCATCGCGCCGGCACGCGCCTGCATCTCTTCCGTCTTCTCGCGCGCGCGCTCGACTGCACGGCCGGTGTCCGACATCTGGTCGCCGATGCCGGTGGCCGCCTCGCCGATCCGCACCTGCGCCTCCGCCGCCGAGTACTGAGCCTTGATGACCTCCTTCTCGCTGCGGAACGACTCGATGCGCGTGGACAGCGTGCGTTCGTTCTCGACGAGCTTCTGCTGCTGCTGGTCGAGCTCGTCGACTTGGCGGTCGAGGTCCTGCAGCTGGGTCTGGGCGGCGGTCTTCCGCTCGAGCGCCGTCCTCGCGAGGTCCTCGCGGCCGGCGGCTAGTGCTTCGCGCGCCTGCGACTCGAGCTTCGGCACGCTCTGCTCGAGCTTGTCGGCCTGGAGCTGGAGACGCTTCTTCGCCGTCGCGACGTCGGCGATCCCGCGCTTGACGTTCTGCAGCATGTCGCGCTGCTTCTCGTACGAGTAGTCGAGCGTCTCGCGGGGGTCCTCCGCGCGCCCGATCAGCTTCGACAGCTTCGCCTTGATGACGGTCATCGTGCGTTCCAGCAACCCGGCCATTCGTCCTCCTCGTCGCTTTGGGAAGTAGCCTAACGAGCCGTGCTCGTCGAGCGCTCCATGCACCCGGACTGGCTCTCGAACGCCTACCTCGTCGCCGACGAGCCGGGCGGCACGGCCGTCTTCGTCGACTCGGGCGCGCCGTTACAGCCGCTCCTCGACGTGGTCGAACGCGAGGCCCTGACTGTGACGCACGTCCTCACGACGCACGGCGACCACGATCACGTCGCCGGTCACAGCGCGCTGCTCGAGCGCTTCGACGTCCCCGTCTGGGAGCGCGACGGCGAGCTCGAGACGGGCGGACTGCGGTTCCGCGGCCTCTCGACTCCGGGCCACGCCGACCCGCACATCGCCTTCGTCGTCGACGACGTGTGCTTCTCGGGCGACATCCTCTTCAAGAATGCCGTCGGCGGCGGGCAGGACGTGCCTGCGATCCGACGCTCGGTGATGGACGTGCTCATGAAGCTCCCGCCGGAGACACGGGTGCTCGCCGGCCACACCGTCGAGACGACGATCGGCCGCGAGTGGGAGGAGAACCCGTTCGTTCGCGTGTGGCGCGGCCTCGACCCGGAGGGCGACGAGCCCTGCCGCGTCGGCGGTGACGACGCGACGATCGTCGTCTGGTCGCCGGACTACGACGGCAAAGGCAAGGCGCTGGTCCGCTTTGCGGACGGCGGCGAGGTGATCATCGGCGGCTCGCGCGTCGAGCGGCTCTGATGCGCGTCGGGCTGCTCTTCCCCGGAAGCATGGGGGCGCCGGTCGGGGCCGCTGCCCGCGCCGAAGTCGTCTGGGCGAGCGACGGCCGCAGCGAGGCAACGGCCAAGCGTGCCGCAGAGGCGGCCCTCGACGACGTCGGCTCGGTCGAGGAGCTCGTCCGCACGAGCGAGATCGTGCTCAGCATCTGCCCGCCGGCCATCGCCGAGGAGGTCGCCGCCGAGGTCGCCGCGCTCGGCTTCGAAGGTCTCTACGTGGAGGGGAACGCGATCTCGCCAGAGCGCGTGCACCGGATCGCAGGCGTGGTCCCGAACCTTGTCGACGGCGCGATCCTCGGCCGCGACGGCAACTTCTACCTCTCGGGCGATTCTCAGGAGACTGCGCGAGTCGCCGCGCTCTTCGAAGGTTCCGAGGTGCGCGCGATCGTCCTCGACGCGGGGATCGGCGCCGCGTCGGCGCTGAAGATGGCCTACGGCGGCTCGAACAAGATCGGGGTCGCGCTCGCAGCGCAGGCCTACGCGATCGCGCGCGCCTACGGCGTGACCGAAGCTCTGGAGAGGGAGGGCGTCGACGGCGGCCGGGTTCAGAGCCTCGCTCCACGCGCCTGGCGGTGGGGGCCCGAGATGGACGAAGTCGCCGACACGTGCGCAGCGCTCGGGCTGCCAGAGGGGATGGGCCGCGGCGCGGCGGAGCTCTACGCGCGGTGGAGCGAGCATCGCGACACCGAGGTCCCCTTGCAGCAGCTCCTGGACGATCTAGGCGTGCAACGCGGTTAGGCGCTCGGCCTCGTCGTCGAGCTCGCGGCGGGTCGCTTTGTCGAGCCGGCCGAACGGGCTCAGCTGCACGCGGCCCTTGTTGTACTTCCACGTCCCGGCGACCTGCCCGTCGACGAGGAACGTGTTCACCGAGTGCGGCGTCTTGACGTTGAAGATCCTCGGCCGGTACTGCTCCGGGAGGATGCCTGTTCCCCGCGCGTGGACGAGGAGCGTCGCGTCCCAGACGGGCAGGAAGCGCACCGGCGCGGGCGTCTCCGGATCGGGGAGCGGCGCACGACGAAGGTCGAACAGCGCGCTGCCGTCCTCGGCGCGGAAGCGGCGGCCGTCGAGGCGATCGAGCGCGGGCGCGATTTCGTTCGGCGGCAGTCCCGCCCAGTCGGCGATGTCCTTCTTCGCGGCCGGCCCGAAGCCACTCAGGTAGCGGCGGACGAGCACATCGAGCGCCTCGTCACGGCCGACGTTCTCCGGCCCGACCCAGTCCTCCGCAAGAGCGAAGATGTCCGCACGCCGTCGCTCCCAGGTGCCCGAGGGCGGGACGCGGACCAGGTCGAGGAGGACGGTGACGCCGTTCCTGGTCGCCGCATCGGCCCTGAGCACCTCGTCGACCTCCGCCTGGCGCATGGGTCCCTTCGCAAGGTGCGGGCGTAGTCGTTTCGCAGCCGCGGCGAGCTTGCGGCCGTCGATGCGGCCTTTGTGGGCTTTGAGCCAACGCGCGTTTCGTGTCTCGCGCACGGCGACCGTGAGCGGCCAGTAGTCCGCCTTCGCGACGAGATGGATCGTCGTCCGCATGATCGTGCCCTGCACGACCGTCCCTCGCGCAAGCGCGCGGTCGAGCTGCTCGCGCTCGAAGCCCTCCAGGCGCGACCAGAGCCCGATGTACATCGAGGGCGCGTACTGCGCCTGGATGCCGCCGATGCGCTCGAGGGCGCGGGGGAGAGGTGTCTTCGCCCGCTCGAGCAGTAGCTGCCTCGCGAGCAGCGCGCGGTTCAGCTCGCGCTCGGTCAGCACGCGTTCCTCCCCGGCGCCCGGCGTCACAGGCGCCCGAGGAGCTCGAGCAGCGTCCGACCGACGGCAGTGAGGCTCGCGCGCGAGACGGCGCTCAGGTCGTCGCATTGCTCGTGCCAGCAGCGGAAGTCGAGGTCGACGAGCGGGAGCGTGCGCACGCCCGCTTGGGCGAAGGGCACGTGGTCGTCGAGGATCTCGGTTCTCCGCGAGGTGAAATGCCGTCGCGTTCCGGCGGCGGTGGATGCGGCGAGGAGCCGTCGCCAGAGCTCTGCGTCGGCGCGGGCGTCGCGACGGATCGCCAGACTCCGGTCGCCGACCAGGTCGACGAGGATCATCGCCTGGGCACCGCGTAGCGACCGCGCGGCGACCTTGCTCCCGCGCAGGCCACTGCGGAGGATGCTCGGATCCGGCGCGTCGCGTGGAGTCTCCTCGCCGTCGAAGAAGACGAAGACGACGGTGGGCCGCAACGTGCGAGGCCGGATCGTACGAGCGAGCTGGCGCACGACCGCGACGCCCGATGCGTTGTCGTTCGCCCCGACGAAGCCGTCGAGATCCTTCGTGTCGTAGTGCGCGCCGATCACGACGACCCGTCCCGGCCGGCGGCCCGGGACGACGCCGACCACATTCCGGAGACCGCCCGGGACGGACTGGAAGCGCCCCGCTGGCACCGATGCGCGCAAGACGGCGCCGAGCTGACGTGACGCGGGTGACCCTGCAGGACGCGGTCCGAGCTCCACTTGCCTGACGAGGAAGGCCCACGCTGCAGCGCCGTCGAACTGCGCGTCTCCGCGCGCCGGCGCCGCAGCAGACAGGGGGCACGCGGTCAAGGCAAGCGCGAGCAAAGCCGTGAGTCGCGACACGCCTCGCACGCTACCCGTGTGCGAGACCACACAAGCATTCAAACCGACTCGCACGCATCTCCGTACTAACCGAGCGGGGTATGGCGCAGGGGGTGCATCGAGCTGCCCCGCTCGCACGGGGGCCGCCTCTCGATCGTCGTCGTTCGAGCAGTCCGACCAACGGGAGGTGTCTTTTCTTGAAGCAAGCAATTCGCCCAGTGTGGATCCTCCTGGCGGGGATTACGCTCGCCGTGGGGATCCTGAGCTCGCCGGTCGCCGCTCAGGAGGGGCCGGCTGTGCTCGATCCCAACCTGCGCGTCAGGACCGTGGTCAGCGGTCTCGTCACGCCAAGCACGATGGCGTTCCTCGGGCCGAACGACTTCCTGATCGCCGAGAAGAACACGGGCCAGGTCAAACGCGTCGTGAACGGCTCGGTGCAGAGCGTCGTCCTCGACCTCTCGGTCAACAACGCATCGGAGCGGGGCCTCCTCGGGATGGCCCTGCACCCGAACTTCCCCACGAATTCGAGCGTCTACCTGTACTGGTCGTGCCGAGCGATCGTGCCGCCGAGCGGCGACCCCTTCGAGCCGGAGGAACAGGCCTGCTCCGACGCAGCGATCTCCGGTCTTCCGGACTCGGCGGACATCCTGCAGGTGCCGCTGCGGGGGAACCGCGTCGACCGGTTCGTGTGGACCGGCTCGGCGCTCGTCTACGACCAGAACCTGCTCATGCTGCGGTCGTTCCAGAACGACGGAGGGCCGAACCCGCCGGGGCAGGGAGACTCGGCCCAGCCGCCGCGCGGGAACCATGACGGCGGCGTGATCACGTTCGGCGCCGACGGGAAGCTCTACGTCGCCACGGGCGATCTGGGGCGTCGAGGAGAGATGCAGAACCTCGAACAGGGCCCGACGCCGCCGACCGCCGACGACCAGTTCGGCGGACCGGCGCCGGACAACAACCATCTGAGCGGTGTCATCCTGCGCATCAACCCGAACGGCTCGACGCCGACCGACAACCCGTTCTTCGCGGTTGGTGCGCAGCGTAGCGGCGAGGCGGGCGCGAACATCCAGCGCCTCTTCGCCTACGGGCTGCGCAACACGTTCGGGATCGCGGTCGACCCGGTCTCGGGCAGCCTCTGGGATCAGCAGAACGCCGACGACGCGTTCGACGAGCTGAACCGCGTCGAGCGCGGCATGAACGGCGGCTGGATCCAAATCATGGGCCCGGTCTCCCGCATCGCCCAGTTCAAGGAGATCGAGGTCACGTTGCCGCCGTCTGGCGGGATTCCCGGCGCGCAACTCCAGCAGATCCGCTGGGGGCCGGCGAACATCGCGGACACGCCTGGGGCGGCGCTTTCGCGGCTGTTCCAGCTGCCCGGCTCGCACTACAGCGACCCCGAGTTCAGCTGGAAGTTCGCCGTGCCGCCTGCCGCCATCGGCTTCCTGCGCGGTCGCGCGCTCGGCCCGCAGTACGAGAACGACTTGTTCGCCGGGGCGGCCACGCCGCTGACTGCGGGCGGGTACCTGTTCCACTTCAACCTGACGGGCAACCGACAGAAGATCGCCGTCGACGATCCACGCCTCGAGGACCGGGTCGCCGACAACAACGCGAAGCACGACATCACCGAGAGCGAGAGCCTGCTCTTCGGCACGGGGTTCGGTGTCGGCACTGACATCGAGACCGGGCCGAACGGCAACCTCTACGTCGTCTCGCTCTCGGCCGGCGCGGTCTACGAGATCTCGCGCCGCTAGTGCCGGCTGACGGGGCGCGGTCGAACGGCCGCGCCCCTGAAGCCGAGCGCTCTCAGGAAATTCTTAGGAACCGCTCAGGCTGCCCTTAGGCGCGGCGGGTTTCCTGGCTCCGGAACTCAGTCGAGAGAGGAGACCACGAATGTCTGACCAACTGTCAGTGGCCGGCGCGGAGCCGTCCGCGGAATCGCTCGAGCGCGCGCTGTTCGAGATCAAACGCGTCATCGCCGGGCAGGACACGATGCTCGAGCGCGTGCTCGTCTGCCTGCTGGCGGACGGCCACCTCTTGATCGAGGGCGTGCCCGGACTCGCCAAGACGCTGACGATCAAGACGACCGCGCAGGTCCTCGGCGGCACGTTCAACCGCATCCAGTTCACGCCCGACCTGATGCCGAGCGACCTGATCGGCACGCGCATCTACCGGCCGCACGACGCCGAGTTCGACGTCGAGCTCGGGCCGGTGTTCTGCAACTTCCTGCTCGCCGACGAGATCAACCGCGCGCCGGCGAAGGTGCAGTCCGCGCTGCTCGAGGTCATGCAGGAGCGGCAGGTGACGATCGGCAAGGAGTCGTTCGCGGCCCCCGCGCCGTTCCTCGTCCTCGCCACGCAGAACCCGATCGAGTCGGAGGGCACTTACCCGCTGCCCGAGGCGCAGGTCGACCGGTTCATGCTCAAGGTCGTCGTCGGCTACCCGGCCCCGGAGGACGAGCTGACCGTCGTCGACCGCTCGCTCGCGGGACTCGCAGAGGTGCGCCAGATCCTCGACCTCGACGAGCTCTCGCTTCTCCGTGCGCGTGCGCGGGCGGTGTATGTCGACCCGGCGCTCTCGCGCTACGCGGTGCAGGTCGCGTCGGCGACGCGCGACCCGGAGTCGGTCGGCTTGAGCGAGCTCGCCTCGTACGTGTCCTTCGGAGCCAGTCCGCGCGGCCCGATCTCGCTGATGACGGCCTCTCGTGCGCTCGCGCTCGTCCGCGGGCGCGACTACGTGCTTCCGCAGGACGTGCGCGAGCTCGCGAAGGACGCGCTGCACCACCGGCTCGTCCTCAGCTACGAGGCGCTCGCGGCAGAGGTCGGGCCCGACGCGATCGTCGACGCCGTGCTCGACGTCGTGCCCGTGCCTGAGATCGACCTCACCGAGCGCGCCGCATGACCGCCGCGCCTCTCACTCGCGAGCGGACGCCCGACCGGCCCGGCCCCGGCCCGCTGCCGGAGGCGTTCCTGCGCGCGCTCGACCTCCAGATCGGGCGCCGCATCGACGGCCTCCTCGCCGGCGAACACCGCACCGCGTCCGTCGGCATCGGCACCGAGCTCGCGCAGATCCGTGAGTGGGAGCCGGGGGACGACGTGCGACGAATCGACTGGAACGCGACGGCGCGATCGAACACCGTCCAGGTGCGCGTCGACGTCGCCGAGCGCGCGCTGACGTCGTGGGTGGTGCTCGACGTCTCTCCGTCGATGCGCTTCGGCACGGCGGATCGGCGGAAGTGGGACGTGGCCGAGGGCGTGGCCGTCGCGACGGGCCACATCGCGTCGCGCCGCGGCAACCGGATCGGCGTCGTCACCTTCGGCGGGACAGACTCGGTCATGCTCCGCCCGCGCCAGGGCCGCGTGGGCCTGCTCGCGGTTCTGCTCGCCGTTCGCCGCGAGCCGGAGACGGAGCGCGTAGGCGCCACGTCGATCGGAGCTGCGTTGGCCCAGGTCGGCCGCGTGGCGCGCCAGCGCTCGCTCGTGGCGGTCGTGTCCGACTTCCGCGGGCCGCGGGACTGGCGTTCGCCGCTGCTGCAGCTCGCCGCACGGCACGCAGTCGTGGCCGTCGAGATCAGAGATCCGCGCGAGCAGGAGCTCCCGAACGTCGGTCACCTCTGGCTCGTCGATCCCGAGACCGGCCGCAAGCTCCACGTCGACACTGCGCGGCGGAAGCTGCGCGAGCGGTTCGCGGCGGCTGCGGCGGACGAGCGGGCTGGGCTAGCCCAAGAGCTGGCGTCGCTCGGCGTGCCGCATCTCGTCCTCTCGACGGCCGGGGACTGGCTGCACTCGTACGCCGGCTTCGTGGCGCGGGAGAGGAGGCGGCGATGAGCTTCGCGAGCCCGTTCGTCCTCTGGGGCCTGTTGCTGATTCCGGTCGGGCTGCTCGCGTACTGGCTCATCCAACGGCGGCGGATCAAGTACGCGGCGCGGTTCACGAACCTCGACCTGCTCGCCAACGTCGTCGACGCGTCTCCCGGCCGGCGGCGGCACATTCCGGCGCTGCTCGCGCTCGCGGCGCTGGCGGCGCTGATCGTCGCGATGGCGAGGCCGCAGGCCGTGGTCGCCGTGCCGCGCGACGACGCGACCGTCGTGCTGACGATGGACGGCTCCGCGTCGATGAACGCGACCGACGTCGCTCCGACACGGCTCGACGCCGCCAAGTCGGCGGCCTCGCGGTTCCTCGACCAGCTGCCCGATCGCTTCAAGGTCGGCCTCGTCTCCTTCTCCAACGCGACGCGGGTGCTCGAGGAGCCGACGGACGATCGCGAGGCCGTTCGCTCGTCCCTCGAGTCGATCCAGGGCGAAGTCGGCACGGCGATCGGCGACGGCATCCGCGACTCCATCGCGCTCGCTCCTCGCGACGAGAACGGCCAGCGCTCCGACAAGAAGCTGTTCGCGGTGCTGCTGCTCTCGGACGGGACGAACACTGCGGGCGTCGACCCGCTCGACGTACTCGACGAGGCGAAGGAGGCCAACGTCCCGATCTACACGATCGCGCTCGGCACGAATGCAGGCACCGTCGAGATCCCGAACGAGTTCGGCGGCGGGACGCAGACCGTTTCCGTCCCGCCCGACCCCGAGACGCTGCGGCGCATCGCCCAGGAGACGGGCGGACGCTTCTTCGCGGCTCCGACCCAGGCCGACCTCGAGGCCGTGTACGAGGAGATCGGCTCGCAGGTCTCCTACGAGGACGAGGAGCGCGAGCTGACCGCTGCGTTCGCCGGGGCCGGCGCGTTCTTCCTGCTCGTCGGAGCGAGCCTCTCGGCGCTCTGGTTCGGGCGGATTCCGTGAGGAAGGGGTGAGAGATGGAACACGACACGCAGGTTCGATCTCGGAGTCGTGCTCGCGGTCGCTGCCGTGATCGCGGTCGTCGTCGCCGTCTGGGCCACCGGTGCGCTCGCGGCGGGCAGGTCGGGCCCTTCGCGATCGGGCGACGTCCAGGCCGGTGTCGCGGACCCGTTCGTCGAGGCGCAGGACCGCGGAACGTCGCGTTTGCGTGACGACTGCCCTGAGCAGGACGGCGGCGGCGGGAACCAGCCGCCTCAGGGCACCGGGCGCCCGGGCGGGCCGCGCGTCTAGGCGTTCGCGACCCGGGGCTGCGCGCGCGCCGGGTCGCCGCTCCTGGTTTGTCGTGGCGGAATTTCGGGTAGCGCCACCGTGACGGATCTGTCTGCCTGCGGAGGGGGAAAGCGGCGCCCGCAGCCCGGCCACACCTTTCTGAGCACGGAGAGCTCCCTGCAGAAGCGATCGTCCCGTGGACGATCTGCTTGCGCGCTGCCTGCCGCATCTGCTCGTGAAGCGGCCGCGGGTCGTCATCGCCGACGACCACGCGCCGACGCTCGTGGGAGTGCGGCTCGCCCTGGAGGCGGCAGGCTTCGTCATCTGCGCGGAGGAGACGACGGGCTCCGGGGCGGTCGCCGCAGCTCTTCAGCACCGGCCCGACGTCTGCCTGCTCGACATCCACATGCCCGGCGGCGACGGGATCGAGGCGACGGCCGAGATCCGGGCGCGGCTCCCGGACACGCAGGTCGTGATCCTGACGGCCTCGGGCGACGACGACGACCTGTTCGCGGCGCTACAGGCAGGCGCATCGGGCTATCTGCTCAAGGGGATGGACCCGGCACGGCTCGGGCCTGCGCTCGAGGCCGTGCTGCGCGGCGACGCGGCGCTGCCGCCTGCGCTCGCCGCTCGGCTGATCCGAGAGTTCCGCGCGAATGTCGGCCACGGAGAGGGCGGTCTGACGCGGCCGAGCCCTCGCGATCTCACGACGCGCGAGTGGGAGGTGCTCGACTGTCTGCGCGAAGGGCTCTCGACGAAGGAGATCGCGGAGCGGCTCTTTATCACGGGCACGACGGTCCGGCGCCACGTCGCGTCGATTCTGCGGAAGTTGGAGGTTCCGAGCCGCGAGGCGGCCGTGGAGATCGTCGCACGGCGTTCACAAAATTTGAACGGCGAATAGGCCGTTCGGCCGATGCGGCCCGGCGCGGCCGTTGCGAGAGTGGCCAAGGCGCGTCGCGCCATGGGAGGCCGCTGCCCTACACGGACACCGAACGAGCGGACAACACGCGACTGCGGCGGCCGAGAAGGGGAGTGAGCCAGTGAAGTCACTCGATCGAACTGCGGCGCGGGGCGACCTCGCGCGACACAAGCAGCAAGGGGGAGTTATGAAGAAGAGACGAAGGATCGTCTCTCGAGGCGTGTTCACGGCGGCCGTTGCGGCGGCTGCCATGGTCGCGGTCCTCGTCGTGAGCGGAGCCGCAGCCGAAGAAGGCGCGCCGCCGTCCGGTCTGATCTACTCGTGCACGAAGAGCTCGGGCGCCGGACAGGGTCAGATCGTCATCGTCGGCCAGTTCACGTCCTGCTCGTCGTTGGGGACGGGGTGGACGCGGCTCAACTGGAACGGCGTCGGGCCGCAGGGCCCGCAGGGTCCGCAGGGTCCGCAAGGGCCTCAGGGCGCCCAGGGGCCGCAGGGCCCGCAGGGCGTGCAGGGGCCGCAGGGCCCACAGGGTCCACAGGGCGAGACGGGCGCTACGGGCGCTACGGGCGCAACCGGCCCGCAGGGTCCTCAGGGGCCACAGGGTCCGCAGGGTGAGACCGGCGCCACGGGTGCCACGGGCGCAACCGGCCCGCAGGGTCCACAGGGCCCGCAGGGCGAG
>DASQWH010000184.1:0-9013 GCA_035640335.1 Gaiellaceae bacterium | reverse complement strand
GGGTGGAGGAGGTGGTGGAGGCGGAGGTGGAGGAGGTGGTGGCGGATCAACGACTGCGCCGCGCAGCCGGAACACCTGATCCGGTGCGGCCGGGGCGAGGTTGCACTGCTTCATGCGCCGCGTGAACGTCGTGCAGCGCGTCCCGAAGCGGTCGCCCGGGTTGCGCCAGGCCGCGCCGGCGTTCAAATGCACGACGCGATCCGCCCAGCCCCACTGCCCCTCCGGGTTGAAGTCCTGGTTCAGCTGCACCGAGGTCCAGTAGGTCTCGAGCGCGACCTCGGGCGCGAGCGCGACCTCGAGGTCTCCTTCCTCGCCCTCGTAAGCCTGACTTCCCCGGTCCGCGACGAGCGCGCCGGGAAGAGCCCCGTCGGCGTCCGCGTAGACGCGGACGTTGATCGACTCCGCGGGGCCGGGCCCGTTGAAGTAGATGCCGTCTGCGTCGACACCCGGGAGGCTCCAGATCTCGCCGGCGGCGACGACGAAGTAGCCGGCACGTTGAGTCGGCGACTGCAGCGCGACCGCCGCGACGAGCACCGCGCCCGCGACCCCGACGAGCCCGCGAACGAGCCTTCCCCTCCCCATCGGGCGATTCTGCCGCCTCCGGGCGGCGCGCGTCTAGGCGAGGTCAGCTTTCGGCATCGCCCTTCGGCTGCTCCTCGGCGGCCTTCACGTAGGCGAGTTGGAGGCTCGCGACGAGCTGGTTGAAGTCGCGCAGCACCTCGTCGGCGACGTGACCCTCGAGCAGAGGCAGGATCGCCTTGATCGAGTCGACGGCGAGCCGGGCCTGCTCGAGGTCGCGCGACTCCGTCTCGAGCTTTGCGTAGCCGAGGTTCGCGGTCGTCGCCACGGTCGAGAGCAGGAGGTCCGAGACCTTCATCTTCCGGACCGCGTCGAGGAGCTCCTCGGGAGTGGCCTCCCGTTCTTGCTCAGACAACGGGCTCTCGCATCGGAGCGACCTGCTCGGCGTAGATCTCCTCGAGTGTCGCCCCTTCGTCGAAGCGGGCGATCTGCCGCTCGGCGGCGTTGGCCGTCGGCACGGCGAGGTACTCGGCCGCGCCGAGCTCGTCTGCGACGGGCTGGACGTACTCGATCAGCTCCTCGATCGCGGCGCGCGCGGGACGCACTTCGAGCGTCCGCAGGTCGATCAGGCTCCCGGAGAGGCCATGGCGGATCGCGCGCCAGAAGTTCTCCTCGATCAGGCGGTGTGAGGGCAGCAGCACCGGCTCGCCGTCGTCGATCGCGCGGGCGAGGCGCGCGGTCAGAGCGTAGGCGAGAGCCGCGAGCGAGATCGCCTCCTCGTGGAGCGGCTGGGCGTCGCAGATCCGGATCTCCACGGTCGGGAAGGCAAGGTGCGGCCGCACGCTCCACCACATCTGCGTGTGCTCGTCGATCGATTCCGTCTGGTAGAGGAAGCGGACGTAATCGTCGAATGTGGCCCAGTCGCCGTACGCGTCCGGGATCCCGCAGCGGGGGAAGAAGCGCGTGAAGATCTGCGAGCGCGCCGAGTGCAGGCCCGTGTTGACGTTCTCGACGAACGGCGAGCTGGCGGAGAGCGCGAGCAGGTCGGGGAGGTAGGCGCGGAGCGCGTCGGTGACCTGGACGGCTCGGTCCGGCCCCTTGATCGCGACGTGGACGTGCAGCCCGAAGCTGTTGTTCCGCCAGACGACGTAGCGGAGGATCTCGTCGTTGCGGCGGTAGTGCGGCGTGTCGATGATCCGCTGCTCCTGCCAGGGGCTCCACGGGTGCGTACCCGTCGCGCCGAGCGTGACGCCGAGTTTGTCGGCGAACGCGCGCAGGGCCGCGCGCCGCTCGGGAATGCGCGCTGCCGCCTCTGCGAACGTCTCCGAGCGGCCGGTCCGGATCTCGACCTCGGACGCAATCAGCTCGCCGACGAGGTGAGGCTCGAGCTCGGTGTCCTTCGCCTCGGCCTGCAGCTCTTCGAAGCGGTTCGTTAGCGACAGCGTCTCGGGATCGAGGATCGCGAACTCCTCCTCGACCGCGACGGTGAGGTCCGTAGCGCCCTCGTACAGCTCGCGCGCGAGGCGAAGCTGCTCGTCGGGGCTCAGCTTCTGCTCCTCGCCCACGCCGGAAGGTTAGAGAACCGGCTCGAGCAGCCGCCTCGCGACTCCGGCCCAGCTCCACCGCTCGACGGCGGCGCGACGGGCGGCGGCGGCGAGCTCGGAGCGCTCGGCGCGCGGCAGGGCGAGCAGGCGGCGGAGCTTCTCCCGCAGGTCGTCGGCGTTGCCGGTCTCGAAGCCGGCGAGGTCGGCGTGCTCGGAGGGGTACTCGGCCTCGAGGCCCGCGGCGATCTCGGCGAGACCGGAGTGGCGCGCGACCAGCGGCAGGGATCCGCCTGCGGCGGCCTCCGCGGCGACCATGCCGAAGGCCTCGGGGAAGATCGACGGGACGACGGTCACGTCCGCCAGCGGGATCAGGTGCACGAGGTGCCGGTGCTCGAACGGGCCCGTGAAGAGCGTGCGCTCCGGAGCCGTGCGCTCGAGCTCGGCGCGGTAGTCGCCGAAGCCGACGACCACGGTGCGTGCGTCGACGCCCTGGAGCGCCTCGAAGAGCACGTGGACGCCCTTGTTGTAGAGGAGCTTGCCGAAGAAGAGGACGGTCGGCTCGTCGCCGGCCAGGAACTCGGCGAGCCGGTCGGCGTTGCCCTCGTCGGCGAGGCGCTCGTTCGCGTTGCCCGGGTTCGGCGGGTCGGCGCGGGCCTCCGCGACCAGCCGGCGCAGGGCCTCGTCCCGCGTCCGAGGCGTGAACTCCTCGATGTCCACGCCCGGCGGCACCTCGTGCACGCGGTCGACGTGGCCGACGACGCCCTCGAGCACCTCGCGAATGTGCTCGGAGCCCACGAAGACCGCTTCCGCGCCGGCGAGCGCTTCTCTCCCCCACGCGGCCAGCTCGGGGCGATCGCGCAGCGAGTACTCGAGCTCCGACCCGTGCGCCTTGACCGCGTACCGGGCGCCGCTCGCGGCTGCGACGGGGCCGCCCATGACGACGTGGTTCGCGAACACGAGATCGGCCGGGAGGTGCTCGCGAAGCGCGCCCGCGTTCGCGTCGACGTAGCGGTCGCGCTCCCCGGGCGTCAGGTCCTGCACCAGCTTGGCTTCGAGCCCCTCGTAGCGGTCGAGAACGAAGACGGGCAGCAGGCCGCCGATGTCTGGGCGGACGACGGCCGCGCCGCCGAGGTCGAAACGTCCCGCGTGCGGTTCCTGCGTGAAGACGACGACGTCGTGGCCGGCGCGCGCCCACTCTCGCGCGAGCGCGCGCGTGTACACGTTCGACCCCGTGCCGCCGAGTAAGTAGCCATGCCAGAGGAGGATCCTCATCGGGGGTGCCTCGGAGGGGGGAACTTGGCGCGAGGCGGGCGCGCTGCCGGCCGATAGCTGTAGTGGCGTCTACCCATGCGGCGAGTGTTGAGAGGTGACCTGCGGTGCTTCTTGACCCCCGGAAGCTTCTCAAGGACGGCGGCAGCGACGGCGTCCTCGACGTGCGCGACAAGCCCTAGGCCTTTGGGACAGAGCCGCTCCGGACCAGGGAGCTCCCGCGACCCGGGAGCTCTCGCCTTTACGGGGTCAGACCCCGTAAAGAGAGAAACGGTATGCCTTGGCGAGCCGCGCCGAAGCGGGGTCAGACCCCGTTAAGACGCTTCGAGGGTGAGACCGCGAAGCGGGGTCAGACCCCGTTAAGACGCTTCGAGGGTGAGACCGGGGCCGGTGTCAGACGCCGGACGTGGCTCGAGAGGACACGGCGCCTTCGACCAGGCTTGGTTTTTGGCCGTTGACGGCGCATACTCTCGTCCGCCCGTGATCGGTCCGTGATCGGCTTTCGACGCAACCTCGGGGCGCTCCAGGAGGAGCCCCGATTCCGGCTTCTCTGGACGGCACACAGCCTCTCGGCGATCGGCGACTCGATGATCGTCGTCGCCGTCGCGTTCGCCGCGCTGACGATCGGCGGCTCGGCGACCTCGGTCGGCATCGTCTTCGCCGCGAACCTCGTGCCGAGAGCCGGGCTCATGCTCGTCGGCGGCGTCTGGGCCGACCGCCTGCCCCGCCAGTACGTGATGCTGAGCGCGGATCTCGTGCGCGGCGCCGGCCAGGCGGTCGGAGCGTTCCTGCTCCTGACCGGAAACGCCGAGCTCTGGCACCTCGCCCTCATCGCCGCCGTCCACGGCGCGGGCGCGGCCTTCTTCGTTCCGGCCTCGAGCGGGCTCGTTCCGGACACGGTCAGCGCCGGTCGGCTTCAGCAGGCGAACGCCCTCATGGGCCTCTCGCGCCACGTCTTCGGTGTTGCGGGGCCGGCGCTCTCCGGCGTCCTCGTCGCCGCGTTCGGCGCGGGCTGGGTCTACGCGGTCGACGCCGTCACGTTCGCGGCCAGCGCCTGGTTCCTCGTCCGGCTGCCAGTCCTGACCACCGCCGGCGAGCGCAAGAACTTCGTCGCCGACCTGGTCGAAGGCTGGCGCGAGCTCACCGCGCGAACCTGGGTCTGGACGAGCATCGTCTACTTCGCCGTCTGGAACCTGGCGATCGCGTCGTTCTTCGTGCTCGGCCCGGTCGTGTGCGAGCGCGAGCTCGGCGGCGCACGCGACTGGGGCCTGATCGTCACAGGCGGCTCGATCGGCTCCGTGATCGGCAGCCTCGCCGCCCTCCGTCTGCGCCCCCGCCGCCCCCTCGCGACCGGCTACCTCCTGATCAGCGTCGCGGCCCTCCAGCCGGTCGTGCTCATCCGGCCCTTCCCCGCGCTCGTCGTCGCACTGGCGGCGGCCGTTGCCTGGATCACGCTCGACTTCTCCGTCACGCTCTGGCAGACCGCGCTCCAGGAGCACGTCCCCCGTGAGGCCCTCTCGCGCGTGAGCGCGTACGACTGGCTCGGCTCGCTGCTGTTCATGCCCGCCGGCTTCGCGCTCGCCGGCCCGCTCGCCGACGCGATCGGCATCGACGCGACGCTCTGGCTCGCGGCCGCGTTGCTCCTCGGCTCGACGCTCGCGATCCTGGCGGTGCCGAGCATCCGGCGCCTACGCGCCGCCGCGCCCAAGCCCGGCCTTGCCGGCGCGCAGGCGGCAGAGCCCGAGCCGACGACGGTCGGCCTACCTGGCGTATCGGGCTAAGTCAGGTGGAAATAGAGGGCGTACAGCAGGTCGACAGCGGGGTTCGAGGTGTGGACGGCGACGTCCTGCGGCACGTCGAGCAGCGCCTCTGAATAGTTGAAGACGATCTTCAGGCCCGCGTCGACGAGGTCGTCCGCGGCCTCCTGGGCGCTCGCGGCCGGCACGGCGAGCACGCCGACGATGATGTTCTTCTCGGCGACGAGCTGCTTGAGGTCGCGGTAGTCGCTGACCTCGACGTTGCCGACCGTCCGCCCCACTTTCTCCGCGTCAGTGTCGACGACCGCCGCGATATTGATCCCGTGCTCGGCGAAGATCGGCGACGACGCGATCGCCTCGCCGAGCCGTCCCGCGCCGACCAGGACGATGTTGTGCTGGCCCTGCGTCCGCAGGATGCGGCGGATCTCGCCGAGCAGCGAGTCGATGTTGTAGCCGACGCCGCGCTTGCCGAACTTGCCGAACGCCGAGAGATCGCGGCGGATCTGCGTCGCGTTGATGTTCGTGTAATCCGACATCTCCTGCGAGGAGATGCGGTCCTTGCCCATCTTCTTCGCCTGCGTGAGTACCTGCAGGTAGCGGGAGAGCCGTGCTGCGACGCCGACGGTCAGTCGATCGTTCCCGGTGAGCTCTTGCGTCGGCGCTTGTAACACGGCACAAGGATTCTGCCATTCCGGCTCAGGCCATGCGCCGGACAGTCACAAAGTCGGCGCTCAGCCGCTTGTTTGTGTCACTCGTCGTCGGAAGGAATCGATGTGAACGTAGTACGTGAACGCCTGCTCGCCGTCGATCTCGACGACCGGCAGCAGCTCGCGGTAGCGGGCCTCGAGCTCCGGGTTGCCCGTGATGTCGACCTCCTCGAGCTCGAACTCGACGTCCTCGCGGATCGCGGCCAGCGTCGCCCGCGCCCGCTCGCACAACGAGCAGTCCCGCGCGGTGTAGAGAACAACCTGGGCTACGGGTACAGCCCGCGCGTCGTCGTCGCCTCGGACACGCGCTGCACCGCGAGCCCGTACGCGGCCATCCGCATGCTCGTCCCGCGGCCTTCGTGCGTCGCCCACGTCTCGTTGAACGCGCGCGTGACGATGTCGTTCAGCCGCGCGTTCACCTCGTCCTCCTTCCAGAAGAACTCCTGCAGGCCCTGCACCCACTCAAAGTACGAGACGACGACGCCGCCCGCGTTGGCGAGGATGTCCGGGAGGATGAGCACACCGCGCTCGTCGAGGATCTCGTCCGCGGTCGGCGTGACCGGCCCGTTCGCGCCCTCGCAGATGATCTTGGCCTTGACCTTGTCCGCGTTCTCGCTCGTGATCACCTGCTCGAGCGCGCACGGCGCGAGCACGTCGCAGTCGAGCAGCAGCAGGTCGTCGTTCGAGACGGCCTCGGTCCCGCGCAGGCCGGAGAGCGCCCCGGTCTCCTGCTTGTGCGCGAGCGCGAGGTCGACGTCGATCCCCTCGGGGTTGTAGACGCCGCTCGACGAGTCGGAGACGGCGACCACCTTCGCGCCGAGCCCGTGCATGAACCTGGCGAGGTAGCTGCCGACGTTGCCGAAGCCTTGCACGGCGATGCGCAGGCCTTCGATCGGCAGCTGCTGCTTCCGCGTCGCCTCGCGGATGCAGTACATCGCGCCGCGAGCGGTGGCCTCGAGCCGGCCGAGCGAGCCGCCGACGTTCAGCGGCTTCCCGGTGACGACGCCGAGCACCGAGTGGCCTTTGTTCATCGAGTACGTGTCGAAGATCCAGGCCATCACCGACGGGTCGGTGCCGACGTCCGGCGCCGGGATGTCCTTCTCCGGCCCGATCTCGTTGATGATCTCCGTCGTGTAGCGGCGGGTCATCTTCTGCAGTTCCATCCGCGACAACCTCTTCGGGTTGCAGATGACGCCGCCCTTCGCGCCGCCGAACGGGATGTTCATCAGCGCGCACTTCCACGTCATCCACATCGCGAGCGACTTGACCTCCGAGAGGGTGACGTCCGGGTGGTAGCGGATACCGCCCTTCGACGGTCCGCGGGCGATGTTGTGCGTGACCCGGTAGCCCTCGAACGCGTGCACCGTGCCGTCGTCCATGACGACCGGCACCGAGACGACGACCGCCTTCTTGCACTCCTTCAGCACCTCGACGAGGTTCGGGTCGATCTTGAAGATGTCCGCGACCTTCTGCAGCTGCTGCTGGGCGAGCTGGAAGGGGTCCTCGCGGAGGTGGGAGACGGGTGCTTCGACGGTCGTCAACGGGCGCTCCTTTGGCCGATTAGCAGGAGAATCGCGTCGAGTATACGACCCTACTTGACCGTGAACGAAACCGAGGCGCGGCTCGGCACGCCGTCGCCGGTCGGCCAGGCCGTCAGCTTCAGCTTGTAGTGCCCGGGCTTCAACCGCTCGCCCTCGCCGTCGCGTCCGGTGAGCCCGAAGGACTGCACGCCCGGCAGCAGATCGCGGAGCCGCGCGAGCACCCCGAGCCGCTCACCGCCGGGACCGACGAGCGTCAGGTCGAGGCGGCCGACGGGGACGATCTGCATTCCGCGCGACGTGCGCGCGAGGCCGCCCGCCCGGAACGAGAGCACCGCCGGAGCGGAGTCGGACGCCTTGAACTTCTTCACGCTCAGACGGACGTCGCCGATCAGCGTCCGCACGCGCGGCCGGAACGAGACGAGCCACGGCACGCGCAGCGGAGCACTCCGCTCGGCGCGGACCTCGAGCATCCCCTCGATCGGCGTCCTCGGGACTCCCTCGTACGCGATGCGGCCGGTGACATAGACGCTCTCCCAGCGGCCCGGCGCGATGCGCAGCCGCGTCGGCGCGGCGGCGAAGACGAGCCCGCGTGACGCTGCTCCCTGCTGCTCGTCGGCCGCGATCTGCACACGCACCGACCGGCTGGACAAGTTGCGGACGATCAGCTTGCGTGTCGCCTGCCACGACGCGCTCGCGGCCCGGTCGAAGCTGAGCGTCGACGGGAGCACCGCGACCTCGGCGGTCATCGCGGCGCCGAGGTCCACCTCCCCCGCGCCCTGCGACGAGACCGACTCGTGGGTGATCGGCCGCGCCGTTCCGACGAGGACGCCCTTCAGCGCGGACGCGTCGAGCTCGCGGCGCGCCTGCACGAGCAGCGCCGCCGCGCCCGCAACCGTCGCGGCTGCGGCGCTCGAGCCGCTCACGCTCGCGTAGCGCTCGGAGCCCTCCTCGCTGCGCCCCGCGTCAGAGCTCAGCAACGAGACTCCAGGGGCAACGAGGTCCGGCTTCACGCGCCCGTCGAAGGCGAGCCCGCGCGACGAGAACGCCGCCACCCGTGCGTAGGCTGGATTGGTCCGGCTGCGCGGTGGGCCGATCGCGACCGTCACGCGGCGGCCGGCGCGCCGAGCTTCGAGGGCGCGGCGGGCTACATCGAGCGGGATGCTCACGACCGGGATGCTCACCGCCTCGTCGAGTCCCAGCCCGCCGGCCGGCAGGGTCGGGCCGTACAGGACCGCGGCGGCGGCACCGGCGCGTGCCGCGCGCGCGGCCACGAGTGGCGGATCGGCTCCGGCCGCAACGAGCGCCGCCCGTCCGGCGACGAGGCTGGCCCCGGCCTCGTCGAAGAGGCTCTCGAGGCCGCTTGCCCCGCTGCGCGGGAGGGCGACGGGCGCCGAGAGGCCGCGGCGCGGGGCGACCGTGCTTGCGAGCGGGACGCGCCGGTCGAAGACGATGTCGAGCCCACTGCGGACGACGACGCGCACGCTCTGCGTGCTGCGGCGCAGGTCCGTCGCGCCGACGGTCAGCGCGCCGGTCGAGCCGCCGGGACCGGCGATGCTGCCATAGCCCGGGCCGGCCGGTCCGTCGTTCCCGGCCGGTGCAACGACGAGCGTGTCGAGGCGGAGCGCTCCGGCGGCGGCGCGGGCGGCGGGGCTGTCGGTGAATGAGGCGAACGGCTC